>JANQLA010000441.1 GCA_028280855.1 Melioribacteraceae bacterium
TCTTATGCCGCCGGTTGACGACTTATTATTTCCAAAAAAGAAGTTGCTGTAAACACCACAATCATTGCCGTGCCTTAATGTTAGAGTCCCCTTTGATTCCAGAAAAGTGTTATAGCGATAAATGTTGTGTCCGGATTTATTCGATATTATTTTGGTTTCACCATCGCATTTTTCAAACAGATTATATTCTACAATGCATCTGGAATCCAGCATTGACCAATCACTTGTACCTATTCTAATAGTTTCTCCGCCATTAAATCCAAGATCTGGTCGTTCGGCAAAGTAATTACTATCTATCAAGTGGTAATCAGGTTCACTATCCATCCAAACCACCAAAGTAGTACCGCTATGATTTTTTCCTTTAAAATAGCAGTGATCAACCCTGTTGTTCTTTCCATAAATAGAGACCCACTTGTAATCGTCATTGATTGAATCAGGGTTATAATTGACAATTGCAGTATTTGTAAGTCTGCAATTAAATGCCTGGTTCGAAGAACCGTCGCGGAACTCAATTACGGCGCCGCTCGGCGAATGTCCCTGAGTAAAATGAAGACCATCAACAACAAGATAGTCACCGGCAATGCGCAAGTAGGATTCTCCCGTTAAATAAGTATGGCCACCTTTCTCGGCTTTAAGAACTATTGGATTATCCTCTGTTCCTGCTCCTCGAAATTTAATTCGCTGATCTTTCCAAATTCCGGTCGACATTAATAATGTATCACCCGGTAAAGCGGAATTCATCACGGAATTAATTTCAGCAGCAGATGAAACTTTATAAGTAGTTGCAAAAGCATTTGCAGCAAGTAACGCCAGTATTAACAGTATTAGTTTCTTTATCATCAATTCGTTGTTCTCGGAATTTAATGCATCGACTAATTGAAACAGGCCGATGCATTATTTGAATATATTACTTCATCAAAATCATTTTTTTAGTATTTACAAAGTTCTTACTATCCACCCCTACAGAATTAATTCTATAGAAATAGATACCCGTCGCAACTTTGCTTCCGTAATTGTTTTGTCCGTTCCATTGTACTTTATGATATCCGGCATTCATCTCCACGCCATCATAAATTGTTGTAACCAGTCTTCCAAGAATGTCAAAAATTTGCAGAGTTACCGTTGCACTAACAGGTAGTCCAAATCTTATTGAAGTAGCTGGGTTAAACGGGTTCGGATAATTTTGATCAATACTAAATACTGTTGGAATCATTTTTTCGTCTTCTACACTAACCGGTTCATTAGTGGCCCAATTGAGGTCGCCCAGTGCTGTGCTGTCATGCGCCATTCCATACATAGGAGAAGTTTCCGGTAGTGTATAATCCATATTTTCAGGATCAACAAATTGTGGATCCAGGTTATAGATTGTTGCAGAATCCACTTCAGCATCGGTGCTTTTAATCGGAACATCAGGAGTATTCCAAATATTAACATGGCTTGTCATACTCGAAAACGATCCGCTGCCTTGCACATCCATTAAATCATCATCCCTGCCATGTCCTGATTCACGACTGTTGGCAATTATTAAGTCCCTAACAACCGCGCCGCCCGAATTTTTCAGATACATTATTCTTGTAGCTGTTGAATTAAAAGTACAATGCTCAACTAATACAGGTACATCAGGTGTTGCGGGATCAGCATCAGAATAGTACCTTATTCCTTCGGCGTCGATTTCAGTGAATGTACAGTTACGAACAACCAATGAATCCAAGGCTCTGTCGGTCTGCCATTTTTCAGTATCCGATATTCTAATCGCTTCGTAGCCTATATCGTAGAAGGTACAATTTTCAAATTTTACCAACCCGAGAATCATTTCTCTATCGATCTTAAGTGCGTGTCCATCGCCTGTTGCTTTGCCGTCATCATACAAATGCCTAAAATCAACATTGCGGAAAATTGCATTTGATCCCCATTTTACGGTATCAGGCGGATCAGAGTTGGAGTAGCGTACACCATACTTCATTCCGGCAGAGTATTCAGTACTACCATCGATAATTACGTTTTCCAAAGTCAGATCGTTAAATACTCTGAGAATATCAATTGTACCTTCAACACCAAGCGGATCAGTATTTGTAATAATCGGTTTAGCTTCTAATTCTGTTGAAGCTGTAATTGTCAGTGGTACTTTTAGGAATGCTGTTCCTGATTTATTAGTTGTATAAACTCCTCCACTTGTAATCAATTCTACAGTATGCACTTGCGAGTTATTATTAGCGAAACTGATAATATCCATTAGATCCCAGGTTGCTTCAACTTCTAATACACCACCCGGAACATTTGCTTCTTCGAAAGTAACCGTAACGGTTTTATCATTATCCATTGTTAATGAATCAACATTGGCTGTGCTGGTAAGATCACCTGTCATTCCTACATAATTCCATCCAATAGCAGCTTCTGCAGATAATGTCACAACTGTATTGACATCATAAGTACCAAGAATAGGTTCCGGTGATAAAGAAACATCACCCATACCTTCAACAATAACTGTTAAGGTAACCTGCGGGGCGGTGCTCCTGAACGAAGCAGTTACTGCCATATTTGAATCCAGGACAGCAACAATCGGGTTTTCTGTTCCGGCTATGTCGCCAAGCCATTCAACAAATTCCCAACCGTTTTCAGGAACAGCTGTAAGAGTAACTTGAGAACCCTCATCAAACGTGCCATCATCGCCAACTTCGGGATCTGTTTCTACTGTGCCTAAACCCAGTGTCGCAATATCTAAAGTAACTTGAGGAGTTAAGCTTATAAACGTTGCTGTAACCTCCATGTTTTCATTAACAGTTACCGTCGCCGGATTGGCGTCCGGAGGAAATACATTCAATCCGTTCCAACCTGAAAATTCCCAATTGAGATCGGCAGTTGCAGTAAAAGTAACTTGAGTTCCTGGTTGATATACGCCACCAGGAGGATCCAAAGTAACGATCCCTTTACCAACAGTAATTACTGAAACGACAACAGCATTCGGATCAATTGCCCATCTTAAATCACCTGCCGGTGTTCCGCCTTCAGCAGCGGTTCTCGCCGGTGAACTTTCACCAAGTGTAAAATCAGCATTTGCAGGATTCATAAATAACGGGTCAGCGCGTAGTGTATCGGAAACATTAACTGTGTTATCAACTTCCCAGTCAACAACATCCCAAATTACATTATGATGGAAAGTGTTTGCGTCTGATTCTAATCGAACAAAATTGCCTGTTTCAAGATTCTTTTGGAAAATGCTGTTTTTTATTTCGACATCTTGCAAATCATCCATATAAATGAATGGTTTGTCAGGACCGCCAATGTCATAAAACGTACACTGGTTGATTAAAGCTTTTGTGTCGGGGTTTGTATCGCCTTTAATCGCTTCACGTGTTATTGAATAAAAAGTACAATTGTAAAACTCGGCATACTTCATGTGAACTTTAGGATCACTGGATGAGCCCGAGTTAAGTGTAACAGCTTCTTTATCCGAGTTATAAAATGTTGTGTTCGTAAAAATTAATGAATCTATTCCCGTATTCTTATATGGTTTAACAAGTTTATCCTGGGTGTCGTGAAGTATACAATCATCAACCTTAATTATCATAGCAGTTAACGAATCTTCACTCGAATCAATGCGGAGGATATACTTTGCTTTTTTAGCCGCTCCATCTGTGGTACCGTCTCCAGCAAAGTCTAATCCCATAAAAAAAACGTTCGGACCGGAGTGGATTCTAAACATATGCGCGCTGGTTGACTCACCTATATATTTAAGAACAGGTTTTTGCGCTAAGAATTCGTTTGCTCTAATAGTGATACTCTTATCAATATCAATCTGATCATTCGATAAGTACATACCGCCGCTTGTTGTTAGCTCGATAATGTCTCCCGGATTGGCAGCATCGATAGCGGCTTTGAGAACATCTGTTCCTTCTTCAACTCTATGGATTACCGGATCACCGGCAGTCGGATCCCACCTTAAATCACCGGCGGCTTTGCCGTCATCTGCAAACCCAATAGCTGGAGAACCTGCTTGTAGCATAAAGTTAGCATTTGCCGGATCTTCAAATAATGGATCAGCGAATAGTGTGTCGGAAACATTTACTGTGTTATCAACTTCTTTGTCAACAACATCCCAAAAAATATTATGATGGAAGGTATTAGCGTCGGATTCCAAGCGAACAAAATTTCCGGTTTCAAGATTTTTTTGGAATATGCTGTTTTTTATTTCGACATCAGTCAAATCATCCATATAGATGAACGGTTTGTCGGGGCCGCCAATGTCGTAAAAAGTACAATGATTGATTAATGCTTTTGTATCGGGATTAGTATCGCCTTTTATGGCTTCGCGGGTAATTGAATAAAAAGTGCAATTGTAAAACTCGGCATAATCCATGTGTACCTTCGGATCGCTCGAGGAACCTGAGTGCAATGTAACCGCTTCTTTATCCGAATTGTAGAAAGTTGTGTTTGTAAAAATTAAAGAGTCAATTCCGGTGTTCTTGTAGGGCTTCACAATTTTATCTTGTGTGTCATGAAGCATACAATCCATCACTTTAATGACCATTGCTGTAAGCGAATCTTCACTTGAGTCAATTCTTAAAATATACTTCGCTTTCTTAGCGGCGCCTTCAGCAGTTCCATCGCCCGCTAAGTCTAATCCCATAAATGTAACATTGGGGCCGGACCTGATTCTAAACATGTGAGCGCTGGTAGATGAGCCGGTGTATTTTACAACCGGTTTGTTTGAAAGCTGCTCATGCGCCCGGATAGTCAGGCTTTTGTCGATATCGATTTGATTTGGATTCGTATACAATCCGCCGTCTGTTACCAACTCAATAATATCGCCGTCAGCCGCATCAGCGATTGCAGCGGCTAAAGTGCTGTCGCCCTCAGCAACCTGATGCACAGTTTGAGAGTAATTTACTGCACTGACCAAAATAAGAAGTGCGCAAATACCTAATAACTTTTTAAAAAAATTCATTTTGTTCTCCATCCTAGTTGAGATGTTTATTTATTTGATTAGCATCATTTTCTTAGTTGCAACGAAATCACCAGATTGTATTTGATAGAAATAAATCCCTGAACTTAAGTCACTTCCATCAAAGATTATTGAATGGCTTCCAGCGCTTAAATCTTTTGATAAAATGTTATCAACTTCTCTCCCAAGAGCATCAAATATTTTAATGGTGGTTTCTCCGGCTTCTTTTAACCCGAAAGAAATAAGCGTTGAGGGATTAAAGGGATTTGGGTAATTCTGCGAGAGACTGTATTCGGATACATTCAACACCTCATCTTCTACATCCGTAGAGATATCAAAAGTTGCGATAACATTTTTTATGCCGTCAACGTTTATGGTTTCAACACTATTTGTACTAGTTACATCACCGGTCCATCCAACAAATTTATAACCGGAATCCGGAGTTGCTGTAATTGTAACCGAGACGCCGGTTACAAAAGTTAATCCCTTTCTTTCTGGGCTATATTGAACTGATCCATTACCAACAATTTCAACATTTAAAGGAGACACTTGCGGATTAGCAGCAACAGCATTGTTTAAATCGCCAAGATGAACGTTATCTTTACCCGAGAAATAAGCATGCGATGTTGGCTTTAATCTTAGGTCAAAGTTTGCTTCGTCTTCATACTGCGGATCGAATCCAAAAATAGTAGTTTCATCAAGATCGCCGCCTTTTACAGATTCAATTGTATTCTCTTTTTTATTGACACCGAAAACATAATTCATTGTGTCAACATGGCTTATGTAAGAACCAACACCTTGTATTTGCATTACATAATCCGCTCTGTCGGCACGGTCGCTTCCTGGCATTCGTGCATTCGTAACTATCACGTTTCTAACCTGGGTACCAAAATTATTTTTAATGTACATCATGCGGCTTGCTGAACGGTTAACAGAGATATTCTCAATTAAAACAGGAGCGTCAGGTGTTTCTGTATCGGTGTCACCATAGAAGCGAATACATTCTGCATCAATATTCGTGAAGGAACAATTTCTAATTGTAAGCGACTCTAAACATCTTTCAGTATCCCATTTTTCTGTTTCAGTCATTCTAATCGCTTCATCGCCAATGTCCTGAAACGTGCAATTTTCAACTAATACATCCCCGGCCTCAACAAATTTTAAGAAGTATAACCCGTGTCCTTGACCGTCAGGGTCTTTGTCGCGATAAATGTTTTTGAAAACACAATTTTTAACTGTAATGTTAAGTCCCTTGTGATGCGGGATCGGATTTTCGTCCGGGCCGTCGCCGGCTCTTAATGCGTATTTCATTCCATGCGAAACTTCATGACCACCGTCAAGGATTACACCTTTAATAGTAAAGTCATGGGCTATTCTAAAAATCTCTAAAACGGAAGAATCTGCCGCACTGTGCGTTATAGTAGGCATTTGCGATAATCCTTCTTGAGCTATAATAGTAAGGGGATTATGAATAAAGAAAAAGTTCGTGTCGGTTGTTGTATAAATACCACCGTCTGAAACTAAGATCAGAGTATCAATATTATTGCTCATAGCAAATTCAATAGCTAGTTGAAAGTCATAAATATCTTCAACAGGAATGTTTGTAGCAGAATTCTGTATGTTAAAACAGAGCAGGAATGTAAATGAAAGTATTAGTAACTTTTTCATCATGTTACCTCCGATTAATTATTATAGTGTTAGATTATACCCAATCATCAAATTCGAAAACTGTGTTGTATTGTAATTAGTATTTGAGTAGTAGGAGTCATAGTAACGGAGTACCCTGTATTCATATGCAAGATGAATGCTGCCATAATCAGTATGAACACCGATACCGGCGTTAATGCTTTCCGCTTTCGGGCCTGAATCTTTTATAGCTGCACCATCGGGGACAAATGTTTGCGGAACTTGTTTATAGCCCGCCTGCAACGATAAAAATTCGAAAGCTTTATAATCGAGCCCGAAACGAAATACTTCCTGATCCACCCAGTTATTAAAAGTTGTATCAGCAGAAGAAAATTCGAATTCCGTTTCGCTATAGGGTGCATATTGATAATCGATAGCAAGTGTAATATTATTAACGGGACTAAAACTAATTCCGGCAGTATAAACCATTGGGAATTTTGCCTCGTCGGCACCGCTGAATGATCTTGAAAAACTTCCGGTTGAATCCATAAATTGTTCTTCGTAACTATATTCTCTTGTAAAAGTATATGGTAAATCGACTTTAAGACCGACCGAGAATTTGTCTAACTGAAACAGGATGCCGACATTAAATGCGGTTGAAGAATAATCCGACTTCCCGGATATGTAGTGATAGGTTGTATCATAAGAAAATCTAAACCTGTTCTGTTGCACTAAATCGAAATAGCCGATTTTGTCTAAGGTTTGCCTGTCATCGCTTTGACCCCACGAAATTTTAGCGCCCAGGCCAAAGGAAAAATTTTCGTTTAACTCATAGCTAATGGCTGCATTAATATTATCAATCTCCCCTGTTCTTTCCCTGGCGTAATCAAACCAGTTTACAACAAGAGTATCGTTACCGTTTACCCTGCTAATCTGTCCGTAAGAATCGTAACCAATGTGAGGGTCTAAAAAAGTTTCGTTTCTGTCATAATCAGCGAAAGTTACCTCCCTACCGTATGAGATTGCAGCAACAAATTTTTGGTTACTAATTGAAAAAGGCATTGCCGCCATAATACTGCTTAAACCGCTATTATCATTTTTCTTTATCCAGTTGGCAGCATCTTCACTTTGCGGATCGAGTCCCGTTTCAGGAAAATTCACCACGTAATTCGAATCAATAAGGAAGTCTTCGGTCCAAAGCCTTTCATGATCAAACATACCGTTCTGTGCAGGGTCAGGCGTATACAATCTCTCAAGGTAAAACGGAAGCGTTACAAAATATCTATTGGGGCGGTACACCTGATTTTCAAACCACTTATTGTTCGAAAAATTTGTTGCAGCAGATATTTGAATTGAGGTTATTCCGCTTAACCCGGCCGGATTGTAATGAAGTGCATCAACCATACCGGACTGTGAAGTATATGCACCGGCCATTGCTGCAGCTTTAACACCCTGGTTATTAAAATTATCAATGCCCTGGAATGATAAATTATTACCCCTGTTCTGAGCTATGATTATTGAAGTAATCGATAAAAAAGTAATTATTATTTTCTTCATATACATTTTTAAAGCTCCATTGGATAAAGACATTAATTAATATTTAACCCTACTGAGAATCTGTGAACAGAGTCTAAGTATTCTCCAAAATCACTATAAGCGTAATCTATTTTATAACCGCCGTAGAACAAGCCTGCTCCAAAACTTAAACCTTCCTGATCCCCGTTAAACCTATAACCGCCTCGTATAAAAAATATGTTATCGAACGAATACTCCATCCCGAAATTATGTTGCTGGCCGAAGTCGCGCGGTTGTTCCATGTCGTATGATACTAGCAATGAATGATCGCCTACGTCGCTAATTAACGGATCGGCTTCACTGAATAGCATTGTAGATATACCTAGTGAGAGAGTTTGCGGTAAAGGGTAGCTACGATCAATAAATTTAACTTCCGGTCCAAAATTTCTTAGCGACGCACCAATTATAATTGAACGAAATCCTGTTTTATAAATTAGTCCGCCGTCAAAAGCTAATACTCCCGCTGATTTATAAATCAAATCTTCATGCGCGTACTTAGCATTAATGCCGAAAGTAAACCTGTCATTTAAATCACGGGCGAATGAGATACCAATTGCTGTTGATGTGGGGCTAAAAGTTCTTCCTGTTAAACCAGGGTTATATTTTCCATCTACAAACCCAAGTGCCGATACTCGTGTTTCTTGGATAGACCCAACATCGCTATAAAGAGCGAATAGGCCGAATGTACCTACATCATCAAGTGTGTAAGCAACGGATAACGAATACTGACCTACATCAAGGAACCAATCTGCATAACCCGCTGAAACACCAAGCCCGTTAACTTTTGTAAGGCCTGCCGGATTCCAGAACACGGCATCGGATGAATTTACTATTGTCGTATACGCTCCACCCATACCATATGCCCTGGCAGTTGTTATTACTTTTAGAAATTGAAATGAAGTGGTACCGACTTTTTCAAATCCAAATAATGTGCTGCATGCAAGCAGTATTATGAAAAAATATTTTATACGTCGCATCATATACCTTTAAATTCTTATTTAATTACGACAAATTTTCCTTTATAAATCTCTCCGCCCGGAGTTGTAACTACATAGAAATATACTCCCGAAGCAATCTCCTGCCCGTTTTTAGTAGTTTGAAACCAGGCGGTAGAATAAACCGGAACGGTATGCTCAATAGTCTCTATAAGATTCCCGGAAAAGCTAAATATTCTTATCGTGCATTCATTTGGCAACCCGTAAAATCCAAGCTGATCATCAACTTCGCCACCGCCGGCAAAGCCTGATTTTGAAATGAATGGATTTGGCACTACATATACCTGGTCGAGTTTTTCAACTGATCCCACATTCTTTGTAAATTTCTGAAGATTTGTTTTCCCACTCTGCATCCCGTTAACATCTACCGAAGTAACACCATAATAGCGGGACTCCCCAATTTTAAAGTCGGAATCGTTGTCAATATATTCGTACAGGTTGTCACTGTTCAACTGCCCGGTAGGAATTTCGGCGAGGATTTCAAATGGTCCCATTCCTTCCACGCTTCTATAAATTCGGTAAGCCGCTAGTTGACCCGTCAGCCTGGGATGAGTGAATTCCTCTGCAGCGTTATTCCAATTGAGTTGAACACTGCCGTCGGGAGTGTTTGTTATCTCTATTATTGGCGCAGGCGGCGGGGTTGGTATTTTGTAAGAACCTGTACTCGGGTGGTCTTCCGGCCATATTGGAACATCACGCTCGTGTCTTTTTCCCACATAAGCTTCTATAGCTTTTAAAGCTACATCAGTGACTGTAATAACACTATCCGAGTTAACGTAATCAGGGTAACCATAATCTGTTAAATAGTGCTCTGTAACTGCGGTACCATTAATAACAATCTTTGTGTCCAAACTTGGAGTAGGCGCCCATTGCTGTAAAGTTTGTCCGCCTTCAATACTTTTCCCAGGTTCTGCGCCATAACCGACCACTTCCGCAAACGCATATCTTAATTTGTCGCCATGCTCTAAAGTGTAGGGACCAAAAACAATATGCTTCTGACCAGCATCAGCGCTTTGGCGGTATGGATACGCGGCTCTTCCGTACCATGTTGTATCGCCGTTTGGAACAGCAGGCCATGTTGTACTTCCGTCTGAATATACACCGCTCCATCTTTTGGTAGGATTGATTGCTTCGACAGTCATTTTCGAGGAACGAGTGTTTCCCGTACTTACTTTGTTGGAATAAGGCTGTTTTACATGACCATTTTCATCGAGCTCATAGAAAACGCCGTTTGAAGTACGAAGAATATCTACAAATTCCGATTCATTTTTTGAGAGGTCATCGGGATCAACAACTGCTAAATGATTTACATCGTAATACAGAACACTAAAACCCGGCGCCTGAGGAGATGTAAGTCCCCCGCCTTTTAACCCTGTTTCGGCAAACTCATAAAAATTATCAATATTGGGTTCCGGCTTGAATGGTTGACTTGCGTCGCCGTTAACTCTTAAATTCATGTTGAAAGACAACCAATAGTCAGCATCCCAGAAATTGTTTTGATCTCCCCGGTAAATTCCTGCATCGTATTTCCAAACCTGGTAGTGCCTCTGATACCCATACATCGATGGCGCAAAGCCATAAATAAAAAGAGCCATGAAATCCGTTAGAACCGAATCTTGTTCAATAGTTGCAGGGTTGCCGTCAGTATCTCCGGTATATTCCAGTTCGTATTCGTATATTATCATGTCATCGTAGTCTGGGTAACTCCACGCTCTCGAAGTTCTGTGAACAGTTACACCAATAGGGGTTGCCCATCCTGCCCTAATTATTTCTTCGGCTTCGTCGGGATCATAATCAGGGTTTATGCTGCCGTCCTCAGGCAAAGGATAGTTTTCAATTTTTTCCATGTACAGTGGAAAGCTCCAACGCCCAAAAACCACTTCCGGCTGACTTGCACCCACACCGCCGCAGAGAGCATACTTTCTATTCTCTATACCCGGCTTACCTTTAACGTTTGCAGCCATGTACATTCCGCCGCCCAGGATGTTATGCTGCCCGCTATACTCGAGTCCGTCAGTAAATGTGCGTGAACGGGAAGGCCATTCCATAAGAGGTGTACTGGTAACATTCCCCGCTTCGCCGGTCATCCACCCACGGCCAATATCACCTGTGTTAAAAACTGTTTCATGAAGCATACCGCGATCATGAATTCTAAATTCTTTTACTTGTGTAAAGGCGTTACAAGTAAAAAGTAGTATCAGCAATAAAACTATTTTTGTGTGCTTTAACATGAATAAACTCCGCTAATTCCTTTCTAGAATTTATATATGACACCAACTCTAAAATGCCTGGGCTGATTTCCAATTAAGAAAACTTCCTGACTGCTTGTAAAAGGTTTGTATCCATCATAAACCAGGATATTTTCCCTTTCGTTTTCCCACTTGGGGGTGTTCCGTTCGTCGTCAAAGGTTCTTGAATAGTGATAAACGAATTTGTCAAGTAAATTGAATCCTTCTACATATAGTGTAAATGTAGATTGCATGAACGGTATTCTCTTCTCAATTCTCATTCTCAAATCTTTTTCGGTAGGCGTACGTTTATTAAACTTAAGACCTTGCCCGGTTTGATCATAGGTATAAGGCCTACCGGTATAATATCTTAAAGTAGCTGAAACGCTTACATCAGCAAACGGATAAACGCTACCGATTTTAAATCCAAAGTCAGAGGGTGTTAGATACCTTAGATTAACAACCGCTTTATGCGTCCGGTCATAATCGAGGTAAACGTCTTCGGGATCAGGCAGTTCAACAGCTTCCTGACCTTCGGCAGGCTGTTCGAAAAAAGCCACTGGTGCGTTGAGCTCGTTACTACTTTTTCCCGTAGCCGATTCAAAATTGTATCGAACATATCCTTTAAGATTGCCTACGTTTTTCTCAACGCTAACATGGAATCCCTTAATATCGGCATAGTCGCGGTTGATATATGTACGATAAACAGTTTGTTGTTCATCATAAAAGAATGCCGTTTGAACCAAATCGGTAACATCCTTGTAATAGGCGCTCACATCGATTTTAAATCCAAGAACGTTTGTGACTAGTCCAATGTCATATGCTTTTGTGTTTTCCGGGTTGATAGTAGGGTTGCCAAGAATTTCAATTTCGTTAAATGTCGTTACCTGGTTATAAAAGATTAGATTAAAATTTGGTCTCTGTGTAAACGTACCGTAATTAAGATGAAATACCATTCTTTCCGATAAAGGGAAAGATAATCCAACACGCGGTTGTATTTTTGTAAACAACTTGGTGTCTTTCCTAGCCGCGAGATTTCTGTCATAATACTGACCTCTTTCCAAGTACGGTAATGACGGGTCATAACCCGGATTTCTTAGCGGTGAAAACTTGTCGGAGAAGTAGGGAGTATTAAAATTATAGAAGTCAAACCTTAGCCCGACGTTTGCAATAAAGCCAAGATACTCCATTTTGTCCTGAATGTAGAATGCTCCTTCGTAGGGGTTTGCCGTAAACTTTACATTTCTAAAAGAGCCGGGGTTGGTAACATTTATATCCCTATCTACATCCATATCAAAGTAGTAAAACTGGAGCCCAGCCTTTACCAGATTACCTTTGTTTACCTGCGATGTAACACTTGCATTTATACTATAAGTGAAAGATCTTTCTTCACCCCTATCATCATTTACCCTGCCGACTCTGTGGAAACTTGGTCCTGTATAATCTACCCAGTTTGTTCCATTCGAGTAATCTTCAAGAAATTGATCTTCAAACAGCAAGTCAATTCTGTCTTCGCTAAAAACATCCAGAACACCGATTTTAACATCTAAGAATGTGGAAGGATTAAGTATGTGGTTCCACGAGAATCCATAATTCATTGTTCTCGAAATAGTTTTAGTAACCGAGAAAGTTCTATCAAAATACCATCGCACCCAGTTGCTATTAAGATCATTTTCGAATTGATAATCGTACATTACCCTAAAGCTGAATTTATTTGAGGCATTTGGCTGGTACGTGAAGTTCGACATTATTTGCCGTGCCAAATCATTTTCGGGTGTTGGAACCAAAGGTTGGTTTTCCGTTTGCCTGGCAGCAAAAAACATTTTAAGATCTTTTG
>JANQLA010000448.1 GCA_028280855.1 Melioribacteraceae bacterium
ATTGTAAACGGAATAAACGACATCAAAGAAGTGAAAAAGTTGCTCCCCACAAATATCAGCTACGGTAAGATTAGGATTGTTTTTGCAAAATATAAATCCGCTAACGCTTAGGATTCACTTTAAGCGAGTCGACATAGGCATCAGCGATATCAAAAAATTCGTCCAGCCTTTTGTCATTAGACATGTAGTATCTCATGGAAGAATCAAAAACAGCCTGTGTGGTGTTATATGATAAAAACATCGAGTCAAGCTTTACCACAAGACTATCCTCTCTAGCTCCATACTTTTCTTTAAGAAATAACCTGTCAACATAGATCATTGCGGTGGTTTCTTTATTGAGGTCGGGGCTGCTTTCGCAGGCTGTAGCAAGTAGAATGATAAGTATGATTAAAGAACCTAGATTTTTCAACTATTTCTTCTTGCTCGCTTCAAATAAAATCTTCTTTTCCTTATCAGACAAGTTCTGGTATCCACTCTGACTAATCTTGTCCAATATTCTATCTATCTCGGCCTGGTCAATTTCATCCGCACGTTTGGAAGCATTATTAATTTCATAAAATGTAGCATCCTGAACCTTGTCGTCAGGTTTACCGAATGGTTTTCTGAACGGACTCTTAAAGTTAAACGAATCTTTTCGTTCAAATGTAGTAGTGCGCTCGTTTAATTTTGAAAACCACCTTTCAACATTGAAGTTGTATTTCCTATCCAGCAGGATAAATACGAGTGCAAACGCTGCGCCGCCAATGTGCACTAAGTGAGCTATAAAACTCATATTTCCAACCGACATAAATTCAATCACCATCACAAAAACAATCAGGTACTTTGCTTTGACAGGCACAAGCATGTAAAGAAAAATGTACCTATCCGGGAAAAACATTGCGAAGGCAACCATCACGCCGTATACTGCGCCCGAGGCCCCTATAGTAGGTGCTGAAAACCCGGAAAGCAGTTGAAACAACCCGCCGGTAACGCCAGCCATCAAATAAAAAAATAAAAATTTCTTTGAACCCCAGTAGTTTTCGATCTCCATTCCAAACATCCAAAGGATGAACATATTAATTGCAATGTGCCAAAAATCGCCGTGTAAAAACTGGTATGTAATAATCTGCCAAGGAAGAAAACTCATTGAGATAGCGCCAAAATCCAGCCCGCCAAAAGGAATTAAAGCAAAAAACTTGTTAATAAAAAATTCACCGGGTATTCCGCCAAACATCATTGTTCCAAATAGCATCTGTACGAAAAACGCAGCGCCGTTTATAATTAATAATGTTTTAATTACGGGTGGAAAAAATGAAAATCCGCCGAATCCGGAGGGTTTGTAATAATCTCGATCGCCTAAGCCCATTGAGTTTTCCTGTTATGTCAACAATATCAATTAAAAAATACTTCTTTTTGTTTAAAATGAAAAGAAGCAATCTAACATGGATTAGACTGCTTCAGCCAATAAAAGTTTCTTATGCTATTTTATGCGTCATTAAGCGCAGCTACACCAGGAAGCACTTTGCCTTCTAGAAACCCCAGTGAAGCCCCGCCGCCTGTTGATACGTGCGATACTTTATCACTTAAGCCTGCTTTTTTAATAGCCGATGCCGAGTCGCCCCCCCCTATTACAGTTACAGCGCCTTCACCGGTAACTTTAGCCAATGCATTTGCAATTGCATTGGTACCAATGGCGAAGTTACTCATTTCAAATACACCCATCGGACCGTTCCAGACAACCGTTTTACTGCCCAATACTTCTTTTTCAAATGTTTCGATTGCAGCCGAACCGATATCTAGTCCCTGTTGGTCAGAGGGTATGGAATCAACAGTAACATTTGTTCTTGGTGCATCGTTGTCAAATTCCGGTGCAACAACTACATCGGCAGGCAGCAAGACTTTTGTGCTGGACGATTCAAACTTTTCTAGCAGCTCTTTTGCAAGTTCCAGCTTATCTTCTTCCAACAATGAACCGCCTATTTCCAGACCTTTCGCTTTATAAAATGTATACGCCATTCCCCCACCGATAATCAGAGTATCAACCTTACCGAGCAGGTTTTGTATTACATCAATTTTGCCGGAAATTTTAGCACCGCCGAGTATAGCAGTAAATGGCCTTTGAGCATTAGCAATTGCTTTACCAAGGTAATCCAGTTCTTTTTTCATCAGGTAACCCGAGGCACAAATGTCAATATACTTAGTTACCCCTTCGGTTGACGCGTGTGCGCGGTGTGCGCTTCCGAAAGCATCGTTTATATAAACATCACCAACAGAAGCCAGCTTTTTTGCAAACTCCTCGTCATTTTTTGTCTCTTCACTATAGAATCGAACGTTTTCAAGCAACAGCACTTCGCCATCGCTTAATGCTTTTACAGTATCGTGCACTTTATCTCCAAGACAGTCGTCAACGAACTTCACATCTTTTTCGAGAAGTTCACTCAATCTTTTTGCCACAGGTGCCAAACTGAATTCAGCTTTTCGTTCGCCTTTGGGTCGTCCAAGGTGGCTCATTAAAATTGCTCTGCCACCGTCACCTACGATTTTTTTGATACTTGGCAGCGCCGCAACAATCCTGGTATCATCGGTAATATTCTGATCAGCATCTAACGGAACGTTAAAATCAACCCGCATCAATACATTTTTGCTTTTCAGTTCTACTTGTTCAATAAACAACTTATCCATTTTTCTTTCCACTAATTATTTTGTAAAAAAAAAGGCGGCAAAGGCCGCCTCGCAAAAAAATTTAATGAATTATTTCGATGCAATATATTGAATGAGATCTACAACTTTACAAGAATATGCCCATTCATTATCGTACCATGCAACAACTTTTACAAATTTATCCGTGAGCTGAATTCCTGCGTTGGCATCAAATACAGAAGTTCGCGCATCACCGTTAAAGTCCGTTGAAACAACCGCATCTTCAGTGTAACCCAATATTCCTTTAAGCTCGTTTTCAGACGCCTCTTTCATAGCTGCTTTAATTTCATCATAAGTTGCAGGATTTTTCAAATTGACAGTTAAGTCAACAACCGAAACGTTGGCCGTTGGAATTCTAAAAGCCATACCGGTCAGCTTTCCGTTTAACTCGGGTATTACTTTGCCTACGGCCTTAGCAGCGCCGGTAGATGAAGGAATAATATTTTGGGCTGCACCGCGACCCCCTCGCCAATCTTTCTTCGATGGCCCGTCAACTGTTTTTTGCGTTGCAGTTGTAGCGTGAACAGTCGTCATTAGTCCTTCTTCAATACCAAACTTATCATTTAGTACTTTTGCAACAGGCGCAAGGCAGTTTGTTGTACATGATGCATTCGATACGATATCCTGACCGTCATACGATACATGGTTAACGCCCATTACGAACATCGGTGTGTCATCTTTTGAAGGAGCAGACATAACAACTTTTTTGGCACCTGCATCCAAGTGAGGTTGGGCTTTTTCTTTAGTTAAGAATAATCCTGTAGATTCAACTACGTACTCAGCACCTACTTCGTCCCACTTGAGATTAGCTGGGTCCATTTCGGAAGTAACGCGAATCGACTTTCCATTTACAACCAGGGAACCGTCTTTAACTTCAACTTCACCATTGAACCTTCCATGAGTCGAATCGTATTTTAGCATATAGGCTATGTAATCAACATCCAGCAAATCATTAATGCCTACTACTTCAACATCATCCAATTCAACTGCTCTTCTAAATACTAGCCTTCCAATTCTACCGAATCCATTAATACCTATTTTAATAGCCATTTTTATCTCCTCTAACGATTAAGTAAAAAATTTTAACGTTGAATATACCGATTAAACCGCCCTTTTTCAATGAGCATCGGCATCCCCGGTATTAAGCAAATATTAATTCGCGTCCATTTAAACTAACTATCCAGTAGGGTTATTTGCTGGAATATAGTGCAGATTAACCCGACTAAGCCAGCATGCAGCCAGGGAAAATCGCATTTGCAATTACATCTGAACGTATGAAGCTGGTTTCCAAAGTTAAGAATGAGAGAGCGGAAATCTTTATAAAACGTATTCACATATATAAATTAATTCAAAGCTTTGTGTGATCTTTTAACTATAAATGATTACCAATTGGAATCATTCTAAAAGTGCTAACCAATTCTAGCGGGATAAACCTATTTCAAACCTTCTGGTATACTGAATAATTAGTTTTTACAGAGTAAATATGATTTTAAAAATTCACCGGGACAATTACTGTTACTTTAGTTCGAACCGGCTCGCCATCGTCTGTTCCCGGCTCGAACATGGTGCTAAGAATTGCAACTTCCACCGCAACATCTGCGCCGTAACCAATACCCGAGATCACTTTTGTATCACGTACCAGTCCGAACTGATCCACATCTGCTTCAACCGTAACATCTCCTGTTATCTTAAGTCGTTTAACCCGTTGCGGAATTACGAGATTCTCAAGTATCGCATTCAACCCACCCAGCGGTTTCGGGCAAACATCTACCTCACATGTAAAATTTGTTCGGAATGCTACATCAGGCTTTCGCTCAGGAGCAGGCTCCGTATTTTTATCGCCTGTATCATCAGGAGTCGTAATTGGGACATCCGTTCCAGGATTAAGGTATTTACGCAATGCTACGTTGTTCTCAGCCATCTGCTGATCAGGAAGCAAGGCTTTGCTTTTATCATCATCGCTTAATTTAAATTCCACTTTAAAAATCACTGAACTACCTACCGCAACATTACCGTTCGCGCCCGGAAGAAATTTCGTTTTCATTACAGCTTCAACTGCAGCCTCGTCACAGCCGAGACCCAATCCTTCCACAACTCTTACAGCCGTTACATCACCCCTGACATTTACATCGGCTATAATAGTTACTTTACCTTCCAATCCGTACATCCTGGCATATTCGGGGTAAACGAGGTTATCTTGTATTGCTTGCATACCACCTGCCGGCCTGGGACATATTTCAACTTCACATAAAAAGAGGTCGCGGTTTCGCCGAAGTTCATTTTGCCGGTTGCCTTTGTATTCCACAAGTGAAGCAACGTACAACGAATCGTATTCAAGCTGAACCCGTTTGATCAGTCTTCCGCCTTCGTAAGTGCGAACTTCCTTTAACGCGCCGTTGTCGTGGAAAATTCGCATCAGCCCGTCACGCACGCCATCCCTCAGCGATATTTCTTCTTCAACTAACCCTGATTGATAATAGTGTCTAACCCATCCGTTAAGCTTACCGGCGCTAAAGGTCTTCTCTTCTTTTATGTTCCCGTTTTCATAGAACCAGTAGCTTGTTCCATCAAGAATATTGTTAACAAAAGAAATACTTTCACGAAGTTTACCTTTAGAATAATAAGAATTGATAACACCGTTTTGGGAGAAAGCATCGGGGGTAAAAATTATCAAGAGGCAAAAGCAGAGTATTTTTTTCATAATCGGTTACAAAGATAAAGCAGTAAAATGTTTCATAAAAATATTTATTTATGATCATAAAATTATTTGGATAACATGGTCTTGCTTGTCTTGTGTTGAATGGTTAAGTTAAATATACTCATCATTCTATCGAAGGAAAGTTGTATGGGAACCTTAACCCTCTCAATAATAATTCTACTTACCGTGGTGGCCAAACCCGCAATTGCACAAGAAGCATTTAAGTATGAAAATTTTAAAAAACCAAAATATTGTGGAGCAGCATGCCATAATGATTTTTATGTTCAATGGCAGCAATCAATGATGTCTAAAGCATATACCCACCATTGGGATGAAATAGAATATTTTGAGCTTGCTGTTCCCCACGCTGAGAAAGATGAAAAAGTAGCTGAAGTTAAAGAAGGCTGCAACGGCTGCCACGCTCCAATATCATTTATAGTCGGCGATGTTCCGCCTCCACGCCCCGAAATGAATTCCCGTGCTAATGAATCCGTTTCATGCGAAGTTTGCCACAGCATTACGGGATATGAAGGTGAAGTGCCCTTTAATTTCAACTACACAGTTAACCCGGGTAAAACAAAGTATAGTTCACGCAAAAGTGAAGTCGACTCGCCGGCACATGAGATTCAAGTTTCCAAATTACATAAGTCCGGCGATTTTTGCGGAATTTGTCATAACGAAAAAAGCCCTTACGGAGTGTGGGTAAAATCAACTCACCTTGAATGGAAGGAAGGTCCGTATTCAGCCGAAGGTGTACAGTGTCAGGATTGTCATATGCCGAAAACAGCAGCAAGAACTGCAAGTATGGGCGCTATTTATCCTGATGCTCGAATGCACATTTTTAACGGCGCACACGATAATGGAAAGATTAGAGGTACTGTAGAAATTCGACTCTACCCCGACATTGATGAAGCTGAGCCGGGTGAAGAAGTGCTGCTAACAGCCACTTTATTCAATCAAAAAACCGGGCATAAATTTCCGACCGGCTCGGTTGAAGATAGAATCGTGTGGCTCCATGTTGAAGCTATTGATGCGAACGGTAAAGTATATCACCTTCCCGTTGAAAAGAAAGGTTTTGAAGGTGAGGAATATACAATTGCCTCAGATGTTTTGGCCTACCAGGATATGGGTATTGCTAAAGAGATACCGGACTTCCAGGGGGTACAAAGAGATGCAATACCGGTAGGCAACAGAATCTTCAGGATGCCGTATTTCGATCCGCAAGGAAGAATGACAATTCAGCAATGGAATACTGCATCACTTGGCGTGGACTATAGGTTTGCACCGAGGGAGACGAAAACAGAAACTTTTAAATTTGCTTTGCCTGATGACATAGCTATCGGCGAACTAAAGTTTGCGGCGAAATTGAATTACCAAAAACTGGTTTCCTCTGTAGCGAAATATTTAAATGTTCCTGCTGAAGAGTCGGAAATTGTTTTAGTAAATGAACAAGTAACTTCAATTGAGATTATTGACTAGAGGGTTAAATGAAAAAAAATACTTTTTACTTCGCTTTTTTATTTAGTGCACTATTATTTACACAACAAGTTATTGCCGTACCCGGTTTTGCAAGGATGTACAAAATGAGCTGTCAAACCTGCCACTCCCCTTTCCCCAGGCTTAAAGCGTACGGAGATGAATTTGCAGGCAACGGCTTTGTGCTCAACGACCAGGAACCGTCGCGCTATTTTGTTGATACCGGCGACGATGAGCTGAGCCTAATAAGGGATTTTCCAATTGCTCTTAGAATGGAAGTTCATGTAACATACAGAACCGATAAACCAAAAGGCAGTGATTTCAAAACGCCTTATTTACTTAAGTTTTTATCGGGCGGTTCAATTGCCAAAAACCTTGCATATTATTTCTATATGTATTTCGATGAACGGGGCGAAGTTGCAGGTGTTGAAGACGCTTATATAATGTTCAATAACCTGTTCGGAACTGAACTAGATTTGTACATCGGGCAATTTCAAATTTCCGATCCGCTTTTCAAACGTGAGCTACGTTTAACACTTGAAGACTATGAAATTTACACAACCAAAGTTGCGAATAGTAATTTCAACTTAGCTTATGATCGCGGCATAATGCTTACTTACGGCTTTGAAACCGGAACGGACATAATGTTTGAAATTATTAATGGAAACGGATTGGAGGATGCCGGCGCAAACAAGCTTTTTGATAACGACGATTATAAAAATCTTTTCGGACGGGTATCGCAGGATATCACTGAATGCCTTCGAATTGGCGGATTCGCATATCACGGTAAAGAAAATCAAAACATAAATTCACCTGCACGCTCTCTTGAAAATAAACTGTTGATGTACGGACCGGATTTAACTTTTTCACCGGGAGATCAGTTTGAACTGAACTTGCAATATGTTATGCGCGAAGATAAACATGAATATTATCCAACGTCAATTTTACAAGACAGAACAATAAATACCAAGGGTGCAATAGCAGAACTTGTTTGGACTCCGAAAGGCGACGAAAGTAAATGGTATGGCGTCGGGCTTTTTAACTGGGTTGAATCGGACCTTGCAGCGCATAACTACAAAAGCTTAACGGGACATTTGGGTTACATGTTTAAACGCAACTTTCGAATTGTCGGTGAGCTAAAGTACGACTTTATTCACGAGTATTTACAGCCGGGGATTGGTATAATTTCCGCTTTCTAGTTTTTGTTTTGCTTAGTAGTTGAAATTAAGGAGAGTTCGCATAATCCTGATGTCAGTATGAAGTAGGTAATCCTATAATGTAAATTCAGATTAAAATCGCGATTCTGTTTTTGCTTCGCCCGCCTTTGAAAGGATTATTTAAGCCTATAAATATAAGAGGCTGGTAAGGAACGATTGTGAAGTAAAAAAAATCTCACCGCAGATGGGAACAAATCCAAAATTTCCAGTGAGTAACAACTCACTTCACCTTTCCTTGCTATTACCTATATTTGACACCAATTAATAATAGGACTTAATGAAACAATTTCTTTTAGCTGTATTAGCGACGAGTATAATCTCGAATGCACAAGTTAGTCTTCACTCATTAAAATCCGATTTCGTGCTTAAAGAAAACCGTGAAACGTATAAGAATCAAATAGAAACAAGACTTAACTCGTTTTTATCAAAACCTATTACGGCTTACAATGAAAAAACCTGGATAAGTTTCTTCCGCGAACTTGAGTTAAGTTTATGGGATAGTCACGGGGTTAATATGATTATCGCCAAAGCTATGGAACATGCTCAGAGCAGTGGACCAAAATTTCAACGGGCTGCAATTGAATTGGCATACACTTTTAAGAATTTTGAAGTCGCAACACTTGTCTATAACATTTTCAGGGACACTAATGATAGACAAACTTTCGGAACCGCAACACACTATCTTCTCAATGCGTTGCCGGAAGTTATCGATTCATCCGAGGTATTGAATACGTTGGCAAATAAATTTCCAAATTATGCAAATGACCCAATACTGAAATTTCTACATCATGATTTGACTGAAAACGTCAACACATTGTTTGACAATCATTCACTTATCAATTTGTTTTCACATCAATTCCAGGAAAATAAAACTATTATTTATTCGCTTCACCGGAAGGACAGAACTAACCCAGGAATCACGGTTATTAAGAAACCCAACGGAACCTTTGTTCGAAACTCTGATGGAACAATTTTTCATATTCAACAGCTTGCAGCTTCGACATCGCGCCTGCCGGGTTATTTGAGCCAAGGCAATACACCGCAAGGAGTATTTACAATTGTGGGAACTTATATTTCACAAACTGAATCCATTGGGCCTACGCCAAATATTCTAACACGAATTCCATTCGAAGTAAATCCCAGGCTGTTCTATCATAGAAAAAACATAAACGACAATTGGGGCATTAGCGACTACAAAAACCTTTTACCGGAAAGTTTGAAAAATTACTTACCATTGTATGAATCTTATTTCGCAGGAATGACCGGACGCCGCTTAATTGTTATGCATGGCTCCACAGATGATTTATCTTTCTTTGAGGACCAGCCTTATTACCCGCTAACACCGTCGAAAGGGTGCTTAACAGCTACTGAAATTTGGGATGAGAATACCGGGAGATTGATTTCCAGCGACCAGGTAAAACTGATGAACGCATTTCACTCGAGCGGAAATTTATACGGCTTTTTACTAGTTGTCGATATAGATTACGAAAAAGGGCCGGTAACAATTGAAGAACTGCTACCTGCTATAAAAGAGGCTGAAAATTCAAATTAATTCTTTTGCTTGATTTCATTCCATATAAGCGCCGCTGAGCCAAGAACTGCGGCATCACCTTCGGGTAGACCGGATTCCAGTATTTTTATTTTACCTTTAAACACACGTAACAGATTATTCTCCAAATGCTTAGAGGTGGGTTCCAAAAGTAAATCCCCTGACTTTGCCAATCCTCCAAAAACTATGAATGCTTCCGGGCTTAATAGCGCGACTACATCAGCCATAGCTTGTCCTAAAAGTCTACCCGTGAACTTGAAAGCAGCCTGGGCAACTTTATCTCCGGATATTGCCGCATCATAAATCTTTTTTGCATTTAAATTGTTATAAGGGATTTCCCGCATACCGCTTTTGTCTGTCATATCGCATAACATTTCGTAAGCGGTACGTTTTATTCCGGTTGCTGAAACATAAGTCTCTAAACATCCTCTTTTCCCGCAAGCGCATTTTCGCCCGTCGCGTACAATAGTCATATGTCCCATTTCGCCGGCAAAACCATCTGCGCCGTACATTAATTCTCCATTCACAATAATTCCGCTGCCCAAGCCGGTGCCAAGCGTAATTTGAACAAAGTTTTTCATTCCTTTAGCGACACCGAATTGCATTTCGCCAAGCGCTGCTGCATTTGCATCATTCGTTACGACTATAGGTAAGTTATAATATTCTTTCACCAAACCTATTACATCCACCATTCCCCAATTAAGGTTAGGGGGATTTTCTATGGTTCCTTTATAATAATTGGCGTTCGGCGCGCCAATTCCAATTCCTACAAGATCATAATACTTTTCTTTCAGGGGTTCGTACAAATGATTAAATTTTTCGAACAGGCGTTTAAACAAATCGGCCGCTGGATCCATGGCACGCGTAGGTATGCTCTCCTTGGCCAAAATGTTTCCATCATTATCTACAATTGCCATTGCAGTATTGGTGCCGCCAATATCTATACCAAGTGTAACTTCTGTTTTACTCATAATTTTACTATACAATTTATTCTATGACCAGTTTTATGTGTTGCTCAGCGATTAAAAGATGTTTTAGCATAGCCTCTTTGGCAGCATCAGGATTTTTCTTTTCGACTTCATCATAAATTCTTCTATGCCAAACATTGCCAACTTCGTGAGCATCTTTTACTTTTTGTAAAATTTGAGATTTTATATCCGGCATCATTTTATGGAGAGGCTTTATCATTAAAACAAGTAGTGGGTTTTGTGTGGCATTAGCCAAATCAAGATGAAACTGTATGTCGTACTTTGTATGTTGTTCCGGATCGTTATCACCCGCTTCTATTTGCTCAATATCATATCGTAAATTTTTAAGATCTTCGTCAGTTCTGCTAATTGCGGCGTAATATGCAATTCCCGGTTCAAGGACTTGTCTTGCGTGTATTAAATCAAGCTTATAATCGCTACCTAATCTATGCTCATAAAATTTCTTCATTCCGTCGCTTACGCTGTCAGATGTAATTTCCTTAACGAATATCCCAACGCCTTTCTTAATCTCTACCAGGCCGTGTGCATTCAGTATCTTTATTGCTTCCCTGATGGAAGTTCGCGAAACCCCAAATTGTTCGCAAAGCTCGTTCTCCGAAGGTATCTTACTTCCAACTGGTAATTTTTTATCTAAAATTGCTTGCTCAATCTGAGTTGCAATCTTTTTACTTAACGATCTTTCGACTATAACTTTTTGGAACATCATGTTCAATAAATAATTAACAAATTGTAACATTAAATATACTCAGATTATTTCTGAGTTAGCGGATTCTTTTTATTAAATCGATTCGATGCAGCTCTCGCATAAGCCGGCTGGTTATTATT
This sequence comes from Melioribacteraceae bacterium, assembly GCA_028280855.1. Classification (GTDB taxonomy): domain Bacteria; phylum Bacteroidota; class Ignavibacteria; order Ignavibacteriales; family Melioribacteraceae; genus PGYT01. The sequence goes on from JANQLA010000448.1 coordinate 11,434, forward strand.
ATGTCGTATTTTCGTTCGATGGACTGCTTAAACGTGCCTTTGCTATTAGTAACTATTTCAACATGGTACCCTTGAGCAACTAATTTTTAATGAAGGTAGAAACGTGAACTCGAATTGACTTTGCGAGGAGTATTTTCTTACTGTTCATCCCGCTAAATAAAAATCATAAACGGTGATAAAACATTTAGTAGGATGAACTAATAACTACTCAACAACAATTAAACGAAAAAATATTATTTAGATTTCTTTCTCTTCGATCTACTTTTCAACTGGTACTCATATAAAGATGGAACCGCGATGTTAGGTTTATTCATTCCTTCGAAATATGTATTGATTGGGTAATAAATATCTATAGGATAGTTACCTGTTATACCAACGAGTCTTTCGGATGGACTATCAGCCACTCCTTTAATTTTAATAGTATCGCCTGGTTCATTTGCATACAAAAAATTAAAACGAATATTCCAAAAGGTTGAAAACGCAGCATGAGAAGGCCACCAGTACTTAGCGCCGCCCATAGTAATTATTTGATGTTCGGGGTCATCAACGTATATCAAACAATTATCGAACAGGTTCTGGTAATTAAGACCGCTATGCTGATCCAAAGTAGGCATAGTAGTAACTGTGCAATTAGTATAAACACACAAACGCGAGCCTGTATTAAAAGTTAACGAATGAACAACCGGCGCCTGAATGTAAATGTTTCTCGCAAGCATATTATAACAATCACCAAAGTGAACCGCGTAATGATATTTTCTACCATACGTTTCTACATTTTCAATTGTAATGTTTGAGCACAGGTCTGTAAGAATTCCATTATCGCCATTTCTGAAAGTCACATTCTTCACCCATGAATGAGCAGTGTTGGTCAGGTATATTCCGTTAAAACCATATTCAACATGATGCGCTTTGTACTCCTGGAATAAAAATTCGAAGTCAATATTTTCAATACCCACGTTTGAAATGTGTTTCCACTCGCTTATATCAGGGTACCACTCAGGCTTCAAATCATTCAGCAGGGGTTCTTTAATCGTTACTATATTGCCATCAATTGATGTAATAGTTACTTCTTGTTTGGTTAGCGGTATCTCGGGGTTTTCCCAGTGACGGCTACCGACCCTTACATCCTGATAATCGTACAAGTAGTCTATAAGTGATGAGTTTTCGCCTTCTTTGTTAAACCAATTAATTCTCACCAAATCGCCAACATTAAGTTTTGCGGCATCAACAACTTCGAAAGTGTTATTACCCCTTTGTCCGGTTAAAATATTAGCAAGAACTTTTCTGGGTTCATTATACTTTTGCATGTATTGTTTCCCTCTAGCCCCCGGGTAATTTGTCCAGATAAATCCACCTGTCCATGTATAAAGGGAAAACGGTAAATCGATCCCCCTTTCCTTTTCTCTCTGCCGTTTGTTATTCACCAACAGGTACTCTTTTAGTTCGTTCAGACTTTCCGGTACCGGTAACTCATTTAACGAAAGAGGCATGTAAAGTTTAGTTGCGTTCTTACCATTATTTCTTGTTCCGCGTAAAACAATATTACTTCGCTCAATAAAAAGTATTTTTTTTAGTATGAATTTCCCTTCGGAAAAATGAACAATAACATTACCTTCCGTTTTATGGGCAACTTCTAATGCAGCTAAAATTCCATCGCTGTCATCTTTTTTATCGTTTGGAATTGCGCCATATTCAGTTACATTAATAATCTTTCCTTCGAAGACTGGTAACGCTTCTTCGCCCCATTTGTAACCTGCATAAGAATAATCGGGTAAGTAATGTTCTTTCTGTAGTTCGTCACTTAGTATTTTTGGTGTCCATTCTCCTGCATCTTTATCTGTGCAGGCAAACGTTAAGAGAAGGCTCAAGATCGCCAATAAAAACGGAATAACGGCCTTTGAAGGTTTCATTCAATGAATCTCCATTAAATGGTGAAAGAAAATTTAAAGAATTAAATATACCCGGAAATGATTTGGTTCAAGCTTAATTACAGATACTCAATTAGAAGTTTGTATAAACAAGCTTTATTCAATTATTTCATTACTAATCTAATGTGTTCATCTGCAATCTAAGTCTTTATAGATTCTGTCGCTCGATTACGATTTTTTAAAACATTGTCCCAAATGATTTTCCGAATTGTACTTCCAAATGCACTCGATTCATTTATTAAATAATTACACAAGTTTACTTAACTTGCTTTTACACTTGAAATAATAAGCGTGGCATTATTTCTAATTTTTTCAAAATTACCTTCCGCTATTGCTTTCTTGTTAATCAATGCAGAACCAACGCCAACCGCGCAGGCCCCTGCTTTCAACCAATCACCGGCATTGGTAAGACTAACTCCACCTGTCGGCATTAACTTCAAATGAGGCATTGGAGCTAATACAGATTTGAAGAATGACATTCCAACAACATCCGCAGGAAAAACTTTGATGACATCTGCTCCATAATCGTATGCTTTATGTATTTCGGTCGGAGTAAAAGCGCCAATCATTGAAGCAATATTAGCTTGCATCGAAATATCAATTATCTCCTTGCTAAAAATTGGACTCACCACAAACTCTACTCCTGCATTTATTGAATCGGAAGCCTTCTTTGAGTTTAGTACCGAGCCAGCGCCTATTAATATTTTATTGTCGAATTCCGATTTAAGCTTCGAAATGATTGATAAAGCGTTTGGCGTAGTCAAAGTTATCTCAATTATTGATATGCCGCCTTCAATCAAGGCTTCTGTCATTTTGCAAATGTTCTTTTCACTGTCCAGTCTTACAACCGCAACAGCTTTTTCTGCTAATATTCTTTTTAGGATATCATGCTTGGTAGTCTTCATTTTAAGAATTCTCTTATTGATGTTTCTTTAAAAGGATCAAGTGCAAGTACCGACTTGTTACCAACGAATTTCACCTTTTCTTTTTCCAACAAAATAACGCTATTGTTGAGTATATCAACAAATACATCAGGTTTTACCCCAACGAGCTGAAGCTCACTTATTTTCGTTGCGCCTAAAATCAATAAATATCTATCATTGTAAAATATCCTGTCCCCTATAATTGAATAACCACTACTAACGAATTTATCCTCTTTCATCATCCAGCCTGCAATAAGAGCCTGATCAATTGGTTTTCGCTCATCTATCCTGGTGTCAAATTCTTTGAACGGATGAAGTAACGTTAAATAACGGTGAGACAACAATGAGTCGGAATAAAATATAACAGACCCTTTACCTCTTACAATTGGAGAGCTTAAAAATCCTTTGAATTCTCCTAATTGGATGAGATCAAGTCCGCTTCCATTTGCAAAACTAGCCCTTAAATGGGAGTTATTCTCCTTACTGAAGAATCCCTGCCATATCTGTTGGTATGATCTGGGTTTATGCGAGCTAAGCTTGTCATCAACTAATGCAAACCCGTCTTTAATAAAAATTATTTTTCTTTTAAAGGTAGCTTCAGCGTAGTTTAATTTCCCTATAAAGACATCAACTTCGGATGAAGCGAAATAAGAATCTACTTTAGGTTCAGGTAATGAAAGGAATTTCCCAAAGCCCGATCCGCCCTTATTTGGTCGCCATTCTCCACCCTGTGGAATTGAGTCAACAATACAAACATTTTTAACAAAAGAGTTCTTAAAATAATAATACTCGTTTAGATAATATCTAACCTGGTAGTTAGGCAACATATAATTTTCCGATGCATATAGCTGAAGACCCAACATATCACCATGCTGATGATCCGGTTTAAACTCGGACAGTCCGGCGGAAATCGTAATTACAATGTCGTCTTCATCCCACCCGTTCCTCATTATATAGTATCCTGTTTCCGGTAATGATGTCGATGTCAATTCGGGGGTCGAACTGCTTAAGCTTTTAAGCTCATTCTTATCGTCTTCCTTTACGAACCAATACTTTGTTGATGAAACGCTGCTATTTGCAAAATATCTAAAGGATGGCTCCTTAAATAAAATTGTGCCTAATGTCATAACATTAGTCAAATTATTATATTCAGCCCAGGGACTATCGGTATCATCCTGTAGTACCGGAAGCGTTTTATTAGGATATGCTAATTTGGTAAGCGCCTCAAACATTTTGAAAAGGGTTGACTCAAACTCTTTAGGTAACTGAATGCCATTTATTTTTGCCATGTAATAAACATAGAAGTAATTATCTATGTCACCGATATGATAATGTATCGATCTCTCGAATTGAAATCCATCCTCATTAATTTCTTTCCTTAAATGTTCGGTTAATAACTCTATTGCTTGCTTAAACCACTGAGAACTTTCATTGAACTCAGAGAATATCATAGAAATTAATGCTAACGCCATCAATCCCTTGGTATGGTGATTTCCATAACGAAACTTTTTTGTGGATTTCTGCAATTCAAATGCATGGTAGTAAAAGGTTTTAATGAACTGAAACTTTTGAACGCTACTAAATTCCGATGACGAGCACAGCAAGTTAAAAACAAACAGCCAATTAAACACACGGTACCCGGCTCTAAATGATTCGAATACACCGTTGCCTTTCATTTCATAAGAATTATTTATGTAAGCTTTTTCCAGAGAATTTACCATATCCATGATAAAGTCAAGATAGGCCTCATTATCTTCTTCGTTACGGTAAATGAATGCAATATCCATGGCTTTATGCTGACGTGCCAAATGTCGAAATTCGTAAGCAGAAATATCGTCTCCCGATTTACTTTTCATCGGTAAGTTCCAATCATTATTAGGATTATACAATTCCATCATTTCAAAAGCTCTTCGCTTATGAGTTCCTAATTTTGTCGGGAAGAGAATCTTATATTCATCAAACTGTTCGGCAAAGTTCCTCCAACTAAAGAAATACCTCTCTCTCACTCGCTCTGAAAAGTATTCGGCTATTTCTTGAATAGCTTCGTTTTGCTTACCTGCTTCATAAAGTTCAGCCGCATTAGTCACACGAGTATCGTTTACACTAAGCTTACTTAAGATGAAAGCATTGTTGTCTTCGGACGTTCTAAAATCCTGCGCAGAACATACCTGAAGTATAGAAAATAATAATATTACACAAATATTGATTACAAGCTTCATAGGCTACTTCACGTATACAATTTTTTGAGTTAAAATGTGTTTTGGTGATTTGATTACTACGAAATAAATTCCGCTGCTAATGCTCTTATAGTTTTTCGAAGTGTTCCAAACCAGTGAATGAAATCCTTCCGGGAAGTATGCGCTAACCAACTCGTTCACCATATTGCCTAATGTATCGAAAACATAAATTTTTAAGTTGTTGCCTTCATTCAATAAAAATTGAATTCGTGCAGAACTGTTAAACGGGTTAGGATAGATGCCATACAATTCAATAGCCTTTAAGTCATTAGAATAATTTTCCTCTGTAACTGAGGTTATATTTGGATTTATCGGACCAACATCTGTAGAATCCAAAACTTTATTATTCATAGCTCCGTTTGAGTATTCATCAGCCCCGATATCAAATGGAGCTTCGCGTAACTGGCCGTCAATGTCATCTAAAATAAAATCCCATTCTCCCGTTGCGGAATCAATCGCAATACTTTGGTCCGATAACCTGAAAACCCTTTCGGATTGAGCCAACATTGGATTAGCCAATTTAATTTCTTTGTCACCTAAGTCAATTCCGGCTTGTGCTGAGCCATCGGGATAAAATATATTGCTCTGCCATATAAAAGATACCGGCAAACTTATAATCTTAACCAGCTCATTCTCCGACCCGACAATTATATTATTCGCGATAGTAACATTTCTGGGAGGTTTAGAATACCTGTTATTATTAGTGAATCCTATCTCTATGCCGTGAGAGTTATTAACCAAAGTGTTGAAAACAATTGTAGCATTATCAATTCGCGCATGTTTAGATGTTGCACTGGTGCCGTCATAATCGCCATTAGTCAATGTTATTGGAGCATCCCATTTGGTACCGGTTAATCCTTCAAAATAATTATTAAAAATCTTGTGATCTTTGCCGTAAATTCTAACTCCGCCGGTTCCTTCAATATTTTCACCGAAAAAATAGTTTCCGTTTACTGTGTTTCGGTCGCCATGCCTTAACGACAATGTTCCTTTGCATCTTCTAAAAGTGTTATTTCGAATTATGTTATCGCATGTTTTTACCGAAATTATTTCCGGATCACCGTTACAGTCCTCAAATAAATTATGTTGAACAACTGTGAACCCGCTGGAGAGCGACATCTCGCTCCACCCTATCCGTATAGACTCTTTTTCGTTTTCAGCCCTGGGATTGTTATTCTTAAAATAATTGTATTCTATCGTATCTCTCTGGCTAACTAGGTAAGTCGGATCCCCAGTACCGTCAATGGTAATAAAATTACCCGGCATGGTTTTGTTTTCAAATATGTTGTGATCAATTTTATTTTCATAGCTAATGGCGTTAGGATCATCCCATATTCCACCGATCAAAACCCATTTAACCGATTCGGTCTCTTTAATTCTAAATACATTATTAGTGATTCGTATATGATGGGAGGCTTGTAATTTTATAGCGGTAACATCAGTACTTGAAAATATAAACCCATTCAAAGTTATGTAAGAGCATTTCCTAAAATCGAAGTAAGATTCATTTATAAGCTCAGTACCACCAACTGTTTCCGCTTTAATTACAATTGGTTTATCTACCGTACCGTTATTCCTGATAGTTACGGAACCATCAGTATCAAATGAACCGTTTCTAACAACAATTGTATCGCCTGGTTGAGCGCTATTAACTGCGGATTTTAATTGTTCATCGTTGGTAACAAAAATTGTTTGCGAATAGATGTTCGTAAAGAACATCCATAGAATTAATAAGGTCAGCCATATTTTCTTCACTTGATAATTAACCTCTACAATAATTCACTGTGTTTTCAGAATTAACTTTCAGATGGATAGCAAAAAGTGAAATGTTTAAAAGGACAATTATTGGAATAATTCTTTTCATTTTAAGCCTGAGGGGTTTATCACCCCTCATCGGTTATTTAATAATTTTAACTTTTTTAATTTCCCTACCAAAAATAAAAACACTAGCAACGCCAAGCGGTACAAGTATAGCGCCTAAAATGAAGAATGGCGCATAGCTGGTAACCGTTAATGCAGGAACAATATAAGTAGTAATCACTACTCCAATTGCAGCGGTTGTGCCGCCGAATCCGGCTAATGATCCAACTGATTTACCGCTGAAGAAATCACTTGGCAGAGTTTGAATGTTGCCGATTGCTGTTTGGAATCCGAACAGGATTAATGCGATTAGTAATACAGCAATTAAAGGGGTGCTTGCCATTGATGTAAGCAGTAAAGATGGTAGCATTATAGCACCACCCAATAAAATAGCTGCTTTGCGCGCTTTATTTACTGTCCAGCCGCTTTTAATCCATTTGCCGGCAAGCCAACCGCCAAAGATTGCGCCGGAAGCAGCGCCCACATAAGGAACCCAGGCGAACATACCAATCTGTTTGATATCAAAGCCGAAACGATCTGCTAAATAAATTGGAAGCCAGAATACAAACAACCACCAAATTGGATCCAGGAAAAACCTTGAAACGAGTACAGACCAGGATTGTTTTTGCTTCATCACTTGCATCCACGAAGGGGGTTCTTCTTCTTGTTCATCTTCTTTCTGATCTGATAAAATGAGTTCACGTTCTTCTTCCGTTAGCCAAGGATGCGTTTTAGGTAAAGCTTTGTTAATGACTAGCCATGGTATTATCCAAAGCAACCCGATGATGCCAAGTAAAACAAATGTCAGTTGCCACCCCATCCACAAATAGAGGAAAGCAATTAGCGGGGGCGAAATAATTGATCCAACCGAAGCGCCGGAATTAAATATTCCTTGTGCTAAAGCTCTTTCTTTTATTGGAAACCACTCTGCGTTTGATTTTGTTGCACCAGGCCAGTTGCCGGCTTCACCAAGACCAAGTAAAAACCTAAATACACTAAAGCTGGTAACACCACGGGCAACAGCATGCAATGCTACGGAAACCGACCACAGGAATATTGAAAATACAAAGCCCATTCTTGTACCTATCCAATCATACAATTTGCCCGAAAGGCTCTGGCTTAATGCATAAGCAATGGTAAACATGATTGCAATAGCGGAGTAATCTTCTTTAGTCATACCCAAATCTTTGGATATTTCGGGCCACATAATTGAAAGTGCGCCGCGGTCTATGTAATTGATAACCGTAGCAATGGCTACCAGTGTAATGATCCACCAGCGTAAACCCTTAATTTTCTTCATTTATCTTCTCCGTTATTATTTTGAGTATCCAGCTTCACCACCCAGAAAATCTTCCCGTACCGGTGAAAACACATCTATCAAAACACCTTCCTCCAGGCATGTAGCGCCATGATCTAAATTCGGTGCAACGAAAAAACCGTCGCCAGGGCCTAGTATTTGTTTATCACCATCGATATTTACTTCGAATTTTCCACTTACCACGTAAGTAGTTTGAGAATGAAAGTGTTGATGATTTGCTCCAATACCGCCGGTTTCAAAATGAACTTGCACCATCATTATTTTATCGTCATATCCCATGATCTTTCGTTTTAGGCCGGGAACAACCGGTTCCCATTGCATGTCTGCAGAACAAATAAATTTTGCGCTATCAATTTTCATTGTAATACCTTCTAATTTTTGATAAGAGTTATTGGCCCCCGCCACTCTATTGTTTTCCCACCAATAGATAAGGAGTGATTTGCCTGTTCATCCGAATTATTATTAGCAACCAAAAGAATCCAATCAATACCACGTTTACCTTCTATTGAAACGATTGAGTATTCTTCATCCGAGCGAAGTACTTTGATTTTTTCAAACGTCGTGTATGAATCTTTTGTAAATTCTTTTGTCGGTTCGAACTCACCATGCGGTTCAATAATATTTACAAATGTGAAATTGTTATCCTTTCTTCTCAGCATCATACCGGGATCGTTTCTTAAATTAAAATTTGGATCTTCTGCACCAATCATTGTAAAAAACACTTCCGACTTTTCATCAGTGTTCGAAACTATCGAGTAAAACCGGGTTTCGTTCCACCAGGTAAAGTGTGCTGTGCTGTCGGGGGAAGCCTCTGCTGTTTTCCATAAATGTTGGTACCCGTTGGCTTCGCCAAGTTTGTTAAGCTGATTTGTAGAGGGAGAGTATTCGTAATTTGAGTAGATGAAATGACCCTTATAATAAAATGGTAAATCGTAAATATGTACTTCATCTGATTCAACC
>JANQLA010000458.1 GCA_028280855.1 Melioribacteraceae bacterium
CACAAAACCTGACGACACTTCATAAATACCTTTTACGGCCATAGTGTTTTGAGCGGTTAAAGCAGCAATAGCGGACATACCAAAACATCCGAGTGCAGAGAAGGTTTTTATATCTGCTTGAATTCCCGCACCGCCGCCGCTATCGGAACCTGCTATTGTTAATACCCTATAATATTTTTTCTTATCCATAACGCCTTATTAAATAAAATGATCGAATCCGTGTTTGCTAAGTAAAACCTGCTTACCATTATAGTAATATTGCAGTTCGCTTTGCAGGTACCTGGTTTCACCTATTTTATACAAGGGTCTCTTAAACTCTTTCTCAAAAGCTTCTGCAAGATCAAGATATTTATCTTTATCAATTGTAACTAAAAGGCAATAATCCTCACCGGTTGCTGCTGCTATTTCATACGGGTTCCAGCTGAATTTACCGGAGATTCTTCTAAGAGCGCCGGATAAAGGAAGAGTCTCCAAGTTTACTTTTGCACCAATTTTAGATTGCTCCATAATTCTTTTAATATCGGAATCGATCCCGTCTGAAACATCAATCATAGCATTAACGCCTGTTTTAGCCGAGAGCCATTGGCCTTCTTTAAGGTGTGGTCTGGGTTTATGATGAGCTTTTATTAAATAAGAAATATCGTCATCATTTTTATCGTCAAGATTTTCAAGCATAACCTTTAGTCCGCCCCCGGAATCGCCAATATTTTCGGTAACGCAAATAACATCACCGGGCCCGGCAGTTGAGCGGTATTTAACTTTTGTACTATCCGCTTTACCTATAACGACAATATTTATAACCAAACGGTCGATTGATTTTGTTGTATCTCCGCCAAGCAGAAGAGTTTTTGTTTCATCGGCAAGAACTTTTATTCCTTGAAAAAATTGATCGAGCCATGATACTTCCGTATTTCTAGGTATGCCAATAGAAAGATAAGCGCTGTGAGGATTTCCGCCCATTGCAGCAATATCACTTAAATTTACAGCTAAAGACTTATGTCCAAGTTCCAATGGTGAAATTTTATCGCAAAGGAAATGAACATCTTCAATAAGCATATCCGTTGTAATAAGCAATGATTCATTTTCGTTAAACGGCATTACAGCGCAGTCGTCTCCAATACCCTTAACTTTCTCATTAAGATTATCAAGGAATTGAGGAGCAATTCTGTTTATTAATCCAAACTCACCAAGTTCCGATAACTTCATACTCTATCTTGTAATTTTCTTTTTGTTGATGTAACTATATCTTTGAGTTCGCGCGAAGCTGCTTCAGGGTTTTCAGCCGAACATATTGCCGATACCACTGCAATGCCGTCAGCCCCGGCTTCTATTGTCTCCCGAGCATTAGCAGAGTTCAAGCCCCCGATTCCAACTAATTTATGTCTGGATACTTCTCGTATCTTTTTTACACCTTCGAAACCAAGTTCGTGAGAAATGTCTGTTTTAGTAGGAGTAGAAAAAACAGGGCTTATACCCAAATAATCAACATCAAGGTTTTCCGCTTCTGTTGCATCTTCCACAGATTCAACGGATAAACCGATAATAGCTTCGGGGCCTAACATTTCTCTTGCAATTTTGTAAGGCATATCGCCCTGTCCTATATGTACTCCATCGGCTTTAACTGCAAGGGCAACATCAAGCCTGTCGTTTATTAGCAAAGGAATTTTAACAGGTTTTAGTATCTCCAAAAGCTTATTCGCGATATCAATAAATTCTTTTGTTGAGCACTTTTTTTCTCTTAACTGAACTATGGTTGCTCCCCCTTTTACCGCGGCGCTTACAATTTCTTCAATAGGTCTGCCTAAAGATAAATCTCTGTCCGTTACTAAATACAGGCCTAAGTTTATTTCTTTTTTCATCTTCTTATTTCAAGTATTCACTTATATGTTCTTCATTAAGATTGTAAAAAGCATCAAGCATATTTAATTGCAAAGTACCGGTGCCATTGGATTTCTCTGCGGCAATTTCTCCGCAAATTCCCATTACAGCCATTGCGTTTGCTGCAGCATTCGACAATGATTTATTAACTGCTGCAAAGGCGCCGGTAATTGCGGTTGCAGTGCATCCTAAACCCGTTACTTTCGGCATCATAGGGTGCCCGTTGTTAATCTTAACTATCTCATCGCCGCCGGTAATTAAATCAACTTCGCCGCTAACGCTAACTACGCAGTTAAAAGATTTCGCAAGCTCTTTAGCAGCATCAACAGCAGAGTCGGCGGAATGAGAACTGTCTACGCCCCTCGTTGCAATATTTGCATCAAGCAACGACATAATTTCGGAAGCATTGCCCCTTATGATTGATGGGGCAGTTTCACTTAATAGATTATTGCAAGTGTTTGTCCTGTACTTTGTTGCACCCGCACCTACAGGATCAAACACAATTGGAATTCCCCTCTGCTTAGCTGTTTTCATTGCTAACGACATCGCATCAATCCATCTTGGACTAAGAGTACCGATATTAATAACTAAAGCACCGGCTATTGAAGTCATATCTTCAACTTCTTCAACTGCATGCGCCATAACCGGCGATGCGCCAATTGATAAAAGAGCATTTGCCGTAGTATTCATTACCACGTAGTTGGTAATATTATGAACCAACGGCGCAGTATTGCGAATTTGTTTTACATCATGCCAAATTTGATTTACTGATAACATCTTTATTTCCCTTCTATAAATAGCTCTTTAAACTTTCTTGTCCCCGAAAATTGCTACGTAATCGCCTTTATCATATCCTTCAATAGGTTCTTCACTGTCCTCATTTGTAAATACAGGATGCCTGGTTAACGTTTGCGCAAATCTAAAGTCATTGAACCCGGCTCTCTTTAGCAGATCAATTTTCTCTTGAGTTGTACGCCAATTTGCATCCGTAACAAATTCAATTGGGTACGGGTCCACAGGTTTTATGCCTGTAAAATAAGGGTGATCCCAAGTACCGACCTCTTTAGCCAGGTTGTACAACATAGCATACGAGCTTTCCTTCGGAACATCAAGCACTAATATTTTTCCACCGGGCTTAATAGCCTTGTAAGCTTTCCGAAAGGCCGAATCTAAATCTTTAATATAACTTGGAGTTCCGTTAAAAATAATTGTATCATATTCTTCATCACCGAAATCGGATTCTTCTGCTGTACCGATCCTTACCTTCATACCGCGCTTCTCTGCAATTTCCGCCATACCTTCGGCAGGTTCAATTCCTTCTTCTATGGTAATACCATAATTTTCTTTAAGTATAGATTCAAACAAACCGCTGCCGCAGCCTATTGATATTGCCCGCCCAGGCTTATCTAAAAAATAAGCTAATAAAGCAACTTCGGAATCAAGTACGATTTTATTTTTCAAAAACCACTCATCATATTTTGATGCGTATTCGTCAAATACATATTCTTCCATATTTTTCTCTCCTGGTCTAAGAATTATGACTTATTTGCATGGTTTATTCGCTTGCGGAAAACTGTAGAGCCATTGAGATTAGTAACTATAGATCGCCGGGTATTCTTTAAAGCAAAAAAAGTAATTAAGTGTTCCATCGCATTTTTAGAATTAACTATACAAACGAAACAAAAAAACCGTTTAGTGGAAAACGGCTAATACTTAATTACTTCTTTTCCGTTTTCCTACGCTGGCATTACCCAGATCAGGTTCAAGGGTATGATCTCAGTCCGAAAGAAAAAAATCGAACACCCCTAACAGCCTTTTTTGTTCTGCACAAACCTAAAGAATGCTTTTGTAAATGGCAAAAGGTACATGTAGTTTTTTATTGAAAGTAATGGTTGCACCGCAAAATGATAGAACGGCTGAATTCTGATTGAAAAGAATTCAGCGGTAATTAAGCGGTTTATCTGCCAAAGGCGTGGTAGGCGGATTAGTGTTCTTTTTTGCAATCATCATATTTGTTTTTAGTAAACCGGTTTGCACACTTCCGTTATGCAATATTTATTCTTTTCTTATCTGACCTATGATTTTATGCGGAGAGTATTTGCCATTAACGGCTTTGCTAATAAGGCTCAGCTCAAACAACTGAATTTACCTTGCTATGTTTCAAGTTTCTTGTACATGACAAGAGCATCTACAAACCCGATTACTTTATGATTAAACGCCTTTGGCAAGACTCCTATTACTTTGAAACCATGCTTTTTCCAAAGCTTGATTGCATCTTCATTTGTGGAAACAACCAGGTTGTACTGCATAGCTTTGAAACCTAGCTTTACGGCTTCTTCTTGAGAGTGTTTACACATTGTTGATGCTGCGCCTTGTCCCCTAGCTTTTTCATCAACTATGTAACCACAATTGCATACATGGGCGCCAAGAGCCGGTTGATTTGGTTTTATATAATATGTACCGATAATCTTTTTATCTCCATCCTCACAGATATAAGTCGCTTTAGGAGCTTCAATCCATACGTTTTTCGATTCAACCTCCGATATCTCCGGAGAAAAAGCGTATGTAGAGCCTGCTCTAAACACCGGCTCAATGACCGCCCAGACCTCAGGCCAGTCTTTTTCTTCATAACTTCTGATAGTGATCATAAGCCTCCTGTCGTCTTTGAAGCCTAACGGTGTTTTATCACGTTAAACCGGGACTAGCTTTTAAGCCACAAGACAAACGTTATACCGGTCCTGCAGTCCGTCAGCTAACAGATTTTGCAGGTTCTTTATTTTATTTCTCAAACTCGAATGAACTACTCATTTGCGGGTCGGTTCATTAACAACCGTTTGTTAGCCAAATTAAAACATCTTTGTAATAAAATGAGCAAAATAATTTTTATAATGTTCCTGCAATTCTTTCTTTTTCCAATCAAAACCGGTTATTATTCCCCTGCACTTTTCCGAACCACAATTGCATTTTAATTCATATTCCGTATTCATTGCAACTGCATAATCCAAACACAATTCTTCACCGGCTTTTATATCACGCATTGCTACATAATTAACTTGTCCATCCATCCCAATATTAGGATCGCAGGAATGGTTTATATACAAAGCTATTTCGTCCAATTCTTCTTTAGTCTTGGGACATAAAAAATGATCTTTAGTAATCTGCAAACTAAAATCACCTAATTCCTTATCCAAACGCATCGCTTCTTCTAGTTCAACTATATGTCCCGAACGAATTGCTACAATTTCATCTTTCTTAATATCTCCAATCGCGAAAAAACCATAGCCTTGTTTTTCGCTTTTTCTAACTACCGTCTTTTTTGATGTATATGATTTCATTTTCTCCTATACCCGGTCAACGGAAAACGGAGCTAAGCCCTCAAGCAATGGTTGCGCTGAGGTTTTTATGGGCAACAGGTTATTCCCTAACAAGCCTTTCCCGCAATAGTTTTTGGATATCCCGACGACCATCTAAAATACAATGTATAAAAACTTCTTTTTCTATAACCTGATATATTATTCTATACGGTTTATAAGTTATCTCCAGAAACTCATCTATTCCAATTAAAGATAGCTCTGAGGGAACATGACCACGTTGAGGAAATTGTTTCAAGGCAAGGCATTTTTCATGTAGTTTTGTATAAAGTTGTTCTGCTTTCTTCTCTGAATCATTTAAATAGACATACCGATAAATTTCAAATATATCTTCTTCCGCCGAGAAGGTTAAATTAACTTTGTACTTCATTCCTGATTCTTCTTAAAGTCATCAATTCGTTCATTTAGGTTGTTGAACGATTCATCAACAGAACGAAACTTTCCTTTTTTAATTTCTTTGCCGCTCAGCGCTAAGATTTTCAAAAGAGCCAGGCTTTCCTGTGTCTTTTCATAAACTTTAACATCTTGCAGGATAACCTTTGCCTCACCGTTATGAGTTATTACCAAGGTCTTCCGGTTCTCAGAAACATCACGAACAACTTCAGAGGCATGAGTTTTTAAATAACTAATTGGTTTTATTGATTCACTAAATTTCATTTTTTACCTCAAACTAATTCGACTAAAATATAGTCTTTTTATTAGTCTATCACAATATATCTTTTTTGCCACACAAATGAGCGGAGTTGCTTTGCCGGATGTATTGCTTGTTTATTTATTTACGTAAACACTGCTTTTATCATAAGTAACTTCTAAATTTTCTTTTCCATCTGATGTCGAATAATCTCCAATTTCAATTGCATACCAACCAGTTTCGTTTAGTACAATATCAAACTCATAATGGTGCATACCTAATTCAATACCGGAAATATCATTTTTAATTCTTATTACTTTTTTTTGACCACTTTCAGAAGTTACTCTAACATCTAATGGCGTTTCAGAATCATTGCTGTAACTATTTATATTTATTGATAGTTTCAGTGAATAATGGTCTTGCTCATAGTATGTAACCGCAGGTAGTGCATATTTACTCCCGGGAATATGACGGCTATTTGACTTAGTTACTTCAGTGTTAATGAAAAATATGGACGAAGATATAAGCGATATTGAAGGAGTATTCTGGGCCAAAAAGTTTGGCGATGTGTTAATAATTATAATAAGCAGAATAACATGAAATATCTTAATTCCCATTTTTTTACTCCCTGTTTTAGCAATATAACAACGACTAAAATAACAGGTTTGTCTGCCGAAGTCAGGGTGGGCAGGCTCGCTTTCTTTTCAGCAGTCTTCAAATTTGTTTTTATTAAACCGTGCTCCACATTTACCTTATTACATATTTATTTTTCTTTTACTTGCCACGCGCTCGTTCCAGAGCCTATTTACCTTTAACCTGAATTAGTCAGACTTTGGAGGAAGCATAATCATTTATGATTTTTATTAAAGCTCTTTGGCATCGATTTCATTAACGCCTACCAATTTTAATTTATCTAAAGAAATTGCAATCATACTTTCATACGTCATTTGGAAATACCATCTATGCCATTTTTTATACTCTATTAACGCAAGAAAAGATAAAACCCCAAAAACTGGTGCAAAAATTATTGGGATTGAATAATGTGTCGGAGTAATCAATTGCAAAAGAATTAAAACAGCAAAAACAAAAAAGTTCAGACCAAAATTTCTAAATAATGCCTTAGTAGCACCTGCTCTTTCAATTCTATTTCCTAACTCAGAATTTGAATGCTTTACATATGCTCTTAATACTGGCGTATATGCGAGGCTAAAATTAAACTTAATATCGGGGTGCTTCTCTTTAAACCTCATAATAATATCTTCACGGGTTGGTTTTTTAGATAACCGATAGTGAACAAAGGCTGCAAGTGGATCTAAAAGTAATCCAAGCGAATAAGATATCATAATTGAAAGAATAATTAACCAAGATGAATATGTATCTATAATTGAATAATCAAAAATTACTATTTGATAAACGGATAGGACATAAACTATCGTTAACAAATAGAACCCTCCAGGGATTGTATATGCAAATACTTCATAGAGCCCGAATTTTGATGTCATAAAAGCACCTTTATAAAATTTACTAATTTATTACTGCTCAGCATAATTGCAATAAACGGTTCATCCCGTAAGTTCTACGGAACACCTCAGCATAAGAATGCCGCATTTTCAATCTACGCCAAAGTTTATGCAACCGGTTTGTAAATTCAACGACACGAGTCGGTTGCTGCTACTTAATTTATTAGCACACTGCCGAATAGTAATGTTTTATTAATCACTAAAATTAAGAACTGTTCAAATGCCAAACACATTAAGGCATCCGGTTGATTTGCAGGTCAAAGAACTCTCATAATTAATCATTCCTTTCCCAAGAAGCGCTATTAATTGTTCCATTTATACCATAATGAGTTTTGTCTTTTACTATACTCCCTTCACCTTCATTAAAATTCCAATATCCCAATAACCCATTTTCATTACCAGTTAATTGATTATCCTTATTTGAATTTATCTCAGATTCCGATAAAGCTTTACCCCAAATTCTAACTTCATCAATATTACCTTTGAAAGCAGAGAATACATTCTCACCCAATGTTTCTATGGCACCTATATATAGAGGTCGCGCATTATAGCTAACATTTCCAAAATCAGATTCATTGTAAGCTAGTGATTCCTCACACAATAACTGCAAAAAATAACTGCGAAAACAAAAGGAATACAAAGAGTTGATTGCAATTTAACTGCAAAAAATGAATATCGCTAATTTGATATACACCACAACAGATTATAAGATTGGCAGCGCAAGGATTAGTAATAACAGCTAATTATAAGCTGATTTTGCATTTATTGGCTACATTGGTTAAATCATGCAAGGAATGCTGTGAAGTAGGATTTATTTTGAAAATTGAAGTGATTGCAATACGAAAATGTTTCAAAAATACAGGAATTGCAATAAGTTGAATGCAATTGAAATCTGACAAACTGTCAGATTGGTTCGCTGGTTAGAGATTGCTGCACTGCGTTTTGCATGCTGGTTATCCGGTTTCGCAAAGTTAAATGATCACGAAGAGTTTTTGAGTTTAGCTGATTGGTGATGAATGTGTTTAACTCCTCATTGATCTCAGACAGACTGTTACAATAATTAAGGAGCCAAATTAAGGCTTGCAAAAGATCATTGATAATCGCGAGTATCGAATTATCAGTTGCACTTTGTTTTTTCTGCTCGTAATACTCAATCGTAGAGATTATAAGTGATTCTAAATCTTCAATGGAATTGACTTTAGCAACATATTTCTCAGTTGGTTCTTTCAATATTAAGCTAGGCGTAGAGTCGTTTGTGCTTGAGAAAAACCAGTTCATGTCCATGCCTTGGTCGTACAATTTTGCTAAGAAGCCCAATTTCGGTTGTGTTTTACCCCTTACATAGGTTGAAAGCTGTTGTATAGGAATATCTATAGCCTCACTTAACATGCTTAAAGGCTTATCATTACCAAATTTATTGGCAGCAAAAATTCTTATTTTTTCACCTCTATTCATAACTTCATCATGTAATTAGTAATTTTTCGTAAATAATACTTGACATGATTCGTAATTAGTGTTAAATTGAATGCATAAAATTATGCAATTATTCCCCAAATAAAAACCACTTATAAAAATGGTTAAATCTGACAAGACACATTACTACTTTCCTTCAGGCTACAAAGCAATGAAAAAGGTTGTGCATCAAGAAGAAATAGCTTCATTAGCAAGCTTTCATCAAAGTACTGTGTCACGAGTGTTAAGAGGTGAGATAAAGAAGATTACTACTATTTCTTGCGTGGAATCGGCGATCAAGAAATACTTTGAGGAACTAACATCCACCTCCTCGCACCTTTACTATGTCCCAGTGACACAAATGTAATATTTTATGATGAATGAAACAATTAAAAACTTTTTGTTAACACCTCTCGAATTGATTAGGATTTCTATATGCAATTTAACAGATTCGTTAAATCACAGCAATAGGTCAAATGGTTCATTATCATTCCTGCGAAAAGTTTTCGTGGGACAAATAGACTAATATAGGAGGAACAATGAAACAATACGGTGCAATTATCACTGAACAGGAGTTTAGCAGCTACGGTAAGGTTCTTGAAACAGTTAAAATATCGAAAGATCAACTTGTGGCTTCAAAACCCTTCACCCAGGATAACTTATACTTTAGAGTTGAAAGCGGGCTCCCTTTCATTCTGGGAGACGGACGTTCAAACATACTTAATCACAAAACTCAAATTGACGCAGCAACTGTATTCACACGCTTTAGCTTATCTGTGATTGATGAACTCTTAAATAAAGGAAGTGGCGACGAAGTCTTGATACACAAGATGGAAGCAACGTATGATGGATTAGATGAAAATGTAATTGTAATTCAATACGGTACGACATTGATGCAAAAAGGCTCAGCCTGCCCACCCTGGTGCGACTAGGATTTTTGATGCTTACGATACTATCGACAATCAGCTCGTTAACAATTTTGATACCCTTCGGAGTGATCATATACTCCGCGGGGTTTAATGTTAAAAAGTTGGGCATGGATGCAATAGTTTTTTACTTCTATATATGTTATGCGGTCATCAATGAAGTGTACATGAATCTGTTAAAATTTCAGTCAATACATAATCTGTGGCTGCTTGATTATTTTATACCCATCGAAGCTTTCTTACTTTCTTTTTATCTATTGCATGTATCAAGCAAAAATTTAACAACATTCAAATTGATAAGCTCTTGTTTTATTACACTAGTTTTAGTCATAGTAAACATCATGATTACAGATAAAATTGATGATCTCGTGAGATTTAATGTCATTGTTTTATTTGAAAACATACTCATTTTCTTATTGGCGGTTAACGCAATTAGCACGAATAAAGTAACAGAAAAAACCTCAATTCATTATTGGCGTTTTCAATTTTTCGTCATTCTTGGAATTATGCTAATCAACATCTCGTCAATATTCATTTGGAGTTTTAATAATCTATTGCCGGTCGTGACTCTCATACTTTTCCTAATCGGTAATACTGCAACTAATTTCATTTACGGAATTGGATTACGAAATCTGAGTAAAGTAAAATGAATGAAATAATAATTATATATACATCGATGGCATTTGTAATTATCTTATTTGCAATAGCAGTAGTGGTTTACTTTATCGTCAAATACGCATTGAATCAAAAATCGATGCAGGAATTGCAGCACGAGAATTTAAAGCAGAATAACGAGCTCGCAACATGGAGAAGTATGATCGTTATGATGATGGGACTGATGCAGAATACAAGCGGAGTTAAACATGCAGTTAAACGGATTTCGGATGTAAGTTTATCAGAACGTGAGATTGAAATCGCCAAGTATTACGCAGGTGAAGGCAGGTCAAGAAAGTGGATTGCCGAAACCTTATATATGAGTCCTCACACAGTTAAAAATCATTTAACGAATATATTTGAAAAGACAGGTGCAAAAGGAAAAGGGAAAATATACCTGGGAAATTATTTAAGAGAACGCGGATTGATTTAACGATATAAAACCGGCGGGTGTTGGACTAGGCGACCAACCATGCAACACCCGCCCTGCTCATTCAAAAAACACGGGATGTTTAATGAACGGCATCACTAAAGTTAGCAGTATTCATGATATTAATCAAAATTTATTGGTTAAGGCTGCGCAGTTATCAGGGCAGCTTAACAAAAGCCTCCGGCAGACTTATAATCTAATAAATTCCGGTAACCTTCCTAAAGAATTTCAAGTCTACGATCTGGCCGGGAAAAAAATAGTCACTAAGGTTGCTCAGGTAACTTATCAGCATGCTTCCGAGTTATCGCCACAAATCGTAGTTGAAATAAATAAGCTGCTTAATGATGAAAAGTACGTTAAGCAGAAGTCGGGCCGTCCGAACTTGCGCAAAATCTCGCAATCATTAGCAATACACTACGACACCCTTTATCGATGGTATCGCAACTCGTATAAGAAGAAAGATCAACACCGTGCGGACAAGGGTAAAAGCAGGAAGCTATCCGAGCAGCAGTTAAAAATTGCCAACCTAGCATTTGAAAAGTTATACCTGGCAAACGCTCAAGGCAATGTATCATTAACTATCGATAAGGTTGAAGATAACACAGGCATTCGCATACCTCAACGGTTAGCTTATGCCTGGGCTGCATGTCTTAAAGCACCTTCGAAGCAGAAGCATTACATGCCTAAGTTCATCAATCAAAACACAGCTTTTACTATACGTGATCTTTGGGGAGAATACGAGAACTTCCTGGATTGTGTGGTAGGAGACGAATGGAAGGTTGACGAATTCGGCGTATGGCATACATCGAAAGAAGAGGGTTATGAAGATATTAAAGCAACTGCTTACATAATAGCATTTCAGGATATGAAGACGCGAAAGATTGTAAGCATGCTTATGACAGCGAACTCTATTACAACCCAGGATACTAAACGCTGCGCAATGGAATTAGTGCGCGACTGGGGCTTACCTAAGCAGTGGATACTGGAAAACTCAAAGACATGGACTAACGCCGACTTCTTACGATTCCTGTTCGGTCTGTATGATAACGACTTAGTAAGCGCGGGTAAGAATAGAATTGAGTTCATGAACCTTGACGAGTTGAAGGTAGTTGAATGGTCAAACGATGTTGTTATAAGAAGTGGTGTAAGACATCCGCAATCTAAACCTATCGAACGGACTTTTAGAATTATTAAAGATGAGTTTTGCGCTTACAGCCCTGCCTATTCACCGAACATGGAAGAAAGCAGGAAGCCAACCGAGCGAGATGCGCATCCGGGTGTACATAGAACATTCAACGAGCTCAGGCATGAACTAACTCTATTCATCGAAAACGACTTCATGGACAGAAGGCGGACTATGTTCATGGATAGGAAGTTGTCTGCGGCTCATCAAGTCAATAAAAACAGACCCAAAACCATACGAGAAGCATTTGAAATAGCTTATTCAACATATGAACCAAATTGGTGTAATCCTCACAAGCTGGCTTATCATTACGGCGACAAAGGAGGTTCGAAATTTAATGGAGCTGTTGAATTCGTATATAAACCTTCACTCGAAAAATTAAGATTTATTCCTGATGGAACCGGAGCAGAAGCCTGTTGGATGTACATGCAAAGGAAATTGACTGTTGTTATTGACCAATACGATATTTACCACGGCTGGATATATGATAAAGAAGGTACATATATCTGCGAAGCAAAAGACCCACGCAAGTTCGGGGCAAAGTCGCGCGAGCAATCGAACGCTATTGGGAAACTGAAACGTAAACTTATTCAAACTCAGAAACGCGAAAACAAGATACGCGATGAGATCGCGGAGCGCGAAGGCATTACTGTATTCAACTATGAACGTGAAGCAAAGGAAGCATTATTCCCTGAAAAACCCGAAACGGAACCGCAATTAACTAACGAGGATATAGAGATTGAACACTGCAGTCTGAACGAAGATGAAATTGACATTTTCGGTGACGACTCAATAATAGATTATTAATTATCAATTAGCCTGGAGTACTTATGGAACAATTGACAACAGAAGTAACAACCGTAAACAGTAAATCTAACAAACGCAGCGCGGCTACACTGGTTAAAAGCTTTAACGGCGTTAATAATCAACTGTCTGATATTGCGCAAGAGCAGGTCGAACTAGATGAGGAAATGAAACTCATCAATGCTGAGATCAATAGAAAAACTGCTGAGCTTAAGAAAAGAAAGAAAGAAATTAAAGATAAGCAAAAAGCATTGATAGCGGTTCGGTTAGTAAAATTAGGCGAACGTGACGCTTACGGCAAGCAGCTTAAACAGCTAGGCGCAAAGGTGCAAAGCACTGATATAACAAAGCTATTAGCGGAGGTGAATTAATGATACTTTACAAAGCAAACACAATTACTCGAAGATATTTTTTGGCAAATGAAAAAATCGCAGAAGGGTTTTGTCAGAGCAAGTATTCAAACCAGGATTATTTGAAACACAATGATCTAACATTGCTGGTAAGTATATATATAGCTGAGGAGTTGGATTCATCATATGACTATGATCACTTAAAGCAAGTAGTTGATGAAATAAAAAGTAGCAGAATTTATCAAGCTGCATGCAGAGCAGTCGATGGTTTATGAAATGCACTCAATGCGAAAAAGACAAGCACATTACAGTAACAAACGTGAAGGTGGGCGGAGTACTGATAATAAAGGCGAACGAACGGCTATGTCTATTCTGCGCAAGTATACGCGGTTACATACCGTCACCTTCAATCAATTTCGAAATTGTTAAACAAGACTATTGGGAGATATATGAAAACAGCATCAGTAAAACAAACGAACGGCGCGGGCCGGATAGAACGGAAAGCGGCTAAGATAATATTCAAACGCAGGATGGATTTGCATAATGCAATTGTAAAGCGCATGCGTGAATTGAAGTTCTGTACAGCGGCTCAGATAGTTGAAGATTTCAAACGCTGGTACTTATGGGATTATCATAATGTTGAAACCTCGAAAGCACTGTCGCTACAGGGCTTGAATGATGCTATTGATATGTTATCGTCTGTTGTGGGCAAGAAGGCTTACGAAGCATTGATGTTAAAACACACATCTTACGAGAAGGAAACGATGCTGGTTAAAGCCACAATTCCGCAAAGCAAAAAGATAACCGCGGTTGCAAAACACAGGCTGAAACTATCAATCGACTCATTAACTAAATACGCAGCCGAAACGCTGAAAAGGCAGGTCTACGTTGGAAGATACCACAATCCGGATTGCACCATTAAAGAAGCAGATTACTTAATTAAAAGGTTGGAAGGATGGGAGGCAAGAGCATTAAAAAAATCGAAGAAATAAACTTGCTGCACGAAGTTTCTTATTTCAGCCAGATTCGAGCAGCTAAGCAAATGTATCCATATATCTTTACGGGGCTTGCGTTAAAGGGATATCATGAATGGCTGCTTAAGAAATACATCGTATCAAATAGTACATATATACAGCTATGTGTTAGAAGGACTAGGCAGCTACTCTTGATGCTGAGTGTTGAGAAATGCATTAAGTGCACCTGGCAAGAGTTTCCACGAGCGAAAATGAAGTTTAATTATAACCTAAATTAAATTAGAACAGCGTGAGCCAGTCTGAACAAATACTAAATTATCTATTGCAGGGAGGAAAGTTAACACCCCTGGAAGCATTACAGAAGTTCGGCTGCATGCGTTTAGGAGCTCGAATTTGGGAAATTAAGGAAAAGTATCCCGACATAATAATTGAAAGCAACACAATTAAACTAAACGGTAAACATTATTCTCAATACTACATAAAACAATACCCACTATTTATAAACAAAAGAGGAGTACTGAAATGAGTACAGAAAAGAAAGAACTCCATGCGCAGGAAATTAGCGTGCTGGAGAACTTCAATAAGGGATTCTCAATTATAGATGCCCGTAACCAAAAGAAAGAACAGCTTATGGAAAAAATGAACGAGCTCAAACCCAGCGTTGATAAGTATAAATCATACGCTAAGCAGGTCGATCAAATAAACTCAGATAACGCCAGGCTCGAAAACCTAGTAAAAGAAGGAATTAAATTCTACGAAGAGGTTAGCAACGTTGGTGTAGGAAAGGGCGACTTGTTTTATCAGCAAGAACAGGAGGCAGCAAATGAAAACTAACAAACAGTGGGTTGATGCATCCGGCAATATTGTTCCTGCTGCAATGATAACTCCGCTTGATAAAAAGAAAGAGAGCTATGCCGATAGAATTAGAAAAAAGGCTGAGCGCGCATCTAAGCTGCTTTCTGATCTTAAAATGATAGTAGAAGCTGCTAGTGATGATTTGTATGCTCGAATCATGAAAAAAAAAGGACTAAAGATTTCAGACCGCAAAGGAAACTACACCTGGTACAACTTTGACAAATCAATAAAAGTGGAAATTGATATTTCTGAACGACAGGTGTTTGATAGTTTTTTAATAGATGCGTGCAAATGCAAGCTCATGAATTTCCTTGAATCGGAAATATCGTCGGAAGATGAATTCATTAAACAACTTGTATTAGACGCGTTTGAAACAAAAGGCGGAAAGCTTGATACAAAGCGCGTCACAAGTCTTCTGAAATACAGAGAAAAAATACGTCATCAATTATACCAGGATGCGATGGTTTATCTTGAAAAAGCAATCGATAGGCAATTTGTAAAAAAATACAGCAAGGTTTATGTGAGGAATGAAAGCACGCTTGAATATGAAGCTATTCCGTTGAATTATAGTGATGTAAAAGTAAGCTAGTGGAGATTACACAGGAGCATAGAGAACAATTAAAAGCTGCTGGTTTTCAGCACTATGAAATTAGTCACTTTGTAGCACGAAGGTTCAATAAAATCAGCAAAACAAAAGTCGGGCAGATGTGGCAGATAGTAAGACCGCCAAAGCCTAATAAAATCATGGTGATCAGGCGACCGGATAAAACAATTGTGATTTTTTTTAAGAATAAAATTAAGGAGGAAGCAAATGGCTAAAAAGAAAGGTGGCGAAGGAAGCAGAGAAGAAAAGGCTGCTGAAGTAACCGTAAATAAAATGCAGGGAAGGGACTCTGTCGAAGAGGAAAATTCGGATGATAAGAGTACACAGGAGGCAGGACTCAGTACTCAGGATAATCAAGCTCCGGAGACATCGAATGAAGAATTAACAGGGCAGCATTTGAACGACCTGGAAAAAATGCATAAACCTTTTCAGGATGCTGAAGATATTCCGGATGAATACGTACAGGACTTGACTAAACTCGGTGTCAATGTAAAAGATGTTCATTCCGGTAAGATAATGTTTGTTCATGATGAAATTTCATATATCGCAAAATCTTATCTATGGTATTTTAAGTTCGCTGTTCTAGAGGATGGAAAAGATAATCAAATTGTTATTGCTGTAGTAAATACCGACAGCGATGATGAGAAAGAGGCATTCGTATCGGCGAACAACACAATGAAAGAGAGCTACACTTCCAAATATTTTACATACGAGCAAAAGTTTGTAAAAAGGCAATTTGTAAAGTAATGCTGTGTCCTGTTTGCAATATCGACTTCGAAGATTCCGTTGCCAAAGTAGACAACAAAAAAAAGGTTGTTGGCTTCAAAGACCACTACCAGCAGCCTTTTCGTCTTATTGGAATAAGCTGCCCTGGCTGCGGTCATGTATCGGAGTTTATTCAGATTCCGACAGGAAATTTATTTCATCAAAGCAAACAGAAATATGACCCGTCTTTATTCTTTGCTTTTTACAAGTACA
>JANQLA010000229.1 GCA_028280855.1 Melioribacteraceae bacterium
AATAAAAAACTCAAATCAGAATTATCTTATTTCATCATTATTAGTTATCACTCTTATTCTTGCTTTGATAGCAATATTTTTAATTTCAAGAAGAAAGCAGATAAAAATTAAAAAAGAGGCCGCAGAATTAAAAAATCAAAACCTAATGATGCAAATAGAAAATAATAACAGTGAGCTGGCTCAAAAAACACTTTATATTGCCCATATCCAGGAAAATAGAAATAAAGTTGCATCTGAAATAATGGATTTACTTGAAACCTCTTCCGGTGACTTAACGAATAAATTAAAGGATTTTATAAAAAAAATAAAGTCTGACTCTGATAATTCGAACACCTGGTCGGAATTTGATGAAAAATTTAATGAAATAAACTCTGAATTTTCCAAAAGTTTAATCACATTATACCCGGATTTAAGTCCTATGGAATTACGGGTAATCTCCCTTCTAAAATTAAAACTAACTACAAAAGAAATCGCTGAAATAATCCAGCGAAGCCCGAGAACAATTGAAAACACCAGGAAAAGCATTCGCAAGAAAATGAATCTTGATCAAAATCAAAATCTTACAACGCATATATTAGGATTATAGTATTAATAAAACATAAGTTTAGTTAAAACCTATCCCTGCCATTATTTAAATACACTGGCATTTTCCTTCAAAATAGAAAGAACGAATTTAGGCTAAAATCGCAATAATTTTTCCACCTAGCTGTTTTTTGAGTAGTGAAAAACCTCCATTTAGCTGTTTTTTGAGTAGTGAAATAACTTATCTGATTGACCTCAAATTCGATTATAGAATTAATTTTAAGCCTACACTTAAAAAGAACTAGACACGAAAAACAATTATATATCTATCAATTAAAGTACGGGGAATACAATGAAAACGACTAATATTTTTTACTCAATACTTATAATATTCTTAATAAATCCGGTTTTTGCCGATGGAACCCAGCCGATAGGTGCGGGCACTTCAGGAAACCCCTATCTGGTTTCTACGCTTGATCATTTATTGTGGATAAGTACTAATTCTTCTTCCTGGGGATCATATTTTGAACAAACGGCAAATATCGATGCTTCGGCAACTAGTACCTGGAACGGAGGGCTGGGATTTTCTCCAATTGGAAACAATTCAAATAGTTTTCAAGGAAATTATGACGGGAAAGGATATTCAATCAGCGGTTTAACAATTAATAGGCCGTCGCAAGAGTATATAGGACTATTCGGAGAAATATATGCTTCTTTTTCAGGTTTAACAATTAATAACATTACTCTTAAGGATGTAAATATTACTGGAAAACATTACGTTGGCGGATTGATTGGAAACGCATCTGGCAGATCTATCACAATTTCTAATTGTTCTGTTACAGGAACGGTATATGGTGGAGATGGCGCGGGAAGTGGATTGTTTACCGGAGGATTAGTTGGTCAGTTTAGTGGAACAGTAAGTGGTGGTAATGTATCTTGTTATATAAGTTATTGTTCTAACGGAAGCAATGTTACGAGTGAAAATAGTTACGTTGGGGGGATCGTTGGAATAAAATCTGGTGTTTCGATAACCTATTGTTTCAATGAAGGGACAATTTATTCACAAAAAAGTGATGCGGGTGGAATTGTGGGTAAATCAAATAATTACGGTACAATTTCGCAGTGTTATAACTACGGCAATATAACTACGGTTGTAGATAGAGTTGGAGGAATAGCCGGCAACGTGTCAGGTATTAATAATGTAATTACAAACTGTCATAACTCCGGCAAAATAGTCGGTGTAAATTATGTTGGTGGTATCGCCGGTAATCTTTTTGCTGCAACTTTATCAAATTGTTTTAACAGCGGGGTAATAGATGGATCAGGTAGTACTATTGGCGGTATTTGTGGATATCAGTATTTTGTTACAATTTCGAATAGTTACAATAGTGGTAGTATTTCCGGTGATAGCTATACCGGAGGAATAGTAGGGATTCAAAATTCTAATATTTCAAATTGTTTTAATTCCGGTAGTATATCTGCTAATTCAGTTTTTGGTGGTATAACTGCGTATAGTTCTTCCGGAACCACAAGTAATTCCTACTGGGATACGGATGTAGGTCCCACAACAAGTGTTAACGGTACAGGAAAGACTACAGCACAAATGCAAACGCAATCAACATTCAGCGGTTGGGATTTTACCAGCACATGGGTAATTGACGGTGGTTATCCCTATTTGAAAGGTGTAGGCAATTTATCCGGCAGCGGAACCTCCGGCGATCCGCTACTGATTCAATCAGTAAATGATTTAAAACTTCTATCCGAAAACAGTTTTTACTGGGATAAATATATACGGCAGGAATCGAACATAAATGCAGGCGCAACAAAAGTATGGAACAGTAACTCCGGTTTTATCCCGGTAGGAAATTCAACAACAAATTTCACAGGTAATTTTGATGGGCAAAATTTTGCTATTTACAACTTAGCAATAGATAGAAGCTCTACAGATAATATAGGATTATTTGGTTACATATTAGGAGGTACTGTCACAAACCTCAATTTAATTAACGCAGATATTACAGGTAGTAATAATACCGGGGCGTTAGCCGGTGTTGCAGATGAAGGTACAACGATAACATCATGTTCATCAAGTGGGACGATTACCGGAGCTAATGATACGGGAGGTTTAATCGGCGAGGTGACAAACAGGGTTGTAATAACAGGGAGTTCGTCATCAGCAACGGTAAGCGGAGCAAAGTCGGTTGGCGGATTAATAGGTCAAAATATTAATAATGATGATACGGATTCTAATAAACCATTAATTACATCATCATTTGCAACCGGAAATGTAACAGGCAGTTCAAGAAATATCGGTGGTTTTGTGGGTTGGAATACAGGTATAATAAAACAATGCTATGCCACAGGCAATGCTCATGGTACAAGCAATGAATCCAGAATTGGCGGTTTCGTGGGTTCTAATGCATATAACAACGGAAGTACCGGGAAAATCTCAGATTCTTATAGCAGAGGAAATGTAACTACCGACGGACTTAATACTAATTCTAGTCATGGTTTAGGCGGTTTTAACGGCGCCTTCTACGATAAGGGACAAATTGAAAACTGCTATGCAACAGGTTCTGTGTCTTCTACAGGTGAAAAATACGGAGGATTCTCCGGCCGGGTTCCAACTTCTGCTTACGTTTGCGCTGCTAGTTTCTGGGATAACCAAACTTCAGGTCAAACTACCTCGGCTGATCCCGCAGCAGGAAAAACGACAACCGAAATGACGGATTTTAATACATTTACAACTGCCGGGTGGGATTTTGTTAATGAAACTACTAACGGCAATGAAAACATATGGGATGCTGATCAGGAGGGAACCGTTAATGACGGTTATCCTATTCTTGCATGGCAAAGTGGAGCTGACGGTGTTCTTCCGGTTGAGCTCGTTTTATTTACAGCAACTTTAGTTGAGAATAACATTGAGCTAAATTGGCAAACAGCTACTGAAACAAATAGTTATGGATTTGAAGTTGAGAGAGCAATTAATAATGAAGAATTAGAAATTAATAATTGGGAAAAGATAGGATTTGTGCAGGGGCATGGAAACAGTAACTCACCGAAGAGTTATAGCTATTTAGATGAAGATTATGATAAAGATCAAGAATTAAGATTAAAATACAGGTTAAAGCAAATAGATACGGACGGTACATACGAATACTACAACTTAACAGCAGAAGTTGATGCAACGATAACATCGTTAAATGACAAGCAATTACCGGAAGAATTTCACCTTTCACAAAATTACCCGAATCCGTTTAATCCATCGACGACCATTGAATATTCATTACCAGTCGTCGATGCACTGAGCGAAGTCGAAGTGCAAAATGTAACCATAAAAATCTACGACATCCTCGGAAACGAAGTTTCCCAATTGGTAAATAAAACCCAGCCACCCGGATTTTACGAAGTGGAATTTGACGGCAGAAATCTTTCAAGCGGTTTGTACATTTACCGCATAAAAACAAATGATTTTATGGATACAAAGAAAATGCTGCTGGTCAAATAAATTCTAACATACTTATTTTTATTTGCCTTGAGTTTCATAGCTAAATAACCGCAGAAGATTAAATGATTCGACTGCGGTTATCACATCCTCATACTAAACAAATAAAATATGGTTATTGGTGAATAGAAATAATCTAACCAATTTTCACTTGCCGGTAGGTTCAATTTGGTAAAAGAGTTTTAACCATGTTGAGTCCGTCCGGCTTAACAAACCTGTAACACCTGAATTAATTATTAGTAAACACTTACCCCAAATATTTTACGCAAAAGGAGTAAAACATTTTTGCAATGAATGTATTATGACTTTATGCGAAAATTAGTAAATTGCATATGATGAATTAGCTAATTCATTATTTAGATATTTTAAGATAGTATTCTTTTATATATAGATTCATACTAAACTGGAGGGCAAAAATTGGGAAAAAGAACTACTATTTTTGGAAAAGATTACTTACCCATTCTTAGGTGCCGGGATCCCTATTGAATGCTGTCCTCATAACCAAAGTTCAAATCAACTATACAAATTAGCCGTTATTCACCATGCAATAACGCTTAAAACGAATTGATACAGATGGGCTTTTACCTATTCTAATACAATAGCAGAAGTGAATTTTGTTGTAACAAGTGTAAAAGTAGATCGGGCAACTAATGGATGCCGATAGAATTTAAGCTAATACAAAATTACCCAAATCCGTTTCGTCCGAGTACATTTATCATTACCACAATTATTCTAATAAAGACACACCTCGCCTTGGAGGCTAAACATAGAGTATCTTTTGACGCATTTGTAAATGAGATCACAACTTCTGCAAACGAAACAAAAACAACGGGATACAACGAGGTTCAACTTGATTCTACCGGTTTAAGTATTTGAATATACTTCTATTCAATAAATGCGGAAGGAAAGCTAGTAAAATAAAGAAGAGGACGGTATTGAAATAAGACATACAAACTAACTAACGAACCAATTGGAGAAAAAATGAAATCTGCTTACGGAATTATTGTATCCTATTTTTTCAGTTCGCTAACCTTATTCGCAGGTATTTATAGCGGCGGTAACGGAACTTCGGGTAACCCTTATCAGGTTGCTACGCTGGATGATTTAAAAGAGCTTTGCCAAACTTCCGCAGATTGGGGAGCATATTTTATTCAGACAGCAAGCATTGATGCCTCGGCTACGCAATACTGGGATGATAACGATGATGATATCAATGGAAATTTATTTGACGACACTAATGACGGAACTGCTACCGGCAATAATGAGGGTTTTCGAACAATCGGGAACAGCACGACAAATTTTACCGGTCAATACGATGGGGACAATTATACTATTTCCGGATTAACTATTAATCGGTCATCAACTAACTTTATTGGAATGTTTGGTAATGTTGGAACAACTGGAAATATTTTTGACATAAACTTAACATCAGTAAATATACTTGGTCAACACCATACTGGAGCGTTGACGGGAGAAAATAAAGGTTCAATAACTAATTGTTCTGCTACAGGAACTATAAACAGTCCGGGTGAGTGGATAGGTGGACTTGTAGGCTCAAATAATGGTGGTACTATTGAAGACAGCCATTCGGAATGCACTGTTTCAGCTACTAGTGTAACTTACAATGCAACTATATACCCACATAATGTCGGTGGATTTGTGGGTGTAAATTATAATGATGCTTCAATAGATAATTGTTATGCGACAGGTGATGTAAGCACATCGGGGCATGCCAGTTACAATAGCACATTGCATACTGTTGGCGGATTCTGCGGATTTAACAGTATGCATCATTCAGGTGGTGAAGGCGGAACGATCACCAATTGTCATGCGGAAGGAGATGTTACTGCGCAGGGTTTTGGTGCCGGGGGATTTATTGGAATAGCTTATCCGTATAGTATTATAAGCAATTGTTATGCAACCGGAAATGTTATAGCTGATTCAGCAAACGCGGGCGGTTTTGTAGGTTTTACATCAACGCAAGATACTGTTAACCAAACTGCAGCAATAATTAGATATTGTTATGCTACCGGTTCGGCAACTACTAACATAGGAAGTTATGCAGGTGGTTTTGTTGGTAAGAACCAGGACAATGCATTAATAGAAGAATGTTTTGCAACCGGCAACGCCTCTGCAGCTAGAAGTTGCGGTGCGGGTTTTGCCGGAGGAAACACAGGAACAAGAACAACTATTCGAAACAGCTATTCTTTGGGTAATGCTGAAACCGGACGAGTTAATGCAGCAGGCGATTATGGTGGAGGATTTACCGGATGGACACAAGGTAAAATCGAATATTGTTATTCTATAGGGACAGTTACACAACTTGGAGCCAACAGCTATTGCGGCGGTTTTTGCGCTAGTAATGCGAGTGCAACAATACCTTCTTGTTTTTATGATTCGGATGTTTCAGGAGAAAGTGACACCGGAAAGGGTGAGCCTGAAACAACCGCTAATATGAAAACGCAATCAATATTTTTATCAGCAGGGTGGAATCCCTTAATCTGGAATATGGATGCCGGTGTCAATAATGGATACCCCTATTTAGACTGGCAGAATCCGGGAGGAACACCTTTACCTGTTGAACTTGTATCATTTACTGCGACGTTAGCGAGCAATAGAGTTGTTTTGAATTGGCGAACAGCAAGTGAAGTGAATAATTATGGGTTTGAAGTTGAGAGGGCAATTAAAAATGAAGAATTAGAAATTAATAACTGGGAAAAGGTAGGCTTTGTTCAGGGGCATGGCAACAGCAGCTCACCGAAAAGCTATGAATTCGTTGATACTAAACCAACTTCGGGGAAACTGCAATATAGATTAAAACAAATTGATACAGACGGATCATTTGCATATTACGAAACAACAGCAGAAGTAAGCAACGCGGTAACATCTGTTGATGAGAGCCAATTACCAACAGAATTCAGTTTATCGCAAAACTACCCGAACCCGTTTAATCCGACCACCACAATAAAATATAATATACCGGCAGTCGCCCTGAGCCCCGTCGAAGGGCAACATGTATCACTAAAAATCTACAACATCCTCGGTAACGAAGTTGCCCAATTGGTAAACAAACACCAGACCCCGGGTTTTTATGAAGTAGAATTTGACGGCTGCAATCTTTCAAGCGGTTTATACATTTACCACATAAAAACAAAAGATTATATGGATTCAAAGAAAATGCTGCTGGTCAAATAAGTGATTTTTATTATTATACATTATCAGAGCTTCCCTGCATTTTTTCAAAGGCAGGGAAATTTAAAGGACCAAAAAGATTGGCTTTAAAGTTAGTCTCGGAGAAATAAATTTTCTACATCTATTGGTAATTGTAAACATCTAAACAGCCTGCTAAAATTTATCTTATATTAAGGCTTTTCTTTGTCCTGGAAATTATTGCATAAATAACCCATATTGAGCTTCTCATCTCTAGGACTAAAACAAACAGATGCGATCGAGCTTTATATACATAGTTACATATTTAGTAATTCATTTGAATATACTTGGGCAAGAATTAAGTTATAGAGCCTACTCAATATTGGAAGGCGTCCCCGGGAAAATGGTTTTTGACGTCATCCAGGATTCAACCGGCTTGATGTACTTTTCTTCACATGACAAAGTATTTACTTACGATGGCTATAAATGGGAAACAATTTTTGAAGACAAAAGTAACGTCCAGGTAAGGTTTCATAAACTGTTTCTCGATTCAAAGGGAAAAGTTTGGGCAGTACCTGTCGAAACCTTTCAAAATATAATTTTATTGGACGACAATTCATCTGAAAAGATACCACCGATATTAAATTTTAAAAAATCGGAAATAGGCTTCACTTCAATAGCAGTTGAATATAGAGATACAACCAGGATAATCTATGCCGGGACAAAACAGGGTGTTTTCGAATTCAGCAATAACAATTGGGAGTGGATAAGCCCCTTCAACGACAAAGACGAATTTGTTAAGTCGATATCGTTTTATAACGGCGACCTTTACTATTCAACAGAAAATTCTATTTATGAATTAAACCTTGCGGACAAAAAAGTAGTAAAACTTTTTGATACCCCTCGCGGCAAAATCTTAGCGCATAAGTTTGAGAAAACACCGGGTGATGAGTTAAGAATATGGGTTCTCCTGGAAGATGAGTTCGGGCTCATCGAAAATGGTATATACTCTTCCTTTTATGATAATTTCGATAATCTTAATGCAGCAAGACATGAAATGGGCTTCATAAGTATTGGTGAGTACGAGATTATTTGGGGCAGTCCTTTCGGAATTTTTTCATACTCGAAACTTACAAAAGCAGTAAAACAGCTTGGAGTAGACAATGAAATTATTGATCGTGGTGCACAATCCGGATTTATAGATAAAGAAAATAACTCATGGTTTGTTTCGGGTAGAGGTATTTACAAAACAAGAGCCACCCCTTTTCAAAATTATAATAAAAATAAAGGGCTTCACACAAGTGAAGTTGCTGCTATCGAGTTTTTTGAGGACGGTTCCATTTTTATAGGGCACGAAGACGGCATAACAATAATCGATTCCAATAAGAATATGCGCAAAGTTAGTTTTTCAAGCACGCCGCAAAACAACAGGGTACTTGATGCAGTAAGAGATAGCGATAATATTATTTGGTTTACTGCTCAATTTTTGGGCTTAGGGAAAATGAATAATGATCGAGATGTTGAATGGATATTTCAGAGCGATACGGATTATTACGGTGTGTTAATAGATAACAATAGAAATTTGTGGTTTACCACTGATAACGGCCTTTATAAATTAGATGAAAAACTTAAGCCGAAAATTGAACTGAATTTAGATCAGAAAAATTTTGTCAGGAAAATCTTTGAATCTGCAGATGGTGACATGATATTATGTTTAAATACCGGTGTAATAAGATACAGTGAAGGCAAAACAACTATAATTAGGTCGCCGAGCGGTTCGGAAAATAGCACTTATGCATATTTTGACAAGTTTAGTGATTACAAATTCGTAGGTACGGATAAGGGATTGTATGTTTTAGAATCGGATACTTTAAAGAAGTTTCGTAAGGGAGATTTTTATATAGATCAGCCGGTTTATTTTATAAGCCGGGATTCATTGGGATGGGTGTGGTTCGGATTATCAAACGGAGCAGTTAAATGGAACGGTGAAACTTCAACATTTTACTCTGTGGAAAGCGGTTTAGCCGGAATGGAAACAAACAGATCAGCCGGTAAAGCTAGGCCGGACGGAAAATTTTATATTGGAACAAACGGCGGACTGAGCATATTCGATCCTGATTTTGAATATGGGATGCCCCGGTTTTTCCCGTTGCAGTTTTTATTTGCAGAGGATGTTAACGGCGCCCGTCATAAACTCAACAAAAAAGTAAGCCTGGAAAAGAAGAAAGAAACAATTACTATTCATTACAGGGGGCGCTCTTTTATAAATGAAAATAACAACATGTTTGAAGTTAGCATAACAAACGACGATGAAAAGAATACAGATGTTTACTATACAAAAGAAAACTTTATTACTGTCTCCGGTTTAAAGGCGGGTAATTATACCCTTGAGTTAAGATTTAAAAATGGCTTAGGTCATTGGAGTAAAAAAGTTAGCAATAAAAATTTAAAAATAATCGCCTCTTATTTAAGTGAAACGATTACATACGCACCAATTGGGATATTTGTGATTTTGCTTTCTTTTTATGCTTTCAAAAAATACAGGGGCGGTAAATTCGATAAGCCGGTAAATGAATTTACCCCTGGTAGAAGTGAAGAAAACCTCTTTCCTCAGAAATTGCTTAATGACCCGGAATTCATACGAATACATGAGATAATGTTAAAAGAAAAGTATTATAAAGACCCCAATATTAATATTAATCTTTTTGCTCATAGCGTAAGGTTAAAGCCGAGGAGGTTATCCGAAAAAATCAATAAAGAGCTGGGGTTAAATTTTAACGGATTCTTAAATTTATACAGAGTTCAAGACGCAAAAGAAAAGTTGATGAGTAAAGAATTTGATGAATATAGTATTGAAGGAATTTCAAAATTAGTAGGATTCAAATCCAAGGCATCTTTGTATAGTGCTTTTAAAAAGTATACTGGAGAAACTCCACAATCTTATAAGAGAAACAGGAACAATGCCAAATACATTTAGCGTAAATTTGAACTCTTCTGCATAATATTAAACCGAATCAACTGCTGTTTTAACTCCTTCTTCATGAATTCAAACCGATTGTAAATTATATTTATTCAATACCTACCATAATTTATAATCTGAGGAAAAAATGACTCAAGTAAAACTCAATCTGTTTCTATTTTTAGGATTCTTCTTTTTATCATTAAATATATTTTGTGCAACTATAACAGTAACAAGTTCTGCAAATAGCGGGGCGGGTACTTTGCGCCAGGCTGTTATTGATGCCGGTTCGGGCGACACTATCGAATTCGACGGTTCGGTAACACAAATTGACCTTACCGGTTCGGACATTGACATAACAAAGAACTTGACTATTTCCGGTAACGGCGCTGATGTAACAAAAATTACGGGTTCAAGTTCTGTGGGTATATTTTTTATAAATGCTAGCGGGATTAATGTTACTATAAAGAATTTGACTATGCAAAACGGAAGAGGAACCGAAGGAGCAGCGGGGTTCGGCGGGGGCGGTGCAATTTTCTTGAACCAGGGGACGTTGACTGTAGAGAATTGCGAGTTTAGAGATAACATTGCTAACCACTCCAGTGGAGCTTATGGCGGAGCTTGTCATATTTATGATGATGCTACCTTCCTCAATTGTACGTTTGATAACAACTCTACGGGAGGTTCCAGTCCTGAAGGCGGCGGCGCAATTTACATGGATCAATTTTACCGCGCAGTTGACGTTGCAATAACAAACTGTACATTCAATGATAACTCAGGTGATCATGGGGGAGGCATTAATGTATCCGGCGGTGGGAGTAGTTTTGCAAATTCTTTAACAATAACCAATTCTACTTTTTTTAATAACACAGCAACTGCCGGTATAGCAACGGGAGACGATATAGCTTATTCGTTTGGCAACCAGGGGGCCTCAAGTTTAGTTATACATAACTCAATTTTTGACCGCAGCAGCTCTTCCACTCAAAAAAGTGTAAAAACTTTTGGCTCCAGCGGATCATCAACCAGCAGGGGCGGAAATATATTCTGGGATAATCCCGGCGGGATAACGCCAATAGCAAGTGATGATGCCAACCAGGGAACAAATGGTGCGGGAATTACAAGTACGCTCGCGGCAAACAATACTCTAAACGGCGCGCGAACATTATCAATAACCGGCGCTGGAAGTCTGGCAACAGATAACGGTACATCCGGGTTTGATGAAACCACCACAGACGCAAGGGGGGCTTTAAGAAACGGAACAATAGACTCCGGTGCATATGAATTCTGGGTAGCTCAAGGAGTGCTGCCTGTTGAGTTAACATTCTTTAGGGCATTACCGGATAATGGTTCGGTCAAACTGATTTGGCAAACAGCAACTGAATTAAATAATTACGGGTTTGAAGTGGAGAGGCAGCAGTCAGAAAACGGGACTCAAAACACAGAATGGGAAACCATTGGTTTTGTAAAAGGACATGGCAACAGCAACTCGCCAAAGAGTTATAGCTATTTAGATAAAGATTATGATAAAGATCAAGAATTAAGATTAAAATACAGGTTAAAGCAAATTGATACAGACGGGTCGTTTACATATTACGAAAGCATAGCAGAAGTAAACAACGCAGTGACAACTGTTGAAGAGAATCCGTCGGCTGACGGACTACCTAAGGAATTCAGCTTATCACAAAACTACCCGAACCCGTTTAATCCATCGACAACCATTGAATATTCAATACCAAACGTAGGGAACGCAAAATTTGCGTCCCCTACAACCAATGTGCAATTAATAATCTACGACATCCTCGGAAACGAAGTTTCCCAATTGGTAAACAAACACCAGCCGCCGGGTTTGTACGAAGTTGAATTTGACGCTAGTAATTTATCAAGCGGTTTGTATATCTGCCGAATAAAAGCAAACAGTTTTATAGATTCGAAGAAAATGCTGTTAATCAAATAGGTTAGGTTATCTAAATACTATGAACTTAACTCTCGAAAATTTGTAATCAATAATCTTTTACGCATATCTAACCGGGAATTGTAAGAGACTTCTGGTAAAAAAGCCGATAAATTAAGTTTATCGAGAAAAATAACCCACCAAGATTAAGGATCAACAGACTCTCTAAGCTTAGTTCTGAAAACTCTTTTAAAAATTGTATTATTTCTGGACTAAAACGTAATAAATTCAAAAAAAGTGTGCAAAATATTTTGCCTAGAATACAAGTAGTAATTAATTTAATTTGTGCCTATTAATTTAAACTATTGTATCTTCTTACTTTGCTTCCGAAGAGTGATTTTATATCAACTAACAGAAACTCAAGCAACTGATTAATTATACAAATTGAATTATACTAGACTAGCTAGCTGGGATCTTTTTAAAATCTGTATAATGCTAAAAATATTGATAATATTTTTTAATTAGGATAGAAATTATATGAATAAATATGTCTTTACTTTTTTATTGTTTTGTTGCACCAATTCTTTTGCAAAACACTTAAGTACTTTAGATTTATTCTCAGCTTTCCAAGACTCTACTTCAATAGTAATTGATGATTCAGTTGCCGCGGAAAAATATTTTGAAAAGGCCATATCTTTTGGAGATTCGGGCCAATATGAAAACTCCTATATTTTTCTTTTGAAAGCAAGTTTGATATTTAAGAAAAGTGAAAACTGGGAAGGATACGTAAAATGCTATAATGAGATAGCTGAAAATTTAATTAGTGAAAATAAATATGACGCTGCATTAGATTCCTTAAATAAACTTTTAGAGATAGGATTATATGAACTTGGAAATACAGATTCATTAGTTGGAAAGATCTATTATAACATAGGATTAGCCCACACTGAAAAAAATGAAACTAAAAAAGCGTTTGATTTTTTTTCTAAAGCGATTGCAATTTGGGAAAGAGATAAAAATAGGCATAAGGCTGATCTTGCTCTTTGCTATGAGTTATTGGGGTCTATTTACAGACACAGAAGTGACTTTAAAAATTCTTTAAAATATCATAATAAGTCAAAATCAATCAACTTGGAAATATTTGGTGATTCTCACCCCAACTTGTCTGATAATTATTACAGTCTAGCTGTAATCAATGGTTTAAAAGGAAATCATGATGAATCCGTTCAATATTTTAATAAATCGCTTGATATAAGAATTCAATACTTTGGCAGACATCATAAAAAGGTATCTGATTGTTTCATTGGTATCGGTATTTCTTATTCACTTATTGGTGATTACATAACCGCAACCCCATATATGGAAGATGCATTAAAAATTCTTTTAAATATTTTGCAAGAAGATGATCCGGCTTTTTATTTCAGTTATCTAAATTTGGCTTCCGTTTATCTTTATAGAGGAAATTATGACAAAGCTCTTGAAAATAATATGAAGGCACTTAAGATTGCGAATCAATCTTTTGGAGAGAATACTGCGTATGTAGCAAGATCTTATAACAATATTGGAGCCGTGTACGAAAGAAAAGGGGATTATGAAATTGCATTAATTTATTTCCAAAAAGCTTTGAAAATTCGGCTTGAACTTTTTGATTCAAATGATCCAAATATTGCAGAAAGTTACGGCAACATTGGAGGAATTTATCAATTATATAAAATTTATGATAAGTCAATTAAATATTTCAAAAATGCTTTATCAATAGAAATTAAAACATTTGGATTACAGCATCTAACTGTCGCAGATAGCTTCATAGATGTCAGCAATTTGTTTTTGGAAACATCCCAACTTGATAGTGCCTTAACTTATATCAGAAAAGCATTTGCCATTCTTGAAGAATACAATAATAGTAATACAGCTAGTTGTATGCATACATTCGGAAAAGTTTATTTTAGAAAAGGAGATTATAAAAAATCCTTGGAATATTTTAATAGAGCTTTATCAGTCTATAAAAATTCGCTAACTGAAGTACACCCAAAAGTTGCTAGAGCATATAGACAAATAGGAGATGTATACAACAAAAAGGATAATTTTAGTGAGTCTCTTAATAATTATCAAAAAGCAATTACTTCCTTGATCACAGGCTCAAATAGTAGTGATGTAGTTTCTAATCTTGACCTTGTAAATATCAGCAGTGAAAAAGAATTGTTGCAAATTCTCAAAAGAAAAGCAGCTATCCTGGATAAGATTTATTCAATAAATTCTGATAATACTGATGACTTAAAGTTATCGGTAAGTACCTACTTGTTAGCATCAGAATTAATAAAAAAAATGAGAATAAGTTACAAGACAGAGGGATCAAAGTTGTTTTTAACAGATATAAATTCAAAAATTTATGACGACGCGATACACACAGCTTTAAAGCTTTATAGACACAGCCGGGATAATAGGGACAAGGAACTTGTTTTTAGATTTGCTGAAGAAAACAAGGCTACAATATTACATGAATCTATCTCTAAGTCGAATGCCAAGAAGTATTCTGGTATAACCGACAGTTTATTAAAAAAGGAAAAAGCACTAAGAATTGACCTTACATTCTATGATACGGAGATAAATAAAGAAAAACAAAAAGGAGTAAAGGCCTTTGATT
Organism: Melioribacteraceae bacterium; assembly: GCA_028280855.1. Classification (GTDB taxonomy): domain Bacteria; phylum Bacteroidota; class Ignavibacteria; order Ignavibacteriales; family Melioribacteraceae; genus PGYT01. Next base: position 14,672 of record JANQLA010000229.1, read on the forward strand.
CATCAAAAATTGGAGAATATGAAGATAAGTTTTTTGATTTAAACATAGAATACCAAGAATTACTTTCAAAATTTGAGAAAGATTATCCCAGGTATTACAATTTGAAATATGAAAATGATGTACTCTCTGTCGAAGAAATTCAACAGAGGTTGGATGAAAATGAGGTCCTATTACAATATTTCGCTGGAGATAGCAGTCTTTTTATTTTCACTATTGATAAAAGTAATTATGATGTTTATTCAGGAACTCCTCCTAAGAATTCAACAATCAGAAAACTAAATAACTCAATTTACAACCTCGATACGGATGAATACTTAGAGAGTAGTTATTTACTTTATACTAAACTGATAAAACCGGTTGAAGAAAAAATAAAAGGTAAGCAGATTTTGCTGATTCCCGACGGGATACTGCATTATGTTCCCTTTGACGCTCTATTAACAAAAGACGTAAAACAAAAAGCAAAAATAGATTACTCTGCACTACCGTATTTAATAAATGATTATAACATCAGGTACGCATATTCGGCAACTCTAGCTTTAAAAGAAATTGTTGGCGCCACAGCAAATACGGCAAATGAAGATAGCTTTTTAGGCATGGCTCCTGTTTTTGAAGACGGTACAATTCAGGCTGATTTAATAAGCAGAGAATTATCCATTATAGATACGATGAATAAAGACATTTATAGAGCAATGAAAAGAAGCTTTTTAGATGAAAAAAGTACCTTTAACCCTCTGCCCGCAAGTGAAGAAGAGATAACAAACATTTATAAAATGTTTAAAAAGAGCAATAAACCGGCTAAGACTTATCTCCACTCAGATGCAACTGAAGATTTATTGAAGTCAAATAAAACAAATAGCTATAAATATGTACACCTTGCTACCCATGCTTTTATGAATGAGAAGAACCCTAAATTGTCAGGTATTGTGCTTGCTGCGGACAGCTCAAAAACAGAAGACGGCGTCTTGTATTCTGAAGAGATTTATAACCTGTATTTAAATGCCGACCTGGTTGTGCTGAGTGCATGTGAGAGCGGATTGGGTGAAATAGTAAGGGGCGAAGGCATAATTGGATTTACCAGGGGGCTAATGTTTAGCGGAGCAAAGAATGTTATTGTATCACTTTGGAATGTTGTGGACAGGTCAACAGCAGCGTTTATGACCGATTTATATTCAAAGATACTTGAAGGAAAAAGTTATACTACTGCTTTAAGGGATGTGAAGCTAAGATTCATAAACAGCGATAAGTATTCGGAACCCTTTTATTGGGGAGCATTTAAATTAGTTGGTAATTAAGATTTATACCATGTTAACGGGACAATAAAAAATTTATATTTTCCCTGTACTTTGTCATTTACTCTAAGATCCCAGTAATAAGTACCTGGTTTTAATTCTTCATCGAATTTTATTTTTGAAGTGCCGGTTGTTTTTTCCTCCCAAACATTTTCATTCAAATTGTTTTTGATTACAACCGATACGCTATCTTCAATTTTTCCCCATTCAAAGATAATAGGTGCTTTCAAGATGCTAAAATTTTCCGGGCTAATAGCTTTTACATTTTCTGTATCTCTGAGATCAATATTTTTTATCCGCAAATCTTGCCTGAAATCTTCTGCAAAAGCTTTGGGTAATTCTACTCCGCTTTCTTCAGCAAATTCTACTAAATTTACTTCAAACTTATTTGATTTTACTAAATCTACGTAAGCGTATAACAATTCTAGTAAATGTTCATTTTTATCCTTTTCTATGAGAGAAGGTTCTCCTTCAAAACTATCTTTTTTCGCAATGTCAATATTCGTTTTTTTGTTGTCCTTAATTGAATCGTTTAATATGGTTTCATCCGAATCAGTTATGATTTGATCCGGTTTATTGCCGGAGAAAAAAAGTAGCTGAGATAAGAAGAGAAGAGTGATGATTGAGGCAGAGGCGATCAATACAGTTTTACGCTTTCGTTTGGCTTTTCCATATCTTGATATCTTTTCAAAGTAAACAGATTTAAGAAACAAATACTCTGCATTACATTTAAAGCAGCTATTTAAATGATTTTCAATATCTGTTAAAGACTTCTTTTGGACTTCTGTAAGTTGAGTCTTATTACCTGATAGCTCAATATAAAATTTGAACTCATCAGTGCCTAAATGTTTATTGTTAAGTTCCATTGTACGATTTATTTCTTCTAATTAAGTAACTATTTTACAATTTGGTAACTTACTTTTTATCCAATTTATATCATCTGAAGGAATTTGAATTAATGAATGGGGTGAATGATGCGATAAATTTTTGCTTATAAATTGATCTTTTAGGTTAATCACTCTCAAGTTTTCTAAAGCTGCAAAACCTTTCGGAATTCTTTCTAGCATATTATTGCTCAAATCAATTTCTTGTAAAGTTTTTATTTCAAAAATTTCTTTAGGAACTTCTTCAATGAAGTTATTGCTTAAGTCAACTATTCTTAAGCTGCTCGAAACTTCTTTATCGAATAGAAGTCGAATATCTTCCATATTAATTAACTTTAAAAAAATGGGCGGATGCTCAAATAAGTTCTTGTCAATACTTTTAGTAATTGACATTATGATATCATTCAATTCGTTTGAAGAATAGATTTTTTGAATTTTTTTAAAATTTCTATTTACCCTACGTTGAATAGATCCGGGCACGACATCTAAGAAATTTGATGACTTTTTTTTTAATAGGAAATAAATTTCATTGTAGAAATTTGTCTTAACTTCAATACCGTAAGTCTTTAACAACTTGTGCAATTTTTTAACTAAAGCAAGATCGATAGAATTTTTGAATACAAGGTGGACCTCGTTACTAAGATAGTTTATATCTAAGCCTAGTACTATCTTTAAAATTAATCTAGGGATAGGATCTTTCTCAACATCTTTTAGTCGCATTAAGAAAGTTTTTTTGTTCTCTACAGTTATAAAGTTGCTTTCATTTTCCCAAAATTCTGAATTTACCGGAGTAACGTTATCCACATCAATATAATCAATTATATTGGTATAATGCTCAATATTTTTGACATATTGCCAGATATATTTACCAAACTTCATTAGTGAATTATTGTCAATTTCATTTTCCATCCAATCAGATAATTCACTTCTTGAAGAAAAAGTTTTTGTTTGCCACTCTGCTATTTCAGTATTTTTCAATGTGATATCATATTGTTGAATATATTCGAGATATGAATCTTTATTTAACACAATCTGGTAGTAGTTGAAATTTTCTTCTCTAAAGACTTTTATAGCAGCAAAAATTATATCTTTATATAAAAATGTTTTGAATCTAGATTTATTTGGATTATAATTTTTATAATAATCATAATTATTTAAAACTATATCGAATACCTTGCTAAAGATTATTTCCTTTTTTTCTTGTGGTATACTTTTCAAAAATGGAAATCTTTTTTTAATCGATCTTTCTATATAGTTTTTAAAGGAAAATTCGATTAGTATGAAGAATTTGTTTCTCGATTTTAAAAAATTTAATATAACTTCGGTAGGCTCTTCAGTAGAAATAATTTCAAAAGTAACTTCAAGCGATCTCCGAATAATTTTTATTGAATTATCTAAACCAAGAATTTTTTCCAGATTTACTTCACGAAGCGTTAATAAATCAAAATTTGCAATAATCTTTTGATAAAGTGTCGGCCTTACGTAAAAGTGTAGGATTTCACTTAATTTCTTTTCTAATTTTGTATGAAGATCCTCGGGCAAACTAACTTCATTATTTTCAAAATGAGTATATATATATTTTGTAAGGTGGCTCTTTAAGATATTTATGACATTTTTTGACATTAAATCAGTTCAATTCATGATTTCTGAAATTTGTAAAAGTGTATTCTAATAATTGTATTTTTAAAATACTGATCCTAGCTAAAAACTTGAGGGGATATGAAAGATATTCACTTTAGAGGGTGAAAACTTTGAAAATTTTGTCCAAAAAACTTTTTAATCTGATATCAATTTATGAAAGATAAGATATTTGCCGGATAATTACCATGTTCCCATTTTATAAACAATATGACGCTATGGATTGCGGGCCTTCCTGTGTAAGAATGATTGCAAAATATTATGGTAAAACCTATAGTCTGGAAAGCCTCAGAGAGAGATGTTACATATCGCGAGAAGGTGTTTCTTTATTAGGAATTAGTGAGGCTGCAGAATCAATTGGCTTTCGCACAATAGGGTCAAAAATAAGTTTTGAGCAACTCTCAAGGGAAGTAAACTTACCATGTATTGTGCACTGGCGCCAGGATCATTTTATTGTAGTTTATAAAATTAGTAAGGATAATATTTACATAGCAGACCCAAGCAAAGGGCGTATTCGTTATAAAAAAGAAGAGTTTTTAGAAGGATGGTTATCCGTTAAAAATAATGGTACGGATAAGGGGATTGCTCTGCTGCTCGAGCCCAGTAACGATTTTAACAAACAGCATGATGAAAAAGAAGTTAAGAGTGGCTTCAGGTTCTTGCTCTCATATTTTACTAAGTATAAAAAATATATTATACAATTATTTTTCGGTATGATCGTTGGCAGTATTCTGCAGCTGATTTTCCCTTTTCTAACCCAGTCTATCGTTGATTTCGGAATTAATTTCCAAGATATAGATTTCATTTATTTGATTTTAATCGCACAACTTACTTTATTTATAAGCAGAACAAGTGTAGAGTTCTTAAGAAACTGGATTATACTCCACATCAGCACTAGAATAAACATCTCCTTGATTTCTGACTTCTTAACTAAGCTAATGAAACTGCCGGTTTCTTTTTTCGAAATAAAAGTGATCGGCGATATTCTTCAGAGGATCGAAGATCATAGAAGAATTGAGTCATTTCTCACTCTTTCCACTTTAAACATTCTTTTTTCTTTTACAAATCTTTTCATCTTCGGAATCATTTTACTGATTTATAATAATGCAATATTTATTGTTTTTGTACTTGGTACGTTATTTTATGCAATATGGGTATACCTGTTCCTAAAGGCCAGGAGAGTAATTGACTATAAAAAAT
>JANQLA010000478.1 GCA_028280855.1 Melioribacteraceae bacterium
CTCACATCAACTATCCTGGCTCTCGAAAGTAAATCTTCCAACTTGCTTATTTTTAATTCGAGCAAACCCTGTTCTTCTTTTGCGGCATCGTACTCTGCATTTTCCGATAGATCCCCATGAGCCCTTGCTTCGGCAATTCTTTCGGCCATCTTCTTCCGCCCTTCCGTAGTCAATGATCTTACTTCCTCTTCAATTTCCTTAAGCCGCTCTTTTGATAAATACACAAAATTTGACACGATCTTCTCCAATCTGTTGTAACCAAAAAAAATACCACTGCTGTTCGCAGTGGCATTTCAAAACTATAAAAAAAAGCTTACCATAGCAAGCATTATCGCTTTACTGAATCGACCCTGCACTGAGAATTGAAATCGCAGTAGATGCATACTTTATTTTTCCTGTTCTCCAACTTCGATAGCGGAAAATACCCGAGCGAAATATCTCTAACGAATTTTTTAACATTCGCAGCGGTTGTTTTCATTAACCCTTTATTGAATTGAACAGAATCAAAATTCTTTGACCGGCCGTATTTCAAGCGATATTTTCCAAATTTCGTCTTATCGAATTTAAGTGAAAACAGGTTCATATATTTTGGTTCAATTCCCGGTTGAATATGGTTTTTAAGAAAGGATTGTGCACACAACATGTAGAGCGGCAATTGGAGGGAAGTTCCGTTTTCCAGATCGGCTAATGCCGGTTTGTTGTAACCCACTTTATAGTCGGTAACTGCAAACTGCCCGGAGTCTTCGCTAAGTTCGATTCTGTCAATTTTTCCTTTAATCTTTATACCATCGATGTTAACAGGTACACTAGACGATAACTCTTGGTCGGTTGATTGACTATTAGTTGACCCGAATGAGACTTCAAAAAATTCGGGTTCCAATTCTTCTTCATTAGTCCGTTCATACTCAACAAACTTGTAAAGAATTGACTGTTGCTTTATCCCGTTAATGCCAAATATTTTTTCAAGGTCGTAAAAACTGTTTGATGCCGAGATATTTAATTCGTCAATTTTTTCCCTAGCAATCCTGTAAATGCTTTCAACAGCATTGTTAAAAATTTTGTCCGAACACTTCCGTAATATTATGTTTTTCTTTTTAATTTCAGTATAAAACTCAAATAAAACAAGATGCAATAAGCTGCCGAGTTCAATAGCTTCTATTTCTTCACTCGGCTCTTCCTTTATTTCCAAATGCAGTACACGCTCAAGAAAATACTTAAACGGGCATTTTGCATAAATCTCTAATTCGGAAGCACTAAACTCTTTATATTCGAGTCCGGTAAGCAATGCGTCAATCGAATCATGTGTATCGGTATCAGTTGCGCTTAAATACCCGTTATAAACTGATTCATCGACTGACGACCTTTGTGTTTCCACCATTACTCTTTTGTAAACGTTGTTAATACTATGCTTATCATATCCCAAGGTGCTAGCAAGTAATTTTGAGAATTGAATTTCATCCGTTTTACCGCTTAATTGCTGAAGTTCGTCGTTGCAAAATATACTGTACTCCAACTCATCTGTGTCAACAATTTCCGGGATAACCACTTTTTCAATTTCGGCTAGGAAAGTAGAGCGCGAATATTCTTTGGCCTGCTCTGTTTTAGGGTAAGATAAAACAACCTGTTTACCGAATGTTTGTAAAGCTTCATAAAAAAGGTACCGCTCTTCTGCTAAGTGATCCGCCTCCTTCTTGGCATAATTACGGTTGAAAAAAATTTCAGGCGAATAACGGGTCGGCAAATCTCCGTCGATTAATCCGCCGATAAACAAATACTCAAACTGTAAACCCCTTATTTCGTTTAATGTTGTTACCAAAACTCCATGATCAGACTTCTCTTTTACATTGAATCTTCCGTTCTTTGCTATTAGCCGGAGTTGTTCCATAAAGAAAGAGAGGCTGTAAGTATTCTTTTCGCTTCCGCTATCTTTTAACAAGGTAAATGTTTCATCGATGAGGCCAAAGAAAGTTGAGAACGCCTTTATATCTTTCTCGCTGAACTCGGAAAGATTTGCAATGAGCTTATTTGGTATTCCCAACTTTTGAATCGTGTTTCGCAACAGCTTTAAAAATTCCTGCAAAGTCGTTTTTTTTAAAAAGGGGTTGAGAATTTTCCCGATATATTCAATGCTCTCCTTTGCTTTCCTGAATTCACCGAGATCTTTTTCGCTGTAGATAGAATTGTACAAAGTTTTCTGTAAAATATTGTTTATTGTCGAAATCCAATTATTATATCCTCCCACTATTTTCAGCTTTCGGGCAACTAAAAGCAAGTTTGCAACATCAACCTCAGAACACGTTATGTACCTGCTGCTGAAAGCCCTTACTACCGACTTGTAGTAGAAATCCGTTTCAATAATTTCAATCAAATTAATCAGGGCTGCAACAGGCGAAGTATCTGCGAGTTTTATCCTATCGGTAAGGTTAAGAGGAATTCCGAATTTATTAAACTCATAGTTAACTATGCCGGTGTAATTCTCAATTAAGTTAAATACAACAGCAATTCTGTAAGGCTCAACTTCTTGTTCAGTAATCAGCCGCTTTATCGATTTACATATTATACCGACTTCATTTTCTCTGTCATAACCACTAAAAGCTTTTACTTTGGCGGTACTGGAGTGATTAGTTCTTTTACCGGGCTTAAACAACTTTTCTCTTAAATCTGTAGTTACTTTGTCGGTTCTATCCTCTTGTAGATCAATGCATTCTTTAAAGCCGGCTTCAATGATCTTCTTATAACTTTTATCGAGTACCGAGAAAAGGCTTGGATTATATTTGTAGTAGTCCAGTTCAATAATGCATTCGACAAAATTAATCCTGCCCAGCTTTGCTATTAAGTCAATTTCTAATTTTGAAAAATCACTATAACCCGATAAAACAATTAGCTCCACATCTCCAAAGCGCTCTTTAAAGAACCCCGTAAATTCTTTCTGCGTATACGTGGTTAGCATGCGGTACAAATCACCGGTTTCGTAAGCTTTGCTGTTTGTGCAAAATTCCTGAAAACCGGTGTAAATATTAGCAATATCTTCGGCTTTCAACTTTTCGCTTGTGGATAAATTCTTACATTCATCAACTAATACTTCCGGAGAAATACCATTTTCTTTATACTTCGAAATAACATTACCGATGCGCTGAATTGCGCCGGAGGGAAAAGTTTTCCGGTAGTTGGTATAGTATTTTAGTTTTATACCGCTGATGCTTCGCTTAAGGAAGACACTTTTTGCCGCTTCGCTTAACTCGGAATAACTAATAACATCGCCGAGGAGCAATGATGTAAAGGTAGAAAGAGTGTGCAAGTGGAAACGCGTTGTCGCCTGGCCGGGTATGTTTTTAATAACTCGTTTTTTTAGTTCCCGGATTCGCCTGTTTGTCGGAACAATAAGCAGAACTTTCTCCTGCGATCCATTAGCGAAGAAATTATCAACCTGCCTCCAGAGATCTATTTTCTTTCTATTCGAGTTTGTTAATATCATTTATCCATCATCAAGTTTCTGTATGACGTTTTGATCTGTTGTGTTGTATCAAGGCCTAAAATATCAACAATTTCGTCAAATTCATTCTTTGCGTCTTCCAAGCTGTCATTAACAATTGTTTCTAGCTCAAGAAAAAAACCCAGATCATACACATTATCCAAATGAATCCTAGTATTTTTGTACAGGTATAATTCGCGCCTTTTTTTAACAACAGTTTCAACTTCCATAATGTCATTTAGAAAGTCCTCTGCATTTGACGAACTAATTTCTAAAATAAAATAATCGCTCCATCTCTCTTTGTTTACCTCGTCCCGTAAATACTTTATAAGCTCGTACCTGCCGTTTACGGATCTCAATTTTAGTAATCCTTTCGTCCATGAATAATATGTATCTTGCTGATTCAAAATGTCGACAATCCCGATTCCCCTTTCCTCAAGTAACTCTTTAACAACTTCGAAAGAGTTCAATTTAATTTTTATTTCTAAATTTCTCGCCACGTTCTACTCCTTTGAATAAATTAACAATACTTCGTTATTTTTTCTCGGTTTAACAGATTTCACATTTTTCTGATAGTATTTTAGTTTCCAAAATTTATGGGCGCAATCATTGAATTTTTGGATATCGATTCTATAAGGCGGGTTCGCGCCAACTTCTTTCAGAGGAAATAAAACCGTAACAAACAATCCGCCTTTTTCTAATACAGCGTCAGCATTTGATAAAAACCCGATTAAATGATCAGGCGGGAAGGAGCAAATAGTAATGTACTCGTAAATACAGTCAAAGGTTAACCTGCTTGACTTTAGTTCGAATATATTCATGCGGATAAATTTCGGCGGTTTAATAACATCCCGGCAGAGCTCCCTGCTATAAAAAATTGCACGGTCGGAAAAGTCGATGCCGGTAACATTGAAGCCTTTTTGCGCCGCTGCTTTGGCATCGTGCCCCAAACCACTGCCTAGTACGAGCAAATTATTTTTGTGGATAAATTTTTCATCATCCAGTAATTGAACAAATACGGGATTGGGACTGTTTAAGGACCAATAATCCGTTTTTTCTAAGTAGCGATTGTCCCAGTACGAAGGAGAATCAACAAAATAATTGTTGTTCATGCGACAGAAACCAAATTATCGTATTGACTTTTAATATATTATATTTATTTTTCATTGCAAAGCTAAGAAAAGGAAATGTTATGAAACGGTTGCTTATTTTCATCTTAATCGTGCCATTGCTATCAATAAACGCACAAAAGATTGGCGAAATGGCGGAAGAAAGACCACCCGAACAATTTCCCGGTGAATCATGGGGGCTTGATATCCTTATCGGCGAAGGCGGATTCGGGCTCGGTACCTTTTACAGGCATCAAATTACCTCAAAAGTAAATTGGTTTGTGGATTTTTCAATTTCCGAATCAAAAGATGATAGGGAGTTTGAATTCATCGACATATTCGGCCGCACTACTGTTATAGGCAAAAAGAACCGTGTATTTTTCTTGCCGCTTAATTTCGGTGCACAGTACAGGCTGTTTGAAAATTCACTCACTTCGAATTTGAGACCTTATCTTACCGCAGGCGTTGGTCCTACCATGCTTCTTACAACTCCGTATAGTAAAGAATTCTTTAATGCATTTGGAGACGCCCGGTTAAAGTATGCGCTCGGCGGTTATGTAGGTTTCGGTGCAAACTTCGGTCTTAGTAAAACGAACCTTGTAGGGTTAAATGTTAGGTATTACGTCGCTCATCTTTTTGGTGACGGTGTTGAAAATCTTGAAAATAATTTTAGAAGTACTATATCCTCTTTTTACCTTACGTTGAACATCGGCTTTATGTACTAATATTTTTAACCCAATTTCATCCCTCCCGAATTACTATCAAAAAATCTAATCTTTGATTTATATTGAAGATTAGATTTTTATTAATGATATTCGTTTGTTCCCTGCCAAACTTGTTATACGAAATTGATTTTTACTGAATACAATTATCATTCGACTTAAGGAAAATAGATTTATGCCGACAAATTTTGAAAAACCTCACACTTGTTTATTACTGTTAATACTTTTTGTACCAATTATTACCGGGGCGCAAATGTTTCTATCCAATGAATTCTACAACAACTATTCTCGTTACAAAGTAAATAAGCTTAATAACAAAAGATTCAGCTTCGAGCAGCTGAATGAAGCTCTATCAAAAATAATTTCATCCGATAAATTCAAGGTAAAAAAAATCGGCGAATCTCTTGAAGGCAGAGATATTCGGATGATCTCTTACGGCACCGGCAAAACACATGTTCTCGGCTGGTCGCAAATGCACGGCGATGAATCAACTGCAACTATGGCATTAGTTGATATTCTCAACTTCCTTATTACCGAAGACGAGTTTACACAGTTCAGAAAATCACTTTCGGATAATCTTACTATTCATTTTATCCCTATGCTTAACCCGGACGGAGCCGAGCAGTTCAAACGGCGCAACGCGCTAGACATTGATCTTAACCGTGATGCGCTCAGGCTGCAATTCCCAGAGTCTCAAGCGCTCAGGTGGGCTCAGGATTCCTTAAAACCGGCATTTGGGTTTAACCTTCATGATCAGGACCAGCGTTACAGCGCAGGTAAATCTCATAAATCAGCAACTCTTTCCTTTCTTGCCCCTGCTTTTAATTACGAGAAAAATATAAATGAGATTCGCGGAAACGCTATGAAAATAATAGTTAACATGACCGATGAGCTTTCAAAATTTATTCCCGGGCATATCGGTCGTTATGATGATGAGTTTGAGCCGCGGGCATTCGGGGATAATTTCGTTAAATGGGGTACCGGAACCATATTGATTGAATCGGGCGGCTGGAAAAATAACTTCGAAAAGCAGTTTCTTCGCAAACTTAACTTTGTTGGAATACTTATAGGCTTGCAGTCTATGGCTCAAAAGCAATATGAAAAAGCGGATATAACAAAATATAATAACATCCCGGAAAACAGGCGCTATCTGTTCGATGTACTATTGAAGAATTTGCAGATTGACTTCAACAGGAATAAGTATATAATTGATATTGGAATCAACCATATCGAAACCGCTACGGAGAACCACCGCAATGATTACTACAAAGGAATAATAGACGACATCGGAGATCTTTCTACATACTTCGGGTACGAAGAGCTTAATTGCGAAGGTATGACGGTTGAAGAAGGTAAAGTTTTTAGCACTGTCCTGGATAATGTTGAATCTCTGGAAAATCTTGATTTTTCGGAATTACATGCTGATGGTATTACTTGTGTCCGTGTTAAAAACATAGAGAAAGATATTAAGTCGGTTAAGCAACCAATCGACATTATTTACGAAAACAGCGAGTTTAGTTCTGAAATCGGTATAAATAAGCCTGCAAACTTTGTAATAATGGAAAATAATATTGTTAGATTTGTAGTTGTAAACGGTTATTATATAGATTTAAAAAGCGGAAAAAGTACATTAATAAACGGTTCTGTTATTAAGTGATTTTATTTCCGCGGTCACAACTTTTTTATAGTTTAATGAAACTGTATTACGTTAGAATATGTTACAATTTCGGAAGTAGAAGATATGGACAATCTTTATAAAGAATTTGAAAAAGAAGCTCTGCCACACATTGATGCTCTTTATAATTTCGCCCTTAAAATGACAGGTAGCTCTGATGATGCCGATGACCTTGTGCAAGAAACTTATCTTAAAGCGTTTAGATTTTTTGACAAGTTTGAACGTGGCACTAATTGCAAAGCATGGATGTTTAGAATACTAAAGAACTCGTTCATAAATGATTATAGGAAGAATACTAAGGAACCGGATAAAGTTGATTACGATGATGTTTCAAATTTTTATGAGAATATAAAATCATCCGACATTAAAACCGATCATTTGCAAGAGGATGTTTATGCAAAGCTTATGGATGACGATATAGCAGCTTCATTGAATAATCTGCCGGAGGATTTTAGAACTGTGATAATATTGAGTGATGTTGAAGGATTTACTTACGAAGAAATTGCGGATTTTATTGATTGTCCTATAGGAACCGTGAGATCAAGACTTCACAGGGCTCGCAAGATGTTATATACAAAGCTGTTTTCTTATGCAAAGGATAAAGGATTTATTAACGAGAAATAATTGCGGATAGATATTGATTGATGGAAGATAAGAATAAAATATTGTATGATATAACTTCATACGTTGATAAAGAAGCTCTCACGGAAAAAGAGAGACAATATGTAAAAAAACAAATTGACGAAAGCCCAGAATTACAGCTTGAATATAATATTCAAAAATCGATGAAAAATTTAGTTTCTGCCCGAATAACCAGGGCAAAAACACCTGCTTACTTAATCGACAATATCGTTTCAAAAACTTCGGATACAAGCAAAAGAACCAAACAGCAATCCTTTATAAATGGAATTAAAGAATTCCTGTTTACTCCTAAATACGCTCTTGGAATTGCGAGCATTCTTATTTTGCTTACAATCGCCTATTCCGTTTTTAATATCCCGCCGGATGGTGGAATTAAAACACCAAATTTATTTGTACAAGCCGAGAATAATTTCGCAAGTATTATCGCTGGCGACCTTAAGCCGCAGAAACTTTGCAGCAATGCCGGAGAAGTTAAGGAATTTTTTAGATCTGCCGGTGTAGCATACGCAACGATTGTTCCCGAATTCAAAGAATGGAATATCATTGGCGCAGTTGTATCTGATGAACAAGGCCAGAAACTTGCTCATCATGTCTATTCCGATGATAGTGGAAAACTTATTTATGTTTACCAGGTGAACAAGGCGCATTTGACTTCGAACAAGCTCGTTGAGCTTTCGCCCGAGATTTATGATAACCTGATGTCTAATAACGTAGTTAAATTTGAAGCCCATGATCATTCTACGTTTCTTTTCAGGCATGTCGAAAATGTGTTTGCCCTGGTAACAAACGACGACGATACTAAAATAGAGAAAAGATTTATTGAGAATCTGATTAATAGTAACACTATTTAAAATTCGCCTGCGAAATATTTTTCTTGCCTATTTTTTATATTAACTTTAACTTTGTTGACGATTTTTTTAGAATATAAAAAAGGTATTTAATTTTGGTTGGTATTATACTTTCAGACAGTGAAAACATTGACAAAGCTCTTAAGCGATTTAAGAAGAAATACGAACGATCCGGTGTTTTAAAGGAATTTAAGAAAAGAACTTTTTTTGTAAAGCCGTCTATTGAAAAACGAATGGAAAAGATTAAAGCAAGAAGAAGAGCTATTAAGGAATCGCGCAGAGAAAACAGGCTTAACTAGGACTCGGAAAATACCTTATTTATTTTTATGAAAGGTTGATAATTTTGATAATTATCAACCTTTTTTTATTAATTATTTTGAGAGATAATTTCTTTCAAAATGCGTCTTAATGCTTAAAAAAGCATCGTCAACAGTATTGCAGAAGTCGAATAATTTTAGATCGCCTTTGCTGATTGTTCCAAGTTCAACAAGCGCATCAAAATTTATTACCTTTCTCCAATATTTTTCATCGTAAATCACAACTTTCATCTCTTTTTTAATTTTACCGGTTTGTATTAATGTAAGTACCTCCATTAGTTCATCGAGTGTGCCGAAGCCTCCGGGAAAAACCACTAACGACTTTGCAAGGTAAACCAGCCAAAATTTACGCATAAAGAAATAATGAAACTCGAACGCCAATTCGGGATCTACATATTTGTTGACAAATTGTTCGAATGGAATACTAATATTTAACCCCATGGAGGGTCCTCCCGCCAGCTTTGCCCCTTTGTTGGCTGCTTCCATAATTCCCGGTCCGCCGCCGCTGCAAACAATAAATCTTTTGGAATCGTTCGACAATCCAAGCGACCATTCAGTCAATCGTTTCGACAACTCGACCGCGTCCTCGTAATAACGCGAAAGTTCAACCATCTTTTCCGCGGATTTTAGCTTAGCTGCCATTCCCCGCTTTGATTCTTTCGCTTCAATTTTAATCTTGCGTAATTTCGCTTTTGCTGATTTTTCGTCTTCCAGGCGAGCAGATCCGAAGAAAACTATTGTATCGATGATATTGTGCTTCTTAAATCTTGAAAGCGGTTCATAAAATTCAGATAATATCCTGATGGTACGCGCATCGGGCGAACTCAAAAAATCCAGATTCTTATACGCTTTTTCTGAAAAATTAATTTTCTTTGACATCTTTTACATTCCTCTTTTAAACAAAAAAACCTGTATCCCGCTAGGAATACAGGTTTCAAAAACTAAAAACAGAGCCTAATTTTCTTCAGGAGCCGGTTCATCGGTTGAGCCGCCACCCTGATCATCAGTAGTGCCGGTTTGTTCCGGAAGAATTGGTATTGTTGGAACTGTCGGTGTTTGGTTAGTGCTCTGAATAATACTCTCTCTCTGATCCCCTGTGATCTGACCAGGCAAGAAGAATAAGTTGATAATTACTGTAAGCCCAAGTATTATGCTTCCCAGCCACCATGTTGCCCTGCTTAAAAAATCTGCAGTCCTTCGCGTACCGAACATTTGCCCCATGTTGCCTGCACCTCCAGTAATACCGCCTGCAAGACCGCCGCCTTTACTGGATTGGAGCAACACCATAATTACGAGCACTACCGAAACCGCAATTAAAATCATTGATAAAACTGTATACATTCTTTTCTCCAATGTTGGTAGCGAGGGAGGGACTCGAACCCCCGACACGTGGATTATGATTCCACTGCTCTAACCAACTGAGCTACCCCGCCGAATATTCAAAAAAACGAACTTCAAATATAAGCGATAACTAAGTTAAGTACAAACATCGTTTTGATTATGAAATTGCTGTAATCTAATTCTAAACCCAATATTTTTTACCGAACTTCGATTTGAGCAGGTAGACAAACAACGGGGCGCCAAGAAAAGCGGTAATAACTCCAACGGGAAGCTCAGCCGGGGAAATAATTACCCGGGCAACATTATCAGCCATCATTAAAAAAACCGCTCCAACAAAAAATGAAGCTGGAATAATTATCCTGTTATCAAAACCGAAAACCATTCGGCATAGGTGAGGAACAAGTAAACCAACAAACCCGATAATACCGCTAACAGACACAATTGTACCAACAAGAATACTCGAAAGCAAATATGCCGTAATTCTCAGTTTCGCACTTTCAACACCTAAATGGCACGCGGTATCATCACCTAAACTAAGGATATTAAATTTGTTAGATAGTAGTGTAAGAACAAGTGCAATAAGAATAGTAACCGGCAGTACAAATATAACATAACTGTTGTCAGCTAAGGATAAATTACCAAGCAGCCAAAAAAGAGCGGTGCGAAAAGAAGAATCAATGTAAGTCATCATCAACATGATAAGGGCTGAAAAGAAAGCTCCTATCATAACACCTGTTAACAGCAAAGCCGATGGCTCTATTGTTCCGTTTCGTTTTCCGAGAGCAAAGACCAGGAATATTACAGCCAGTGCGCCCGCAAAAGCAAACACCTGTTGCCCAAAGAATGCGAGTCCGAGTGAAATTGATAAAAGCGCTCCGAAAGTTCCGCCGCTCGATATCCCCAGTATAAAAGGTTCGGCAAGCGGGTTCATTAAAATGGATTGAAATACTGCCCCGGCTATCGATAAACCTCCACCTACTGCAAAAGCAAGTAATATCCTTGGAAGTCGAAGTTCAAGTATAATTTGGTTCGTTGTTGCAGAGCTGTTTCACGAAAATAGCGATCTGAATATTTCGGAAAATGAAATTTCGACGCTTCCGATTTTTAGTGAAACAAAAATTGCCAGGATCGATACAAAAAAAACTGAAACAAGTATGCTTGCATATTTAGCAGGAGTTAACGTATTACCAGTTGCCATAAAGCATCCAATAGCTTTTTTACTTCAGAGCCTGTAACCGATGAAATAAAGTATATTTCACCTTTGTATCCGCTCAACTTCCTGGTACGTGCTTTTTGTTGTTCCGGTTCGGATAGCAGGTCAAGTTTGGTAAAACTCACAACAACGGATTTTTCGGAATACAAATCAGCATATTCATTCAACTCATTACGTATTACTTCAAACGTATCCTGGTAATGTTCATCCGTAACGTCAATTAGTATTAAAAGAACTTTTGTTCGTTCTATGTGCTTCAAGAATCTTAAACCAAGACCCTTTCCCTTGCTTGCTCCTTCTATTATACCAGGGATATCTGCAACAACAAAGCTGTCAAAGTCGGAATACTTAACGATTCCAAGGTTAGGCACAAGAGTAGTGAAAGGATAATCCGCAACTTTAGGTTTGGCGGCTGATACTGCTGAAATAAAAGTTGATTTTCCGGCATTTGGATAACCTACAAGACCCACATCTGCAAGCAGTTTTAGCTCGAGAATAATATTTTTTTCCTTACCCGGTTTTCCGTCTTCGGCAAAGCGCGGCGCCTGGTTTGTGGACGTAGCAAAATTGCTGTTACCTTTGCCTCCTTTCCCACCTGCAAGCAAAACAATTTCTTTAGAGTCTTCATCAAGATCGGCAAGTATCTCATGTGTATCAGCATCTTTTACTATTGTTCCAACAGGCACTTTTATAAACACACTATTACCATCCTTACCGTCTTTTAACGAATTAGCCCCGGGGTTTCCGTTACCCGCTAAATATTTTTTCTTGTACTTAAAACTAAGTAGTGTATTTATATTCCGGTCTGCGATAAGAACCACGCTACCGCCCTTACCACCGTTGCCGCCGGCAGGTCCGCCTTTAGGAACATACTTCTCCCGTCTGAACGCAACAGCGCCGTTACCGCCGTCACCGGAGCGTACATAAATTTTTGCTTCGTCTAAAAACATAAATTACTGATCAAAATAATCCGCAATGATCGATTTAAAGAGTTTAGCTTCTTTAGAGTTGGAGCCAAATTGCGCGGTTTCACAAATTTTTTCGACCGTCAGAAGAGCGTCGTCTTTATCTCGGGCCTCTGCTATTTTTTCAATTGCGTTTGCAAAATCTTCCATGTCGTAGTCGAAAACCGATTCAACAATTTTATTCATTTTTTTGTTTTCAAGCAGCTCGTTTAAATCCAATCCTCCGACACTGCTTGAAGCTTCTACGGTTTGTTGATACTCAATCGGATCTTCAATGCGAGTGTCGTCTAGGGAAGTTGTTTCATGTTGTACACCGGCAGCTTGATCAACAGGTTCAGACTCATTAGGCGTTTCAATAACATCGCCATTAACTTCAATCAAAACGTCTTCCGATTTAAGCGACGCCGGTATTTCTTCCTCTTTATCTTCAAAAAGATTTAACTCGGTTTCTTCATTTGGCTTGTCATCTGTGTCGTTATAAAGCATCGACTTTAAATTTATTTCATCAGAAGAATCCTCTTCTGGTTCTGTTTTAGCCTTCTCCCCCTTAACTTCCTGGGGCATTTCTTCCATTTCTATTTTTTCTTCCTGTTTATCACCTTCCTCAAAATCCTCGCCAGGTTTAGACTCAGTTGCTATATTACCTTCATCATAAAAACGTCCTGCCGTTTCAAAACTCTCTTCTGTTATTTCTTCTTCCCGTTCAATATCGGCCGCTCCACCTTCATTAACCTCCGTTTGCTCATTGTTTACTGAGTCAGAGTCATCTTCATATAATGGAGAACCGGTTCCTGCTTCAATAGCAGGTTGTATCTCGGACCCCTTCTCTAAAGAATCCGACGTACCCGGGTATTGGCTAACTTCGGTATCAGTATCTTCTTCGGTTGTTTGTTCCTTGGCATCAAAGTCATTAAGTGTCTTATCAAGATTTGAGATCGCCTCATCAAGGATTTCCGAAGGCGATCGTTCAATGGTATGCCCGGTTACCTCTTCATCTTCCGCTAACTGCGAATTAATTGAGATATCAACAGCCTTCTCCTCTGTACGGTCGATTAAATCATGAGCCGGTTTACTCGAATCGGATTCAGTTTCTTCTAAATACAAAGCTTTTGCTTCGTCTAATTCTTTATCCAACAAATCACTGGCAAGCATCGGTTCATTATCTGCTTGAGACTGTTGATAATCTTCAAAAACAAATTTTTGGTCTGTTAATTTTTCATCATCAGGCACATCATTTTCTTCATCGAGTTGCGCCTTACCCGGTGAAAGTTCTGTGATTTCTTTTTCTTCTTTTATTAGCTCTATTCCTTCCTGTAAACTCTCACTATCTATTCTTTCGTCCTCAGCTATATCAAGTTCTTCAACTTCTTCGTCGGGTTGCAAAATTGATAACTCTTCTTCTGGCCCTTTGCCGGTTTCAGCTATTGTAGTTATATCATCAAGGGTTGAATTTTCTTCACTAGTAGCTCCTGCCGAATCAATATCCTGATTATCTGTTTCACTTACTTCACCGGTTAATTCTTCTTCACTATCATAAGCACTCGCAGCATAATTTATTTCTTCTGTCTCATTTGTCAAACTAATTTCATTTGCGTCAAAGGAAGGTTCATCGCCAAAAGTATCTAAGCTGCTTATTTCAATGGACTCATGTTCTTCTTCAAATTCAATTGGTTTTTCGGAATCTTTTTTTGTTTCAACTTCTTCATCAAATTCAACAATAATTCCAGAAAACGCATTTTTATACTCCGAAATATCATACCGAGTAACCTCGGGATTATTAAAGTCCTTGCTTAGTTTATCGAGGAACGAAGTAAGATTCTTTTCCTTTAGGTAAAGTTCAACAGCGTCTAAAGGAACGTATTTTCTGTTGGACATCCCGATGTTGTAAAACTCTGACATCATGTCCAACGCATCTTCAACTACTTTGTTATAATCAGATTCGAGGCCAATACTATCAATCTTGTGAAGCAGTTCGTTCAGTTCATCATACGAAACGGATTTTAAATTTTTCTTATCAAAATAAGAAAGCATTACTTTTTTCAAAGAGGGGTAATAATAGAAATAATTAAAGAGCTGCTTTACTTCGAGAATTGATTTATTCTTTTCATCATCAAAAATAAACTTTAGCATCGACCAGTTTGGGCGCGACAAATAATGAACAGTAAACGATGTTGCATGAAGAATTAGTTTCTCGATATAATTTTGAGAAAATCGTTTTGTTTTTTTTATCTCCTCGCTAATCTGAGAAAAGTAATCACTGATCTTTTCACCGGAATAATCGAAAAGCGAATCCCTTAAAAGCTTTTGCCTGTCCTCAAAAATTAAAAAGTCTATCTCACCGGAAATGTATTGTAGTATAGCAGGATGAATCTGGGAGTGCAAAAGCTGTTCATAAGTTACAAAAGAGCCAAGCTTTTTTACTTTATTGTAATTGAAGTCGAAAATAAACTGAATTTCTCTTTCGAACATTTTTCGTTAATCCTCTTGTTAAAGATAGATTATAAATCCAGGTAAAATAATAACGTGAAAGTAATTATAATGAATTGGAGTTAAAAATTCTTAATTCTCTTTCAGAAAGGCCCGCAGGCATTCGATAAATACTATAACCATGCAATGGAACTAATCGCCCGGGGCAAGAAGCTCTTCGATTATTTTGGGTAAGAACGGCCTTCCTCTTTCATTTAATGAAGTTCCGGTAACCTTAGCTTTCAGCACCGGTTTGCTGTCGGGCTTCCTGAAGATATCC
The DNA here is from genome assembly GCA_028280855.1 of Melioribacteraceae bacterium. Classification (GTDB taxonomy): domain Bacteria; phylum Bacteroidota; class Ignavibacteria; order Ignavibacteriales; family Melioribacteraceae; genus PGYT01. The sequence continues at coordinate 15,051 of JANQLA010000478.1, forward strand.
TGAAAAAAAGCAAAACGAATTTCGGAGATTCGTTCGAAGTTCAGTCCTACCCAAAATTCATCACCGCTTTTTAGAGGAAATTTATAATCAAGTTCGGCGCGAATAACAACAAGATTAATTTTTCTCTCGGCCAACCCCGCGAAGTCTATCCCAACTGACTTTAAGAATTCATGCCGGGTATGCTCGAGATAATTTTGATAAACCGAGTTATTAACTACTCCCTGCAAATCACATTCGTAATCTCTTACTTTGAAATCAAGTTTGAATTTATATAAGTCCATTTTACTGTTGATTTAGTTGATCCATATCCAATTTAACGGTTCTGTGGAGAAAACGAAGAAATATTTTGAGCCGAACAAACCAATCACCTTTCCGGCTCAATAAATTGTGTTAAAACTAAACCGTTTTGGAAACCGCTTTCGAAACTAGGTAGTCCCTGTTCATTCGTGAAATGTTTTTTACCGAAATTCCTTTCGGACATTCAGCTTCGCACGCATAAGTATTTGTACAGGAGCCAAATCCTTTTTCGTCCATTACCTTTACCATTTGCTGAACGCGCTCATATTTTTCCGGCTGACCCTGAGGAAGCAGCGAAAACTGGGAAACCTTTGCGCTCACGAACAACATTGCAGATGCATTTTTACAAGCCGCAACGCATGCACCACACCCGATACAAGCTGCTGCATCGAACGCTTCGGCAGCCACATCCTTTTGAATAGGTATTTCATTTGCATCGGGCACACCGCCTGTATTTACAGATACAAATCCTCCGGCATACATAACATCATCGAATGCAGCGCGGTCAACCATTAAATCTTTTATTATAGGAAACGCCTTTGCGCGGAACGGTTCAATCCAGATTGTATCGCCGTTGTTAAAATTCCGCATATGCAACTGGCAGGTTGCGATTTTAGGAACCGGTCCGTGAGGCTGACCATTTATAACAAGACCGCAGGTACCGCAAATACCTTCGCGGCAGTCGCTTTCGAAAGCAACAGGGTCTTTGCCTTCTTTTTCCAAAGAGTTATTAAGCTCATCCAGCATTTCGAGGAAAGATGAATCGGGAGATACTTCAACATCATAATCGGTAAAGTTACCGACTACGTTTGGTCCTTCCTGTCGCCAGATTTTCAATTTCAGATTTATATTAGCAGCGCTCATTATTTATAACTCCTCGTTGCTAGTTTCACATATTCAAAATTTAGATCCTCTTTATGATGAGTCCAGTCGCCAACATCGTTGAACTCCCATGCTGATACATGCGTATAATTTTGATCATCCCGCAAAGCTTCTCCTTCGTTAGTCTGGTACTCTTCCCTAAAGTGTCCGCCGCAAGATTCGTTTCTTTCCAAAGCATCGCGCGCCATTAGCTCACCCAGTTCAAGATAATCAACTACACGTCCCGCTCGTTCCAATGTTTGATTGACACCCTCTGCGCCGCCTACTACCTTCACCTCGTCCCAGAAAGAATCACGCATCTCTTTAATCTCTTCAATAGCTTCTTTAAGGCCTGCTTCGTTTCTTGCCATACCGACTTTATTCCACATAATTCGTCCAAGTTTCTTATGGAACTCATCAACAGTATGCTCACCATTTGTAGCGAGTAGCCGCTTTACTAAATCGTTAATTTCACTTTCCTCTTTAACAAACTGTTCATGATCAGTTGGAATAAGTTCAGGTTTTTCCGATGCAAGGTAATCACCTATAGTATAAGGTATTACAAAGTAGCCGTCGGCTAATCCCTGCATAAGCGCACTGGCGCCCAAACGATTCGCGCCGTGGTCGGAAAAGTTCGCTTCGCCCAGTACGAACAAACCGGGGAGGTTTGACATCAAGTTATAATCGACCCACAAACCACCCATTGTGTAATGAGGGGCGGGATAAATCATCATCGGAACTTTATAAGGATTTTCACCAGTAATCGTTTCGTACATTTCAAACAAGTTACCGTACTTCTCTTCGATAGCAGGTTGACCTAAACGATTGATCGCGTCTCTAAAATCAAGGTACACTGCTTCGCCGCCCTTAACGCCGCGTCCGTCGTCAACAGCTTCTTTAGCGGAGCGTGATGAAATATCGCGCGGAGATAAGTTGCCAAATGACGGGTATTTGCGTTCCAGGTAATAGTCTCGTTCGTCTTCGGGGATATCGCCTGGTGCACGCATGTCGGCTTTTTTCTTCGATACCCAAACGCGCCCGTCATTCCGTAAACTTTCACTCATTAGCGTTAACTTTGATTGACCTTCGCCATGAACAGGCAGGCACGTCGGATGTATTTGTGTGTAGCATGGGTTTGAAAAGAAAGCGCCTTTTCTATGAGCGCGCCATGCAGCAGTAACATTGCAATTCATCGCGTTGGTTGAAAGGAAATAAACATTCCCATAACCGCCCGTAGCCAAAATTACAGCGTGCGCACTGTGCTTTTCCACTTCACCTGTTGCAAGGTCACGGGTTATTATACCGCAGGCTTTTCCGTTTACAACAACAAGCTCAACCATTTCTTTTCGTGTGTACATCTTAACTTTGCCTTTGCCCACCTGCCTGTTCAAAGCACTGTAAGCCCCGAGCAAAAGCTGCTGACCGGTTTGCCCTCTTGCGTAAAATGTCCTGGACACCTGCGCCCCGCCGAATGAGCGGTTATCGAGTAAACCGCCGTATTCACGGGCAAACGGAACGCCTTGCGCAACACATTGATCGATTATGTTATTGCTTACCTCTGCGAGTCGGTGAACATTTGCTTCGCGCGATCTGAAATCACCGCCCTTTACAGTATCATAAAACAACCTGTAAACCGAATCCCCGTCGTTCTGGTAATTCTTCGCAGCATTTATTCCGCCCTGTGCGGCAATACTGTGCGCTCGTCTTGCGCTGTCGTGGAATGTGAATGCCTTTACATTGTAGCCAAGCTCCGCTAAAGACGCGGCAGCAGAACTTCCCGCTAATCCGGTACCTACAACGATAATATCGTATTTTCTTTTATTTGCCGGATTGATAAGTTTTATTGAAAACTTGTGATTCGTCCATTTTTCTGAAATGTGTCCATCGGGAACTTTTGAATTTAAAACCGCCATTAGCTGCCTCCGTTCAAATAAAAGTAAATTGGCATAGACGCAAACCCTACACTCATAACAATAGCGTAAATCGTACCGATCTTTTCAATGATTGGGAAGTACTTTTTATGATTCCAGCCGAATGTTTGAAAAGCGCTTTGGAAACCGTGGTTGAGATGAAAGCCCAAAAGAATTACAGCAACTACATATACCGCTACATACCAGAGATGCTGGAACCAATCTGCCACAACACCATAATAGGCATACGCTTTTTCATGCGGTTCACCGGTAAAATTAAATGCGACCCAAAATGTTGCAAGGTGTAAAACAAGGAATATAAAAACAATGCTGCCCGAGTAGATCATCGTTCTGCTGAATACGTTCGTGTTTTTCGATTGCCCGTTAACGGCATATTTTTCCGGTCGCGCTTTCCTGTTTTCCCACCAAAGCCTTACACCGTTAAAAATATGAAATATGAAAACAAGTGCTAAAGGTACCTCAATTATTCTGATTATCGGTTTGATGCCTTCGAGTTTTTCTACGTACCCGTTAAACGCTTCGGGCCCGGCAAATAATGTTAAGTTTCCTGCCAGGTGAAAAATTAAAAACAGGATTAAACTTATACCGGTAACAGCCATAATAAACTTTTTACCGATTGATGAGTTCAAGCTTTCATAAAGCCATCCCATTAAACTCCTCCTCTATAAAATACTTTGGTTCGAAAAAGAAATGAAATTGTGAAATGAGTGTCATAAAAAGAATAATCAAAAGTTAGATTTAGTATTTCAAAATAGTTGAATCCAAACCAAAATTCAAAAAATATTGATCGACATTTAATAAACGACAGTTTGCGGCAAAGGAATGCCGCTTGATGATTGAATAATGAGAAAGCATAAGGAATGTAAAACCGGTTTGTTTCGATGAAGTGTTAAAAAAGAGAAGGTTAGCTTGGAATGTCGTTCCGAAATTCGAATAGCGCTTAAAAATAAATCAACTTGTCATAATAGGTTGATTTACCGGTTTCAAGAATTTCAAGAATAATTTTCTCAGTGAAATTCCCGACGCCTTTCAAATTCTTCAGCCGGTTTTTTATTAAAGACAAAGGTTTATCCAATTTTGAAACTGAATATGCGGCAAAACCATAAGGCGAGTTTTCATTTCTTAGCTTTGAATAATAATCTATTTGTTCCAGCATAACCGTTACCAGGTCGTTTTCGCTAAGAATATCGGAAAACACATTTGCAGGTATCCTAATGGGAATTTTGTATTTACGTGCAACTTCGTAAAATAGCCTATGAATTTTTTCACTATATCTGGAAGCAGGCTCTCCCCATTTGCCTAGTTGATAGAGACGCTTATACTTTTCGACCAAATCAGGGAAGTGTTTACCAATCTCTTTTAAGAAATAATCTTTTTGCCTGCCTTCCTTTAAAGTCATCCCGCCGAACACTATAAAATCCAAACCGGTTTCTTTTGCAGCTTTAACAGACGCTTCAATTTGTTCCGGTGTATCTGTTAAAAAAGGTATTACTGGCATTAAAAACATACCACAAGTTATTCCTTCGCTTTTAAACTTTGATAATGTTTTAAGTCTTGTAGAAGGAGGAGGTACAGTCGACTCAACAATTGAGCTTACCTTATCATCAACGGATGAAAAACTCATACTTACTATTGCTTTGCTTCTTTGATTGATACTTTTTATTAACTCGATATCTCTTTCAATCAAAACAGATTTTGTTAACATATGAATGGGGTGATTAAACTCCTCCAGCAATTCAAGTGCACGCTGGGTTAATTTAAATTTCTTTTCCACTGGCTCGTAACTGTCGCACACCCCGCCTCCGACTAAAAAAAATCCGCTGTTAAAAGGCTTGCGCTTACGCGATGGATCAAGTTCACGCCGTAAGAGATCAATTGCGTTTATTTTAATTTCAATATCTTTTCCGAAGGTACCTTCGACATTATACTTTTCGTCCCTACCGTCGCAGTAAATACAATTATGCGAACATCCACGGTAAAGGTTCATCCCGTAACGCGAAATAAACCACGAATCGATTTTCTTTTGTTTGCGAAGGATAGATTTGGCTTGTGTTTCTTTGATGTTCATGCAAAAAATTATTTTACTTACACAATATTGAGATTACTTACATAACCTGAGTTCGATATAATAATTAAGCAATCACTAAACCACTTTCTAGATTCAAATTCAATTTAGGCTTCTTTACTTGAAAATGATAAGC
>JANQLA010000231.1 GCA_028280855.1 Melioribacteraceae bacterium
GAAATACAATAAAAAAGAATCTCATACCAATAAAATTTTTTATAAATGAAGATTTAGAATATGATCAAATTATTAGTAAATATAATATTAGTAATTCTCCTATCCGGGATTTTATGCTAATTGATGAAGAAATTGTTTATGGTCGCGAGGGTGAATATTATGAACATGAAATAAAGCTTAGACTAACAACAGAAAAAGAAAAGACAAAAAAATATGAAAAAGTGTTTATTGAACTTTGGGAAAAATCACATACTATAAAAGATTTATTGAACCAAATTTTTTACAAATTTTCGGATGATAACGATGAAAGAAAAAAAGAATATGAGAGGATAATACAAAATGTTGAAAAAAAACTAAATTTAACAAACGAGTATTCTGATATTTTTACAGATGAACACTTATTCGAGGGTGAGAACTTTTTTGATTTATTATGTAATAATTTGAAAAAAGCTGAAAATTCAATTATTGCTATTGATCGTGCAAGTAAAAAAACAAGAAATTTATGGAAAGCATGGAATGAAGAAGAAGAATACTTAAAATTTCACGAAAGTTGTTCGGAGGCTTCACGAAATTTGGGCACAAAGGTTTATAGAATTTTTATAATAGAATCAAGTTTTGAACTACACGCTGATCAAATAGAGGATGCTATAAAATATATGAAAAAGATTTTGGATGAGGATAATTGGACAGTTAAGTTTATTCCATCACATAAACTTAAAGATACACTTACGCTTGATTATCTTTACGATTTTTTAATAACTGGATTACCAATAGACTTATTAATAAGTAACAAATTTCAGGAAGATAAATTTCAGAATAGACTGGAGTTATTGAAAAACCAATGCATTGGTTTTGAACTATTAGGAGATCAATATTTTCTTAAATCTGCATTAAATTTAAGAGATAATTTAATATCGAAGGATATGCTTACTGAAAGAGCAGTAATTTTTAAAGAACTATTTGATAATGAGGATGCAATTTGTGCAAATGATTATCTTGACAGAGAAAACATTGAACAATCTATAAATAATTTATTTATCAAAATATTTTGATGGAGAAAAAATGAAAAAAAATGTAATAAAATGTATTAGTGCAATATTGATAATTTTCATGGCAATTATCTCTTGTGATAACGAAAGCAGTACTCAGAAAATAGCACTTGCTCAATATATTGATCATCCGGGTTTAAATGCTGCTAGGGATGGTTTTAATGATCGGATAAATGAGTGGTTGAGAACTAGAAAGGATAGTTTAGAAATAGATTATTATAATTCTTATGGTGACAATTCGATGATGCAGACTATAATAAACGATATTTATAGCAAAGATTATCAACTGATTATTACTCTAGCAACTCCTATATCTCAAGCAGCAAAAACAAAATTTTTAGATAAAAATGTACCAATGATTTATGGAGTGATAACAGACCCAGTATCTGCTGGACTAATTCAAAGCATGCAAAAACCAGGAGATAATAATACAGCAAGCTCGGATCAATGGCCATATTATGAACAAATAAAACTAATTAAAGATTATTTCTCCAATTTCAAAAAGATTGGTGTTCCCTTCAATCCAGGCGAAGTAAATACACAATATGCAATGAAACAAATAAGAGATGCTGCAAATAATTTGGGGATTGAATTAGTTGAAAAACCTTTATATAATCTTAATGATGTTTCTACAGTAATTAATTCATTTGGAAATAGTGTTGACGCAATTTTTATACCCGCAGATAATACAGCAATGGCTGCTGCACCTACTATAATATTAGTTGCTAAAAGAAACAACCTACCAGTTATCGCTGGTGATCCGGGAACATTTAACGCAGGTGCAATAATTGGACTAGGAGTGAGTTATTATGATTTGGGAACCCAAACTGCAGAAATGGCTATAAAAATATTAAATGGTGCAAATGCTGGTTCATTGCCAGTTGCTGTTGTTAAAAATCCGGAATTAATGATAAATCTAGAAGTAGCTAAGGAATTGGGAGTCACGATACCAAATAATTTAATTGAAAAAGCAGATACAGTAATTCATTAAGATTTGATATTTATCTTATATTATTATTCTGGGAAATATTATAACAAATTTACTGCATCTTTTAAGTTGCTACTATTTATATGACTATAAATTTGAGTAGTTGATAAATTTTCATGTCCCAACAGTTCTTTAACAATATAAAGTGATACTCCTTTTTGAACCAGTAATGATGCAAAAGAATGGCGTAATGTATGAAAATGAATTTGATCACTTAGACCAGCCTTTCTAACAGCTTTCTTAAATTTTTTGCTTACAAAATCTTCATTGAGTTTTATACCATTTTTATTTGTGAAAACATAAATATAATTTTTTAAGCTGAGTTCGCGCGAAATGTATTTTAGAAAAATAGCCTTAAGATTTTGGTTAAAAGGTATTACCCTTTCTTTTTTACTCTTGGTTTTAAAGTCATCACCGTTCCTAATAGTTATTATGTTATTAGACAAATCAATCCAGTTGCATTTCATGTTTACAATTTCACCAACACGCATACCGGTGTAAAAAGCAACCGTAAATAAATCCTTCAGGTATTCTTCATTAACATAAGAACGTATTAGTTTGAATTCCTCAATTGATATAAAAACCGGATGACTTTTGGCAACTTTAGGAAATGTAATTTTCTTAAAAGGATTTTCATTTATGTAATCCCAGGATACAGCTTTTGTAAATGCAGCCTTTAGAGTTCTGTAATATAGATGTGCTCCCCTTTCAGTTCTTGAAAAAGTTGTTGTAATAAAATTGTCTAATGTCCTTGTATCAATTTCCACTAAGGGAATATCACCAAGAAAATTTTCAAGTTGCCTAAATGATAACCCTATCGATTTTACGTAGTGTTTTGATTTAATAGATCGGACATACTTAAGATATTCAGTTTTGAATTGTGAAAAGGAAATACTTTTGGGAGGCTCTTTAGGTTTAATGACTTCTTTTTTTTCAATCTGCTTTTTTGAATTTTTGAATCTCAGAAGAAATTCTTCAGCCTCTTTTTTGCTCTTAGTTTTTGTTGAAACAGTTGTTCTCTTACCATTTACAAAATATACAATTTGATAGAAAGGTGATTTCTTGTTTTTGACCAGGTACATTTTTCGTCTCCCGGTCTTGTATGGACTTTGTATGGAGTAGCACAAAAAGGTAGGAATATTGAACAGAAATGAGGGAATCCCTATGATTTGTAATCAGCCGGTCGGCGGTTCAAGTCCGTTCACCAGCTCTTATAAACCCTTTCCTTTGAGAGGGTTTTTTGTTTTTAAAGAAATTTTTATTGAAGACTGATTACAAACTTTAACACTTTCTAATCGGGGGTTCGACTGAACTTGTCCGATAAAGTTGAGCAAATGTGAGGCTCAGATTGATTCACTAGTTTATTCTGCAATTTCTGGAGCACTCAATTCTCTTTTCAGTTCAAATAACATGAATTCCGACAGGATTTAAATAATGATCAAAATCTTTCTCTGATGAAAGAATACTAAAATCAAAACTTCTGGCAATAGCAAATATTAAAAGTTCAGTATTTGAAACCTGAACACCCTTTTATTCGTAAAGATTAAAGAGCTCAGGTAGCTTTTTCATGTTTGCTAGTTTTGATGAGATAATCAGCGAAGGTTCACAATATAGATTAGAGCTTATTAAACTGCTTAATCTCTTTCATTCCGGAAAGTTCCTCTTGACGAACAGGTCAATCATAATGAAATTGCCAGTGTTAATAATTTTTTCAAATAGTTCTGCCTACATCAACGCCTTTAGAAGTGTGACTAAAGGCATTTGGCCAGGTACTTGTAATCCCAATTATCGCTTTAATCCTTTCTACAATATTTAAGGAGTACATCAGGAATTCATACGGCTATAATCGGGGAAAGTTTATTTATAGCTGCAAGCGCGATTATACTGCAAAAGAAGAAAGAATAGCCCGCAGCTGATTTTAAGACGTGCGTTTACTTTATTTTACAATTTCGAGAAGCTCTACTTCAAACAACAATGTTTTATAGGGTTCAATAACGGGTGGTTTGCCATTAGCGCCGTAAGCTATATTGTATGGTATCGCAAGTTCCCATTTATCGCCGGGGCTCATCATTAACAAAGCTTCCGTCCAGCCGGGGATTACTCCAGTAACTGCAAATGTCATCGGTTCGTTTCTATCATACGAGCTGTCAAATTTTTCACCATTTATATAAGTGCCCGTATAGTGAACTTTTACGCGATCAGTTTTAGCAGGCTTAGGGCCGGAACCGGATTTAATAACCTTATATTGAAGCCCGCTTTCAGTAGTAATAACTCCTTCTTTAGCGGCATTTGCTGCAAGGTATTCTTCGCCCTCTTTCTGATTTTTATCACCGATTAATTTATTCTTCTCATTACGCTTTGCCATCATGTCTTGCTGGAACTGAGTAAGAATGGCTGTCAGTTCTTCTTCGGTAAAATATGACTTATCATTTAAACCATTTTTAATGCCTTGCATAAACTCCGCTAACTGAATATCGATTCCCTGCATCTTCAGGTTTTTACCGATGTCTTTACCAATAGCATAACTTACTTTTTGCTCTGTAGATTTAATATCTTCTTTAGCTAATTCTTTTTCCTGTGCGCATGCTGTAAATGATACGGCAACAAGCAAAATGCAAAACACAATTAAACGCATTCTTTCTCCATTATTATTTTAATATACAGGGGACAAAATTAGATGAATGGACACTGACAAACAAACACAAAAGTAATAAATCCTCATGAGTAAAAGGTCTTCAGACCCTCAGCGCAGTTTGTGCAGATGGGCACTTTGGTACGATTTTTAATTACTGCATCTCGAAACAAATTATATTTACGATTCTGCCAAATTCCCTCAAAATTCATTTCATTCAGGTTATCCATTACGTGTTCGGCATCTTTATCGTAACAGCACGGAATCACTTTCCCATCCCATGCAAAAACCGTAGTAAACCAAATCTTTTTACAGTATCCTGTAAAGGAACCTTTTAATTTATACTTACCGTTTGTTTTTTCGTAACGGCGGTACTTCGGAATGGTTGGTAATATTTCCTCTGCATTTTCAAAATCGTAAACTTGCGGTGTTTTAAGAATCACTTTATTTACGCCAAGTTCTTTCCCAATTTTTTTTATCTTTTCAATTTCATGTTCATTGTGCCGCATTACAATAAATTGCCAGTTTACTATCGGAAACGCACTGCCTTTTCTTTTCTTCGCTTCCATAACATTTTTAACTGCCTTTAATACTTGTTTGAAGTTGCCGCCCTTACGGTAAATTTTATAAGTATCTTCGCTCGCTCCATCGATTGAAAACACCAAATGTGCGATTTTGCTGTTTACAATTTCTTGTGCAAATTTTGGATTAGCTAATGGAGTACCGTTTGTATAAATGATTGGCGCTAACTTTTTATCGTAAGTTGCATTGATCATGGAAACAATTTCGGGATGAAGCAAAGATTCGCCTTGAAAATAAAGTTGTGCAAACCAGCTATACTCGCTAACATTGTCTAAGTACCTAAGGAAGTCATCCATTGTCAATTTATTTTGAGATCGTGTTAACGTCTCGGCGCCGACAGGACATTGAGGACATTGTAAATTGCACAACGCGGTTGGCTCAATTACGGAAATGTAAGGAAATCCCCACACCCATCTCTTACTTAGCAACCGTGATAAATAATAAGATGTGCTAACTTTTGAAAAATTAATGAACTTTTTTAAGCTCCAAAGCTTCGCTACATATTTTATTGTATTCAAAAATTATTACCTTTCAAAGCAAACTGTATTTCGGATGAACAATATAAACATTAGTATTCACTAATAGTAAATATGTACAAAAAAGCCCAGGATTGATAAATATGATTGACCTTTATTGCGAACGAACTCACAATGGTCTGTTGGCGGAACCGTTAAACTTATTTACCAACATCGGCTTTTTTGTATCAGCTTACCTTATTTATCAACTTGCACGCAAACTGAATAAATTGGATTGGAAAATATTATCTCTCATTGCCCTTGTTGCCTTAACCGGAATAGGTAGTGGTCTGTTTCACACTTATGCAGTCGAATGAGCAGAGTTAGCGGATGTTACGCCAATATCCCTTTTTCAAATATTTTTTCTGGTTATATATTTGCGAAGTGTTGCAAAAAAAGCTTTGTATCAACGGTAGCATACGTAGCCGGATTTTTTTTATTTTCAATTTTGCTTTCACAATTTCATGGTGTATTAAAATATTCTTTTAGCTACGGCTCGGCATTAATTTATTTAATTGGAATAAGCATTTATCATAAGTTAAGTCATAAAAGACTTGAAAACATTATGCTAATTGCGACGTGTATATTTATCGTTTCACTCACGTTTAGAACTATTGACTTGCTTATGTGTGAATACATTTCATTCGGAACGCACTTTTTCTGGCATATTATGAATAGTATCATGTTGTACTTGCTGATGAAAGGATTGATTATTAATAATTACTAGTTAATTCACATTTTGTGCATTATTCGTATTAAATAGAGATGCTAAATAGCTGCTTTATCTTTTTTGTTAAAAAGAAAAACTCTTAATGATGTATAGAGGTTCGGCAATAATTACAGGCTCCATTAGATTTCGGGCATATGTAAAATTATCTGAATCGTTTAATCTCTATACGTCAATAGAGTAAAGCATACTGGAAGCTAACCATGTTAAAATTGAAGTTTATACAACACTGTAAAAAAGTTAAAAAACTTGTTGATACTTTTCACTATCCGGGCAATTACAAAACAACATTTGACAGAAGATACCTACCGGTTGGCGCAATATAGCCTTTTTTCGGTAAAATTCAGGTTTTTCGAGCTACCTGCTAATATTGAAAAAATCAGAGGCGACTTAAGGGAATATTTCATTCAGACTGAACTTGCTGGTGTTGTCACGCGTTAGTATCAATAAATGATTTGATGTTATTGAGTGTTAAGTTTTTCTTTTTTTTTTCGATTATAAAAGAGCTTCGTTCTGATAAAGTTTATCACATTAACAAAAAAGGTATTAACATGAAAAAAATTTCTGGTGTTATTATTTTGCTTTTTTTAAGCGCCTCGCTAAATCTTCTCTTCTCACAGCCTACTACAAATGATTTTCGATCTAATCCCAGCGGATTTGGAACCGCAAATTGGAATAGTTCGGGTAACTGGGAGAGAGGCAACGGTGTGACATGGGTAGCTTCAGGCATAGTGCCAAATGCTTCAACGCATAATGTGACTATACAGGCCGGTCATACAATCACATTAGATATGGATCCGGATGTAGCTGATTTAACTATTGAGTCAAACGGTGAAATTAAAAACACATCCGGAAGCCTGCAGGGTATAGCGATTTATGGCAATTTCGCCTGCAACGGCACATTCGGAAGCTCAAGCGATCAGATCGCAATTGCGTTTAACGGCTCAGGCGGAACATCAACCGTTTCGGGCACCGGCACAATAGACCTTCAGTACATAACTAAATTCGCCGGGACTGCTCAAACAGCAGACGTTCAAACAGACTTGAATTTATACAGCACAAATCCTTTCAGGAATTCAAGTGGCGCCACTTTAACTATTGACTTAAACAGCGGAACAATTGATATTATTAATGCAACATCATTATCTACTACTGATTATACTTATGACTTTACAGCCGGCACTGTTGAATATTCAAGAGCGGGAAATCAAACAATCTTAAGTACTACTTATAATAACCTAAGGTGTTCCGGTTCCGGTACAAAAACTTTAGGAGGAAACGCCACAGTAAATGCAATATTGTCGCTGGAGGGTACCTCTTTATTTAATGACGGTGGCAGTTCTTTATCATACGGCGCAAGTTCTACATTACAATATGCCGGTTCCACTGCTCAAACTACGGGTGACGAGGAGTTTACGGCAGGCGTTCGAAATCTTATAATTGATAACTCAAATGGAGTATCTCTTCATTCAGACAAATCAATTGCTGCTGATTTGACAATTAATAACGGAAGCTCGTTAGATGACGACGGAAATACTTTAACGGTAAACGGTAGCATCACTAATAACGGTGCTCATACAGGAAACGGTAAAATAGCATTAGCCGGCGGCGGAGGCGTAACGATTACGGCGGGTAGCAGCTTTGGAAACCTGGAAATAAACGGTGATGCTTCTGTAAACGGTGGTAGCACACCAATAATTAGCAGCTCCTTAACGCAAACAGCCGGAACTTTTACCAATAACGGCACATTAACCTTTTCAGACGGGGTAACGATAAACCGTTCTGGCGGGACATTCACTAATTCCGGAACCGTTACTTTTTCCGGTACAGTTGACGTGAATTATACAGGCGCCGTTACAACTGGTGCCGAAGTTCCATCAAGCGCAACAGCTTTGAATGATGTAACAACTTCCGCAGCAGTGGTACTAGGCGGAAATATTAATATTAACGGTACCCTTAATTTAGGCGGAACATTTACGGTAGGTGGAAATTCACTTACAATCAAAAATGCAATAACCGGTACTCCAACCAATTTAGTCGCAACATCCGGGGCTGGATCGCAGATAACAATTGCAGGCAATGCAGTGGGCGTCTTACTTCCTAGCAGTGTAACAAGTCTTCATACATTTATTTTAAATAATGTTAACGGTAGTACTCTTCAAAGTAACTTAACGGTAACAAATACTTTAACCTGCTCAAACGGTATATTGAATACATCCGGTAATACATTAACCTGGCAGGGAACCTCGGGTAACTTAACGGAATCTGCCGGCTCTTATGTTCAGGGTAATTTGGAAGTGGCAGAAACAGTTGGTGCGGCATCAAGCTCCGGTTTCGGTGGAATAGGTATTTCCATTACTGCCGGTGCGGATGCATTGGGAAGTGTAACCGTTAAAAGAGTTGCCGGAACCGGCGCTGCTGTTAATGTAGGAGCAAACTCAGGGATTAACAGGAAATGGGAAGTTACTCCAACTAATGCTTACTCAAGTAATGACAGGAATTTGACCTTAGCATGGGTTGCTGATGATGACAACGGCAAGACTTTAACTGCTATGAGGATATGGTCTTATAACGGCAGCGAGTGGTCTGATGTAAGTGGTTCTAATCAAGACGCTTCTTCAAGATCAATTACAAAAAACACTCTGGCAGCAATAGGAGCGGGAACAACGTATACATTTACAGTTACGGATAATTTTTCGCCTTTACCCGTAGAGCTTACAGCTTTTACCGGAACAAAAGTAGACGGCAGCGTTGAGTTATTCTGGGAAACAATTGCAGAAGTAAACAATTACGGGTTCGATGTAGAGCGTAAACCTGAATCCGGGAAATGGGAAAAAATTGGTTTTGTGAATGGACACGGTAACAGCAATTCGCCAAAGCAATATGTGTTCGTTGATGATAATCCTCCTTCTGAAGATTTGCAGTACAGACTAAAACAAATAGACTTTGACGGTTCTTACGAGTATTTCAGCACTATAGTAGAAGTTGAAGCAAATGTAACATCTATTAATGAAGAAACATTACCGACACAATTCGGCTTATCACAAAATTACCCGAATCCGTTTAATCCATCGACAACCATAGCTTATTCCATCCCTGTTGTCGATGCAGTCGAAGTCCAACACGTATCCCTGAAAATCTATGACATCCTCGGAAACGAAGTTTCCCAATTGGTAAACAAATATCAATCCCCGGGGAATTATAAGGTAACATTTAGCGCTGATAAGATGGCTTCAGGGCTTTATATTTATAGACTAACAGCGGGTGACTTTGTAGAAACTTTGAAAATGACACTAATAAAATAAGCACTGTCATGAAGTTAAAAATTAGAATATCGATTCTACTATTAAGCGCGGATTGTCTATCGGAAAAGATTAGGACTAGTTAAAGCTATGCAAATAACTGAATGACTTTACTGAATTATAGCTAAGAGTCCGTTGGGATCTGATTTTTTTATAGCTCAGAATTGGATAAACATTACGGACTCTTAGTCGATCTGTCAGTAAGTTTTTTCTAATAACGGATTAGGCTTTGCCTTAAGCTCAAATGCACATTTACCATCCGAAACTCTACAGGTGTTTATCCTTCGGGAAACTTCACAGGTATGGTTTCTGTCCCTCACCTTTCTCGTTCAATATTCAATTTAATCGCCTTTCGTCTCGATCGAAAGGATAGACCCTTAAAGATTCCATGCTCGTCGTTGTTGCAAATGAACAGCAATCGCCGGGAGCCTACAAGCGCAATTGGATGTCAAGTATACTATATTATTTTTATAAACCAGAAGCGGAATCATCAATTGTAAAGAGGCAAATGAATTTATTAAGACGAGACAATTCGATAAGGCCGGTCGCAAACATCCAATTTTTGTTATCAACAAGAATTTGAGTTGAATTAATCTAAAGACCGTGTTAAATTTATTCCGCAGTTTAGCTTTTTGCTTTTTTATTACATGTCGACTATAAACTCAGCGATTTATAACTTCTGTAACTGCTAATCTAATTACATTCAAATCACTCATATTTTTTTCGGCTAAGCCGGGAAAGGAAGCACATTAATGGGAATCGAGAAAACCTTACGCAGGAAATCTGCCGCGGGAAGAGGAACTACTGACAACCCCGTCAACAGGTTTGAGAAGATTGAGTACGTACAGGATACTCAGGAGCCGTTAGAAGAAGTTTTTAAGCCTAAAACAGAATACTTTTATGACAATTCAAAAACAGTTATTAGCTACAACGACAGTCCGGATATTTACGGGAAAGCAAGCATAAATCCGTACCGTGGATGCGAACACGGATGTATTTACTGCTATGCGCGTCCAACCCATGAGTACCTAAGTTTGTCGGCAGGATTAGACTTTGAAACGAAGATTTTAGTGAAAAAAGATATGGCAAAATTATTGCGAAAAGAATTGGCTTCAAAAAAATGGAAACCTCAGACGGTTCTTTTAAGCGGGAATACCGACCCGTATCAGCCGCTTGAAAAACATCTTAAGGTCTCGCGCAAATGTTTGAAGGTTTTTAGAGAATTCCGCAACCCGGTTTGTGTTATTACGAAAAATCATCTTGTTACAAGAGATATTGATATATTAACCGAGTTGGCAGGGCTAAATGCAACTTTTGTTTTTATTTCGATTACTACTTTGAACAATAGGCTGGCAACGGTTATGGAACCGCGTACTTCAAAACCGGCTATGCGATTGAATGCAATTGAACAACTGACAAAAGCTGGAATACCTGCCGGTGTAATGGTTGCCCCCATTATCCCGGGATTAACAGATCAGGAGATGCCGCAAATATTAAGAAAAGCCTCGGAAGCTGGTGCCCGGAGCGCAGGTTATGTTTTATTAAGACTTCCGTTTGGCCTGAAAGAATTGTTTGAAGGCTGGCTCGAAAGGCATTTCCCTGATCGTAAACAGAAAGTACTTAACCGCCTTACGGAGCTTTACGGAGGCAAATTATATGACTCAAGTTTCTTTGTTAGAGGCAAGGGTACGGGAGTAATGGCCGAGCAAATAGCCCAATTGTTCAGGGTTTCCAGAATTAAAGCGGGAATCAAAAACAGGGGAGCCGGTTTATCAACAGCCCATTTTGTAAATCCGACTATTAAGCAGTTGTCGCTTTTTGGATAGACTAATTCAGGCACTTGCAAAAAGCCCCTGCGCCAACTATATTTTAGTTTAGTAAATGAAATTGATGAAAAGGTTCGTGAAGCTACAAGTAAAATATTTAATAATATTGTACCTGCTATTGCCCGTATTCATATTAAAGATTTCGGCAAAGGAATTTACCGTAAAATCTTACACGCTTGAAGATGGGGTGCCGCATTTGAGCGTTAGCGATGTTTTGCAGGATAATTCGGGTGTTCTATGGTTCGTTTCCGACAATGAAATTTTTACTTATGACGGTCTCAACTGGGAGATCAAACATTTATCCGAAAACGTTGAAGATGCAAGGTACAGGAAATTACTTAAAGATCGGAAAGGAAACATATGGGCGCTTCCTATTAGCTGGAAAGAAGATATCATATACTATGATAACGGCAATTGGAAAGCTTTCCCACCCATCGCCAAACCATCGAATAGTGAAGTCAATTTAACTTCGATAGATGTAAAATACGATAATGATGAAACGGAAATTTATGTTGGAACCGAGTCTGCCGGGATATTTTTATTTAAAGATAATAAATGGCTCAATCTAACTTTTCCCGGTGAGCCTTCGCCAATAAAAGTAAATAGCCTACAGCTTTCTGAAAATAAGTTATATGTAGCCACTGAATTAGGTTTGTACTTTTATGATACGAAAAACAGTTCCCCGGAATTTATCAAACTTGTACCCGGCAATATCCTGAACTTGTCAATAAAGGAAACAGGTTCATCAGCAAGTAAGAAACTTGTAATTTGGTTGCTTGGAGACGGATGGCTAGGCTCTTTGGAAAATGAAAAACTGAATGTCCTGTCACGTCAAATTAGTATTGAAGGCAATAGATGCGATATTGAAGCGGATGATGAGTTTATTTACGTAGGCGAAAAACATATGCTTGTTTATGTAAACAAAATAACCGGAAGCGTCAATAATTTTGACAAGGAAAAATTTCATTACAGGGATGGCGCCAATTCAATTTTTATAGACCGCGAGGAAAATATTTGGACAACTAATAACAGGGGAGTTCATAAAATTCGAAAATCCCGGTTTGACAGCTTTCCCAAAGAGGACGAGTTACTAGCAACGGAAGTTTCGGCAATTGAATTTTTTGAAGACGGTACAATGCTACTGGGACACAACAACGGTATAAGTCTGGTTAATGCCGACGGGATAAAAACTATAGATTTTATGAATAGCTTGCCTATTGAAAAGAATCATTCAAGAGTTTTGAGCATAACCCGGAACAATAAGGGCAACATACTTTTTGTTTCACAAACTTACGGGTTGGGTGAAATAGATAAAAACGGGAACATAAAATGGTATAGTTTTGAAGATGAGGTTTACGATTATTTTTCAGTTCACCGGGATAGGAGAGGGAATGTTTGGGCGAGCGCCGGGCATAGACTTTACCAATTGGTAAATAGCAAATTGCAAAGAAAAAATCTTTTTTACGAGAATGATTTTATCAGGATAATTAATTCAACGAAAGAAGGCAGCCTGCTTTTGGGAACGGCGCTCAATGGAGTGATAATTCTTGAAGACGGTATCACAAATACAATCAGCTCGGAGCTCTCAAGAGCTAATAGTATTTTTGCTTTACATCAAACCACAAACGGTGATATCTTAGCGGGCACACTGGATGGACTTTATATAGTTGAGGACGACAAACTGGTAAAGTTTATCGACAACGACTTTCGGATTGATCAGCCCGTTTTTTTTATACAACCAGATTCAAGCAATAATTTATGGTTTGGGTTGGATAACGGTGTCATAAAGTTGGATGGTACTAATCATTATAAATACGGAACAAATGACGGGCTTGCCGGCGCCGAAACAAACAGGGCTGCCGGAAAGGTTGATAGGCATGGTTCTTTCTGGATAGGAACAAACGGGGGGCTTTCGCGCTATTCGAAAATAAATTCCGAACAGGTAATAAAACCTCTTTCCATGTTTCTTTATATTGTAACCGATAACGGCAAAGAATATGAGTTGAAAACCGACGTGGAGTTTGACGATCAAGTTAATTCATTGACGCTTCATTTTAGAGGTGTTTCGTTTATAGATGAAAAACAGAATAAAAATAGGATAAGGTTAGTAAACACAGGTACAAAAGAAGAAAAAACATTTTACACTAATTTCAATCAATTTGTTTTGAATGATCTTTCATACGGAGAGTATATAATATTTTTGAGTACACGCAATGCCAACGGGATATGGGGAGATGAAATACAAAGCGCAGTGATCACGAATCCCAATTTTTCATATAGCACCGTACTTTTGTTTTCTATACTGGGCATTTTTATTATTGCCGCATTTATATCAATTACCAAAGTCAGTAAGCATTTTGCAAATCTAAAAAGTAACGACACCACGAAATCTTATCAAATGGAAGAAGATGAAGTTAGTTACGGTTTTGAGAATCCCAAAATTTTAAAGCTCAAAAGCTTATTGAAAGAGGAGAAAATTTATTTAAACCCAGATATCTCGTTGAGCAAATTAGCGGCAGCTTTAAGTACAAACAAAACCGATCTTTCAAAACTGATAAATTCTAATTACAAACAAAATTTTAACAACCTTATTAATAATTACAGGGTAAAAGAAGCGAAGAAAATGTTAACTGATAATTCTTATCATCACTATACCGTGGAGGCAATAGCTGAGATGACCGGCTTTAAGTCAAAATCTGCATTTCATAAAGCATTTAAAGAATTTACCGGTTTAACGCCATATCAGTTCAAAAAGCAAAAAATGAATACTTAGAGCTTTTACAAACCCCCAACATTCTGCATTTTTTCAATATCATTCAACACTTTTTAGGACATTTAGTACTATTTGCGAAATAATCCCTACCAGTAACAAGTGTTTTTCATAGCCATTCTGTTTTTATTGGTATTCAATTTATCCCACTTACTTTACTTACAAAACTGCGGGTTCAAGATGAAAAATTATACATCTTTCATAAATTTTTTGTGTCTCATAATTACGTTCTTTTTATCAACAATAACTTTTGCGGCTACTATAACTGTAACAAGTTCTGCCAATAGCGGGGCAGGAACTTTAAGACAGGCTGTTTTGGATGCAAACAACGGGGATACAATTGAATTTAATGGGAGTGTTACTTCTATAACTTTATCTTCCAATATCGAAATTAACAAAAATATAACTATAGACGGTCCAGGCGCGGATGTTCTTACAATCTCAGGCGGGGGAACTTCGGGTATATTTCATATTAATACTTCCGGCTCAGTTGTAATAAGGGATGTTTTACTTACTAACGGTAAAGCCGGCGAAGAAAGCATAAATTTCGGAGGAATTAATTTTGGGGGTGGCGGAGCAATCTTCCATGAATCAGGAACGGTACAGTTAATTAATTGCGAAGTCACCAATAATAATGCCGACGGCGGCGGCGCTCCCTTTGAATATGGAGGAGCGCTTACTGTGTTAGACGATATGTCGATATTGAATTGTACTTTTACGGGAAACTCAATTACAGGAAGCGCAATAGTCGGCGGAGTAATGGCTATTATTACATCCCCCACGGTTAGTATTACAAGTTGCACATTTTTTAATAATTCATCCGTAAATGAAGCCGGGGCAATTAGAGTAGAGGGTTTTTCAACAGGAACGCCCGTTGTAACGATTACTAATTGTACATTCTTTAACAATGCATCCGGTGGTAACAACACCTGGGGGCAGGATATTGATGCCTCAAATAACGGTTATACATTAATACTACATAACAATATTTTTGATAGAAGTTCTGCCGACGCTCATGTTTCAGTAAGAGCAATAGGTACTTCTACCCAAACATCGCGAGGTGGAAATATTTTCAGAGATACGCCTACATTTTCAACAATAGCAACAGATGACGTTAACCAAGGGACCAACTCATCAGGTATAGCAAGCTCATTGGCAGCAAACAATACCTTAAACGGCGTAAGAACTTTGTCGATAACGGGTTCTGGAAGTTTGGCAAAAGATAACGGCACAACAGGTTTTGATGAGACAACCACCGATGCAAGAGGCGCAGAGAGAAACGGCACAATAGACTCAGGAGCATACGAGTTTTGGGTAGCACAGGGGATACTGCCTGTTGAGCTTATTTCCTTTACTGCAATATTAGATAACGGTGTAGTCAAATTGACTTGGGAAACTGCAACTGAAGTAAATAATTATGGATTTCAAGTCGAGCGCCGAAACCTTCGAGGTTTAGATACCCAGCCAGCTGATGGTAACCTCGAAGGTTACACGGCGATAGGATTTGTGCAAGGGCAAGGCAACAGCAACTCACTAAAGGAATATGAATTTGTAGATGGAAATCCGCCTTCGGGAGATTTACAATACAGACTAAAGCAAATAGATACCGACGGTACATACGAATATTACAGCTTAATAGCAGAGGTTGACGGAACAATTACATCTTTGAATGACGAAAGATTACCTGAGCAATTTTATCTTTCACAAAATTACCCCAACCCGTTTAACCCGAGCACAACAATTAAATATCAAATAGCAATAGATAAATTGCAAATAAATTCTCTTGATCAATATCAAAACGTGACGTTGAAAGTATATGACATACTTGGAAACGAAGTAGCTACACCGGTTGATGAACGACAAACTCCCGGAAATTACTCCGTAGAATTTGACGCCGGCAAATTAAGCAGCGGACTGTATCTGTATAAAATTGTAATTGGAAATTTTGTGCAATCGAAGAAGATGATCTTGATCAAATGATTGCCAGGTAAATTTTAGTATACTTGAAAGCCAATGCACTGCCGGAACAATCATTGCTGGCCCAGAGAAACATCTGTGCGAAACAAAATATATGCTACTTTCTCCGCATGAGACATTAATTTATTTGCAGGTTCGAAGTCTCATAGAGTACTCCTCCATCTACAGGGCGCAATTGTGGATCGATATCAAGAAATTCAGGGTAACCGAATTCTTTATTATAGCGAACAACGATTGAATCATACTCTTCCGCTGCAATCATCTCAAACATTGAATTAATGGATAGAAAGTAGTTTTTGTCTAATAGTTGGTTGTCGGCAATTTCAATAATGCTGAAAATAGTATCGGCTTTAACTGTTATGCGCACAGGTGTATTTGCGTCAGGACAATAACAAAATTTCTTCTGGTCAATAGTATAGCTGCTAATTTTCTTTGATTGCCATAGTTCATGTGCGGTTAACACAGTCGGGGCAGTAATTTTATTACTTTCACAAGAAATCGTAATAAAAAGAATTGACAAAAGAATTATTTTCTTGAGCGTACTATTTCTTTCAAATTTTTAGCTTACAAAAATTATTTAAGGTTCAGCAACAACATTTATTCCCGCTTAAAAACGACACATTATTACTTTAGCTAGTCTTTTGCAATAAAACCCGTCAAATATTTGATACTTATTCAGAAATCTGAACACAACTTTTTATCCTAGTAATTTCATTCAAAAATTCTAGCTCAAAATTCTATATTGTTTGGGAAAGCTTCATTTCCCAACTTGCTGGTCCATATTATTACTTAGGCCTAAGTTCAGTATGTCGCATATTTTAAAGCAGCTCTTGCCAGTATTCTGGTTGAATCAAGTGTTGGGAGTGGCGATTCATCGGGGAGCACAATCAACGGTATTTCAGTGCATCCAAGGACAACTGAATCACATCCTAACAGCTTAAGATCGTTTATTACACCCAAGAAATAGTCCTTTGATCCACTATTAATTATCCCATAAACCAATTCATTGAATATGATGTCGTTAATTTTGTTTCGTTGTTCTTCGCTAGGTATTTCATGTTTGAGATTGTTTTTCTTTAATACCTCTTGGTATACGGGTCCTTCCATTAAATATTTTGTGCCTAGTACTCCTAATTTCCTATAGTTCTCTTCAACAGCTTTTAACGTCACTTCTTCCGCAATATGCAGCCATTTGGTTGAAATAGCTTCCTTCGCAATTGAATATGCTTGATGAATTGTGTTATCGGGACATATTAAAATTTCCGCACCGATTTCAGTTAATTTTTCGGCTGAAGATACCATCAATTTTGCTACCCCTTGCCAATCGTCTTTTCTAATGAAATCCATGTACCGGCTTAATGGATGCGTATGCAGACTTACTTCCGGGTGTGAGTGTTCTCCCAAATATTTTGATCCTTCATTACAGATTGTTTGATAACAAAGTGCTGCGCCTTCATAACTGCATCCCACTATGCCAATGTGTTTGCTCATATTATTAATTTTCCTGTAGAGATGGAAAAAGTTTTACTCTATACTTCGTTTAATGTGTCGAAAGAACATCTCTTGTTAATTCTTTCGATTTATCCCAATTTCTATAATGTCTACAAGAGCATAAAAAAGTAAATCAATTATTCTCTAAATACAAGCGCAAAGAGCAATATGATTCACTTTCGGGTTCTGGAGTTAACAGATTCACATTGGAGCAGTAAATAAAGAATTTTTTCACACTGTTGCTTATTTGTAAATGCTTGCCGATATCAAACGCGAATCTGGATTTTACTTTAGAATGCTTATATGTGTTTACAATAAGTCGTGTAATCAAAATTCTGATTTCGTGATGGTCAGTTTTAATGATAACAAATTCATATCTTTCGTCCTATTAAATAATGAATTTATGGAAAGGTTCTACATGTCTGATAAAAAACTAATTACAATCGCACGCGGTGATGGTATTGGACCTGAGATAATGGACGCGACACTAAATATACTTGAATCAGCAGGTGCAAATTTAGAATACGAAGAAATTGAAATAGGTGAGAAGCAATACTTAAAGGGAATTGAAACCGGGATGGATCCGGGTGCGTGGGAGTCGCTTCGAAGAACAAAAGTATTTTTGAAAGCTCCAATCACTACTCCCCGCGGAGGTGGATACAAGAGCCTTAATGTTACAACTCGCAAAGCGTTCGGGCTATATGCTAATGTTCGTCCTTGTGTATCTTACCGACCGTTTATCCGGACTAAACATCCCGACATGGACGTTGTTATCATCCGCGAAAATGAAGAAGATTTGTATTCCGGAATTGAGCATCGTCAAACAGACCAGGTTTACCAGTGCTTAAAGCTGTTCAGCCGACCGGGCTGCGAGAAAATTATCAGGTATGCTTTTGAATACGCAATGGAATACAACCGTAAAAAAGTTTCATGTTTTGTAAAAGATAATATTATGAAAATTACCGACGGTTTATTCCACCAGGTTTTCAACGAGATTTCAGCAGAATATCCCGAAATTGAAACCGACAACTGGATAATCGACATTGGTGCCGCACGCTTGGCAGACACTCCTGAAATGTTCGACGTTATTGTTACGCCGAACCTTTACGGCGACATACTTAGCGATGTTGCAGCCCAAATTGCCGGATCAATTGGTCTTGCCGGTTCTGCCAACATAGGTGAGCATCTTGCAATGTTCGAAGCGATTCACGGCTCGGCTCCCGACATTGCGGGAAAGAATATTGCTAATCCGTCCGGTTTATTGCTTGGTGCTGTTATGATGCTTGTACACATTCACGAAGTTGAAGCGGCGGCAAAAGTGCATAATGCATGGCTTCGCACAATTGAAGAAGGTTATCACACCGGCGATATATTCGAAAGAGGAATAAGCAAAGTTCGTGTAGGTACAAATGAATTTGCTGATGCGGTTATCAACCATTTAGGTGAAACGCCGCATGAGTTAAAAGACGCTCATTACTTTGCTCCAAAAGAAATTAAATCGTACCATAGTAAGAAAGTTAGAGATAAAAAAGAACTGGTCGGCGTTGATGTTTTCCTCGAATGGGATAACGGTTTACCGGGTGAACTGGGTGATGCTTTATCCAAAGTAACCTCAGGCGATTTACAGTTAAAAGTGATTACAAACCGCGGCATTAAAGTTTACCCCGAAGGATTGCCGGAAACTTTCTGTACAGACCACTGGCGCTGCAGGTTTTGGACGGGTGAGTGGAAAACTATCGAAAAGAAAGATGTTGTGAGTCTGCTTGAAAAAGTCCATGCGGCAGGATTCGATTTCATAAAGACAGAAAATCTATATACTTTTAACGGCGAGTTGGGGTTTTCGGAAGTTCACGGATAAGTAGCATTTAGAATGTGTCGGAATTAAATACAAAGATAAAATTAGGTTTGTTTAAAACAGTTTGGTAGATGATCTATGAATGAGAAGAAGGTTAAAGTGGTTGGAATCTGCGGAAGTCTTAATAAAAACAGTAATACGCGCAAAGCTTTAGAGACTGCATTGTTAGGGGCGCAAGAAACAGGCGCTGAAACAGAAGTGGTTGACCTTAACAATTATGATCTCCCGTTTTGTGATGGCTCGAAAGATATTGGTGAAAGATTCCCTGATGTTAAAAGACTTAGCGACTTAATGAAGTCCTCACAAGGTTTGATTTTGGCAACACCTGAATACCACGGAAGTTTCTCCGGAGTGTTAAAGAATGCAATGGATTTAATGGGTTTCGATGAATTCGAAGGAAAGATGATCGGATTGATAGGTGTTTCGGGTGGTTCTATAGGGGGGCTTTATGCATTGAATTCACTGCGCCTCATTGGCCGTGCTTTGCATGCGTGGGTTGTACCTGAACAAGTCGCAATTCCGGAAGCGTGGAAAGCTTTTGATTCCGACGGTAAACCTAAAGACGAACATCTCGCTAAACGACTAACTTCGGTCGGAAAGACGGTTGCGCGGTTCGCATTTTTGCACTCTTCTAAACAATCTAAAGAATTTATTGAAGCTTGGGAAGAAGCGCCGAAAAATCCGGGAGGGTAGTCCGTAGAAATTCGAATATTCAAAAATCAAATAAATTTCAATTTCCCAAATCTCATTAAAGATAAACTTGAGCTCAGAAACAAATTTAGCCAGATTAATTTGGGGAATGACCGATAATCTTATCATTATCCATTTCGACAAGATCGCAGTGATTGAATAACTCTTTTATTTGTTCAATATTACGATCAAATTTCTTGTACAGGAGCTTATTTTTAATATTTCAAGTTGTAACAATCAGTAACTTTTGGAGAGACGATTTTAGGAAATGCGAGTCAACAAAATCTGAATCTTTGGTTATAATTACTCTGTTTGACGCGGAAGTAAACTTAATTATTTCTATATCAGACGATAATTCTTTATTTGGTAAATCATCGGTGTGGATGAAGTCAAAACCTTTTCGGACAGTATTTTTTTTTAAGTCGAAAGGCAGCTGTGCATCAATTAAAAACTTCATGCTACAATTTTATGAATGGACTTGATCTTCGTAAGTTTCGATGCGAAAGCTAAGCTAGCTCTTATATCATCTGGTTCAATCGCCGGATAATCCTCAATAATCTCGTCTGTTGTCATCCCTGATGCTAATAAGTCAAGAATCATTTTAACCGGGTAGCGCATATTTCTGATAGTCGGTTTTCCGTGACAGATTTCAGGATTGATAGTAATCCTGTTTAGTAATGTATCCATATCTAATTCTCTGAAGTTTCCACAAATATAAAAAATGTTTACTTGTGTTTATACAGAATAATGATTTTTCATAGTTCGAACAATCTATAAGGTCAACGAGGTAAATAGCCGTCCTTTGGAAAAAGCGTGATATTGATCCTGAAAAATATGTTTGTGATCTTAGAAAAATACGCATAACGAGCAAAAAAAAGAAAAATACTAGAAAGCTGAAAAGCCCTGAAGAGCGATATACAAGACCACAGGATATCTCGGAGTTCAGTAGATAATCGTAAAGTCTTGTAGAAATTTTGCCTTGTGAACTTTTGCATCTTCATAATGAGTTTATATGGTTTTCAATATGACTGAATAGTAACTTAAAAAGAACTTCCTGTAAATCGTAAAGAGCTTGACGGATGAGCTGGATTAATGATTTTTATTTCCTCTAATTTGTTATTCCGAAATAAAAATAATTCCATAAAGGTTATGGAGTGTTACAAGTTGCTGGTTTTGATTTAGTGTGTTTGGTGATGTATATTTGTACATCACTATTGGAGTATGAAATGACACGGACACAAATTTATTTAGATGACGAACTTAAAAACGAACTTCAGATTCAAAGCAAAATTCAGGATAAAAAGATTTCACAAATCATTCGAGAAATATTGAGAGAAAAACTGTTAAAAAAAGAAAGAGCTCCCATTCCTATAGATGAAATTGCAGGGATTTGGAGCGACAGAGATTTCGACACTGATGAGTACATTCGTAACCTGAGAAAAAGTGATAGATTAGAGAGGCTTTATGGAAAAGATTTTACTCGACAGTGATATTCTAATTTGGATTCTAAGGGGACACAACGAAATCGTAACTCAATTTAAAAGAAACAAAGAATCATATTATTTTTACTCTTCTCCCATTTCAGTTGCCGAAATATATGCTGGAGCCAGACCAAAAGAGATTGAAAAAATTCAGGTGCTTTTTAATATTATCCACATAGCTCTAATCGAAAAAACTATCGGAAAAATCACTGGAGAATTTATAAACAAATATTATAAAAGCCATGCAGTGGAATTAGCTGATGCTTTTAATGCAGCTACAGCCAAATTCTACGATATGAAACTATGGACTTTGAACAAAAAACATTTTCCAATGTTAAAAAGATCGGATTTTTTTAAACCGTAATTAATTTTAGCTCAACGTCTCGATATATTTCCTCACATCAAACTTGCGTTTGCAACCGTTGTAATTCATATATCTAATTTTGCCGTAAACGGGTCGTTCCGTCCATGCACGGTCATGTATTCCGCCGATTGACCATGCTACGCCAACATACCCGTTTGGATCTCGTCCATCAAGGGAGTACTTATCGTTAAGGTAAATTGCAATTTCAATCGCGGTTTCAGGCGACTCGCTCCACTCAAGAATTTTCTTTGCCCAGTACATCCTCATATAACCGTGCATTTTACCCAACTTAACAAGCTGCATTTGCGCGGCATTCCAAAGGTCTTCATGTGTGGCAGCATTTTCGAACTCTTCTTTAGAATAGATAAAATCTCTTTTGTCCTTTCGATGCTCGTTCAATGTGTTCTTGGCCCAGTCGCGCAAGCCGTCAAAGTTATCGTAGTTGTTATTATAAAAACAATAGTTATCGGTAAGTTCGCGTCGAACTATCAGTTCCTCCCAAAATGCTTTTCGTGATTCATCGAATCCTACAATTTTCTGCGCTTC
>JANQLA010000511.1 GCA_028280855.1 Melioribacteraceae bacterium
ATCCGATTGCACCGGAGAATTTAACTGCAACAGTATTAGATGCTGTTTTAAATAAAATTAATTTGTCGTGGAATATGCCGGGAGGAATGAAAAATAAAAACGACGTAAAATACTACGCGCTGTTCTCCTCGAGGGACATTAATGATGCAGCTACATCGAATAATCTCTTTAAAATTATTCCGTCTAACCAAAACCGGTTGTCGTTCAGTATTAGCAAGCCTAACAAGCTTAATTACCATTACACCGTTAAATCACTGGATAGATACTGGAATGAAAGTTCTTCCCAATCAGAAATAAAATCCGTAATAATTCCTTCTCTGCAATCATTATACGAAAAAAGTAAATATAGTCAGCGCCCAACATTGATTAGTCAAAACGGCCACAAGTTTATTTTGATAAATTCAGCAATTCGTGATGAACTGAGGCTGGAAGGAGTAGAAAGTACAGAAAAAGAACTACTGCTGAAAAAATCTCTGCAAAGCGGGATAAATATTATCCAAATACAAGGTGATATTGGAAAGTATGAAAAAATAACTCTTTCATTCAAAGAAAAACAAAAAGAAGTATTGCTGCATTTAAAGTAACACAGGTTTTCAACCTCTTCCCCATCACTTTGTAGCCCCTAATTTTTTTAACCACAATGAACACAAAGGATTCACCAGGTTCACAAAGGAACCGAAAATCTTTTTTCTTCGTGTTCTTTGAGCATTCTTTAGGACCTTTGTGGTTTCCCAAAATATAAAAACTACATTACTTCTCTTAACTTCGTGGATACCACTTCAACTCTTGAAAAATATTCTTAACCACGGAGAACACAAAGGATTCGCTAAGTTCGCGAAGTAATTAGCAATATATTTTCTTTGTGTTCGTAGTGCCTTCTTTGTGAACTTTGTGGTTTTTAAATTAGTGAATGGAAACCAAATAAATTATGTTTTCATAACAGCGAAGCGCCCAGGAAAGATTCAAAACTAGTCTCGTTCTCTTTATACGAGGTAGTTTAAATGTATTAAACAGAATAAATATATTTTAAGCAGTTGAAGGTGGCAATTTGTTTTGCAACTTTTTTTGAAGCAGCAGCGCCGTTAAATTCTAAAACTCCTTCCTCTTTTTTGAATACCAAAGTACACTTAAATACAAGATTATGTGCCTCGCCCGATTGGTTATAATTATAATCGGGTAAATCCCATTTGTTTTTTTGGCATGCCTCCTGTAATAACCCGACATAATTTCTCTCAGCTTCGTATTCAGCCCGAATGGGCTGCTCCGGTTCCGGCGCCTTTTCAGGAACATACAGCCCTCTTTCCTTAACAACATCTAAGATCTTTTTCGAAGCTAATTGTTTTACGATTTTTTTGCTGCCGCCTTTAGCAGATTCTCTTATAGTGGTTTTATCTGTTGTTAAGATGCATTCACAAGTAATAATCGGTTTATTCGTTGGACCGGTTGAATGGAAATTATATGCCGGCATCGACCAATCTTTGTTTACTGAACAGAGTTCGGTTAGTTTTCCTACGTAGTTCTCTTCTAACTTTGTATTTGAAGGTTTACCTATTGCCTGACTCGGCTCTTTAGGCATTCTGGTTTGAGAAGACGGAACCAGCGAGTTATCCAGTAACCCCCTTAAAAAGTCGTAACCGGCTTTATGCTGCGCTTCTTGTTTGCTTGCTCCGGTTGCATATAAAGTTGTTGAAACCTCGGTTCCTTCCAGTGTGCCGATAATTCTGGCAATAAAACCGTTACTGTTTTCAACAATGTCGGTTTCATACCCGGTAAGTTTTCCATTTTGAATATCGAAGTTCAATATCTGGCTGCAATAACCCACTTTCTCACTTGCAAATTCCAAAGCTTTCCGCCTAATGTTTTGCCACTTTTCATCTTCATCGCCTGAGCCGAAAAGAATTGTGTAAAGATGACTCGGATCGATACTATCCGATTCCATGCGTTTAAGAAGCGCCTGCTCAAGTCTATCGCTAACGACATTCTGAAAAACCGCCTCTTTAAGAAGTTGTTTGAATTCGGTTGTTTTCATTTCTACTAATTCTTCATGCGTAAGATGGTTTAAGAAGAATCGCATTTTTTCTTGAGCCTTGTCTTTAAAGAATGCGCTTCTATCGTTTCTTATTTGCAGCATTTTTTTATTGATATTTCCCGAAAAACTTAAAAGTTCATCGTGAGTAAAAAATGGCTCCTTTCCCGAAAGGTAATTTTTAATTTGACAATGGTTGATTAAATCAGGCATTCGTCTAAGCGGCGAAGTTACATGAGTATAAGCTGCTTCGTTCAAACCGAAATGTCCCTTTAGAACGGGATCATAAGTGGCTTTGTTGAACCAATACCCGCTGCGACGTCTCAAGGCATTTAGTAGATTGGGATTAAGTATAGCTGAGTTGAACTGTGAAATAATTTCTTCGCGCCCGGGTGAATTTTGTTTAATGGTATGATTTCTATAAAGTAGTGGAATTCCTTTATCGGCAAAAAGACGGGCAACGGCCGAATTAGTCAATATCATAAATTCTTGAACCACAATATTTGCCTTATGAGCACGCTGATCTTGCAACGGTAGAATAACTCCTTCCTCGGTCGTAAAAATAAGGCGCTTAAGGTCGTAAATTGCCAATGCACCGTTTTGACGCCGTTTTTCCAAAAGAAGCTGGGAAAGATTACTGCATTCGACCAGCATACCATAATCGGGATCATCCTTTTGATGAGCAATAACATGATCGAAAGCGGCATAGCTTAAACGCCTTCTGTTAAGGAACAAGGTTTCCTTCACGGATACATTTTGCATTACGAAATCAGGTGAAATTTCGATTTCAAATGTCAGGGCCGGCCTGGGTTCATCTTCTAGTAAACTCAACCTTTTTTCGGATAATATTTCAGGTAGCATGGGGATATTATAGTTTTGGAAATAGCGGGTTTCAAGCCGGTTGAGAGCTTCATTGAATACTGATGAACCGGGCTTAACAAGCGTGGATACATCTGCAATTGATACCTGAACTAAAAAATTATCTCCCCGTTTACTCAGGAATATTCCATCATCTAAGTCTTTTGAAGCTGGGCTGTCAATTGTAATGCCGCTAACAAGCTCGCGATCCTGAAAAGCACCGGCAGAAAATTCATATGAGATTGCTTCCGAAGATACGTCTTTAGAAAAATCTTTTTTATGCAATTCTAGCCCTTTATAATTATAGTTTGGCGTTTTGAATTTGTAAAACAGTTCGAAAGATAATAAAAGAATTCAAGCTCTCCCCTGTATAATAGAATAGTGCTGGCGTTTGTGAATAAAGTTATAAGGGTGTCGAGGAGAATTCCCCGATATTTTTTTATTAAGTAGGGTAGATGATTAATCATTATCGTCGTCGTCGTAAAGATATGGACTTTGACGCCTATTGAAAATTATTTCACAGAGACGCTCAAAGATTCACGGAGATGCACTGAGGATTTAACAATATGTTTTTTCTTTGAGTAACTCTGTGTTCCTCGGTGAAACTCTGTGTAATGTATTTAATATGGATGCATAAATAAAACTTGCAGGCTACAATACTTCTCTTAAAAATTTTGCGGTATAAGAATCATCGCATTCCGCTACTTCCTCCGGTGTTCCTGTTGCGACAATCTCGCCGCCCTTTTCACCTGCTTCCGGGCCAAGGTCAATAATATGATCAGCGCATTTAATAATATCCAGGTTATGTTCAATAATTACAACGGAATTGTTACTGCTTAGCAGCATGTTAAAACAATTCAATAGCTTTTTGATGTCGTCAAAATGCAAGCCGGTTGTTGGTTCGTCGAATATAAATAAAGTATGTTTGTTTACCTTTTGAGCCGAAAGATGTAGAGCAAGTTTTATTCTCTGTGCTTCACCCCCGGATAGTGTATTTGAAGGCTGGCCAAGTTTGATATATCCAAGTCCAACATCCGAAAGCACTTTCAGGTATTTATTTACTTTCGGCAGATGTTTGAAAAACTCGTGTGCCTCGTCAACAGTCATTTCCAAAACGTCAACAATGTTTTTTCCTTTGTAGGTAACATCACGCACTTCCTTTTTGAACCTTGTTCCTTTACACGTTTCACATTCAAGATATAAATCGGCAAGAAATTGCATTTCAATTTTCACATAGCCTTCGCCCTGGCAGGTTTCGCACCGTCCTCCCTGCACGTTGAACGAAAAGTATCCCGGTTTATAGCCACGTGAACGTGATTGCGGGGTAGCTGCAAACAGTTCGCGGATATGTTCGTAACCTTTTACATAACTTATCGGGTTTGAGCGGGGCGATTTACCGATCGGCGATTGATCTACAATTTCAATTTCATCAATATTACGGATGCCGTCTATTTCATCGTATCGTCCTATGCTTTTAGGGTTGCCGCCGAAGTTTTTAACAATTCCTCCATAAAGTATATCGTGAATAAGCGTACTTTTCCCGGAACCGCTTACACCTGTTATAACAACGAATTTATTCAAAGGAACTTCTACTTCGATATCCTTCAGGTTATGTTCACGCGCTCCTCTAATAGTAATTGATTTGGATAATTCGGTATTACGCTTTTGTGGAGTCGGTATTTTTGCCTCGCCGGAAAGGTATCTGCCTGTTAACGAATTATTGTTTTTTATCAATTCGTTATACGGCTGCATTGCGATAATTTCGCCGCCGTCCACGCCGGCTTTAGGACCCATGTCTACTATCAAGTCGCTTTCATGCATCATTTCCGAATCATGTTCAACAACAAGCACTGTGTTGCCGATATCGCGCAGCGACTTTAATATTTTTATTAACCGTGCATTATCGCGGGGATGCAGACCTATACTGGGTTCATCCAAAACATATAGCGTGCCCATCAAAGCGGAGCCAAGGGAAGTAGCAAGATTTATACGCTGTGTTTCACCGCCTGATAATGTACTGCTCAGGCGATCCATTGTAAGATACCCCAGCCCAACGTCGTTCAAAAATTGCAGTCGTTTCCGAATTTCTTTTAGTACCCGCTCGCCTATCATCTTCTCATATTCCGTAAGCTGTAGAGTGTTAAAAAATTTCGAAGCATCTTCAAGGGACATAACTACCAAATCATGAATTGACTTCTCCGCAATTTTTACTTGTAATGCCTCGCGGCGCAATCGCGAACCTTTGCACGCATGACACTTCGTGTAACCCCTGTATTTACTCAGTAGAATGCGTATATGCATCTTGTAGGTTTTTTCTTCAAGCTTTTCAAAAAACCTGTCGATCCCTACAAATCCTTTGAATCCTTTCTTAATCAGTTTTACCTGTTCCTCGCTTAACTTTTCGAAAGGAACTTCGGTAGGAATGCTATGATCATCCGCGAGGCGAACCAAATCTCTTAAATGTTTGCTGAACTTAACCGTCCTCCACGGGGCAATAGCGCCTTGTGTTAAAGATAATTTCGGATTCGGAACAATGAGGTTCATATCGTATCCCATTGTACGCCCAAATCCCTGGCATACCGGGCAGGCGCCGAATGGGTTGTTAAATGAAAAGAACCGCGGTTCAGGCTCTTCGTATCTTATACCGCAGCACTCGTAAAATTGATTGAACAGGTTGATTTCGTTTGTTTCCGCATCAATTAAAACAAGCCTGCCTTCACCTTCTTTGAAAGTGGTCTCGATTGAATCGGCAAGCTTTTCGCGCACGCTTCCTTTCTTAACCTTAAGCCTTTCGATAACCACGTATAAATTCTTTTTTGAGCGTGGTAAGGTTTTCGTTTCATTCAGATCGATCAACTTGGTCTTATTAAAGATTCTGAAGAAACCCCGTTTCTTAAGCAAGTCCGTTTCTTCTTTTACCGTTCGTCCTTCATGAGCGTGTATAGGAAAACCAAGGTAATACTTTGCCCCGTCTTCCTTTTCTTCAAGCCATTCCGAAACGGATTTTACGGAATCTTTTTTAACAACTTTATCGCAGTCGAAACAGATAGTTTTACCGATGCGTGCGAAAAGTAAACGAAGATAATCATAAACTTCAGTACTGGTTCCAACTGTAGAGCGAGGGTTTCGGGCGCCTGTTTTTTGTTCAATTGCGACTGCCGGGCTTATGCCGTAAATAAAGTCGACTTCAGGTTTGTTCATTCGTTCCAGGAACTGGCGTGCATACGATGAAAGGGATTCAACGTAACGTCTTTGACCTTCCGCATATATCGTATCAAATACAAGCGATGATTTACCGCTGCCGCTAACGCCTGTGAATACAACTAACTTATTGCGCGGAATTTCAAGATCAATGTTTTTTAAGTTATGCTGGCGAGCGCCTTTTACAACTATTTTGTTATTGATATTTCTGATTTTATTCTTATCCATTATCTCAAATTTTTGGCGGATTAAACTTTGCAAAATAATAAAAAACATGGTGAGGAAGGAAGTTTCATTACGTTTAAAAGCATTTAACAAATTTGGTAATAAGTCGGGTGATAATTTCTTTGCCTTCTGAAGGAACAGTAAACTTATGCCTTAGGACCTTCAGAGTTGAAACCTTTACCAAATGGGAAAGTTGGTTTACAAAATAATCCGGGTGGAACCTCTAGCAAAGAATAGAAACAACATTTTATTCCGGCTTATCGCTATCGGTTGGTTTCTCCAGCTCGTTTACTTTAAGACCAAGCGCTCTTAACTGATCAAGCTTATCTTCGAGCTCTGCATTCTTCCTGTTAAGCTCTTCAATTTTAGCGTCTATTTCTTTAGCATACTCTGCTTTATCCCAATAACCCCTTTCTTCAAAATATGATTTAAACAGCCAGTTGTGTTTTAGAGCTTCCATGTTTTCGGCAAAAGCTTCCGCTCCCTGGAAAGTAGCTTCGGTAGTTGCAACAAGGTTACTGATAACGGTTTTAATAGAGTCGTACGATGAACGATCAGCCATTAAAGCGCCTAGCACGCCTTCACCCTTTTCAACATTATCGATGAGCGTTTTTATATCCGCAACCGCGGTATCGATATTAGAAAAAATAACCGACGCGCCGCCTGCAATATCAACCAGGAATCCTGCAACTTCCTCCATACGTTCGGTCATAACAGCTAAGCTGGAGTCCGCAGTTTGGGTAATTTGCACTGTTGATTCGTAAAGCTCGTCGTCATTAACCAAATGGCCGATAGAGCCTTCGCCGGCATTTATTTTTGTAACAATTTCGGAAAAGTCTTTGGTAATGGTTTTTACATAAGCCATTATCTGCTGTGTTTCTTCAATAATTTCAGAGATATTAACGGGTTCTTTGGCTTTTATTTTGCTTCCGTTTGTAACAATTTCAAAATCACTTGAACCGGGAGTAATTGAAACTACTTTTTTACCAACCAAACCTTCGGTTTCAATTGTTGCTTCGCTGTCTAACCGGATAAAGTGCCGTATTTCGTTTTCAATATTCATGTAAACCACAACCGCGCCGGAAGTATCGTCGGCAAGTTTAATATCCGATACACTGCCTATTGTTAAACCGCTTAAGCGCACAGGGGCGCCTGTTTTTAATCCTTCGACCCTTTGAAAAGTTGTTTGAATATTTATGCTGCTTACAAATAAAGATTCCTTGTTGCCTATTAAAAAAATTGAGAGCACAATACACACGGTACCTATAAAAATAAAAATTCCTAACCTTGCTCCCTCTAAGTGCTTTAACATTTCATTCTCCTATGAAGCTTTTACTATTTCATGGCTGAAAAAATTTCTTAAAAACGGGTCGCTTGAGCTTGTAAGTTCATCAATTTTGCCTTCATAAAATATTTTCGCTTCCCTTAAAAATATTGCGCGGTCGGCTATTATTTCTGCGCAAATTAAATCGTGCGTTACCACTATCGACGTCATGTTTAGCTTATTTTGTAAATCAAGTATCAGCTCGCTTATTTCCTTTGATGTAATGGGATCAAGGCCCGTTGTCGGTTCGTCGTACAGCATTAATTCGGGATCTGTTATTATTGACCGGGCAAGACCTATTCGTTTTCTCATACCTCCAGATAGCTCCGAGGGCATTTTATCAATTGCATCAACCAGCGAAACATGCTCCAGCGTTTGTTCTACTTTATCGTTTAATTCATCCTGGGTAAAACTAAAATGCTTCTTCAAAGGAAACTCAAGATTTTCTCTCACGCTCATTGAATCATATAAAGCGGCGCTTTGAAAAAGAAAGCCGATATTTTTTCTTACTTCGTTCAACTGGTTAATTGACATTTCCAAAATATTTTTTTGCTTAATGTAAATCTCGCCTTCATCGGGTATCAAAAGACCGATAATACATTTAAGCAATACGCTTTTACCTGTTCCGCTTTGACCGAACACTACAAGGTTTTCCCCTGTTTCAACGTCAAGCGAAATTTTTTCAAGCACCTTAAGAGTTTCAAATGCTTTCGACAGTTTTTTTATTTTAACTAACCCAGTGTCGGCCATAACATCAACGTAAGTTTTACAAGTACCATATCAAAAATTAAAATTAGCAGCGATGCAAGCACCACGGCGGTTGTTGAGGCCCTTCCTACGCCTTCCGTGCCGCCGTCGGCGGTAAAGCCTTTAAAAGCTCCCACTATACCTACGATATATCCAAAGACAAAGGTTTTTGCCATACCCGGAATAAAGTCGCCGAATTCAATAGCGCCGACAACGGCATTTTTATAATATTCGAAACTCATATTCTCGGTTATTATTACGGCAATATAACCGCCGAACAGCGCTAAAAAGTTTACATAGATTGTAAGTATGGGAAGAATCATTGTGGTTGCAATTACCCGAGTAACTACAAGGTAATTAAACGGGTTTATCGCAGAGACTTCCATTGCATCTATCTGTTCGGTTACACGCATTGAACCCAGTTCCGCGCCTATACCCGAACTAACCCTGCCTGCAAAGATTAGCGCGGTTATAACCGGGCCAAGTTCGCGTATTACGGATAACGCAACAGTGTTGGGCAAAAAGTCGGTAGCCCCGAAGCGCTGCAAAACCGGGTAGCTTTGCATTGCCAAAACCAACCCGATTATGAACCCTGTTACGCTTACTATCGGGAAAGTTTTAACGCCAAGCTCATCCATGTGTTTTTTAACTTCTTTTATTTCATAGGGCGGCAGAAATACCTGCTTTAAAAACTCCCAGTTAAAAATTGTTAATCCGGTAATATTAGCAAAGAAGTTATACGCCAGTTGCGATAAGTTCGGTTTTCGTATATGCTTTATCTGCGGGAGCTTCATATATTTATAATTTTCCGTTTGTGGTCGTATGCCCTAAAAGGACTACTATAAGAGAACTCGCCAATTATAATCTTGAACTCGTGTATCAATATTGCTGCGGCTCGTTTCATACAGTTTTCAGTATCTACGAAAGAGAGTCAAAAAATAGTAAAACTACGGGTAATGTTAAATGATAAAAACAAAGTTAGCGGGTGGGCAAAATTATTTGAATGCCGTATTCCCATTAATCGCAGCTGTTTTAAGTACATCAACATTTTTCATAGCATACAGCGAAAAATAAAAAAATTTTCAGGGTATTAATTTTAACAAGGCCGGTGATTTTGCTAAATTATCGGTTGTAAAAATTATAGAAGGCATTACAAATGATTAAGCCCGCAATACCCGAAAACGAAAACGAAAGGTTGAATGCACTTAAAGAGTATTCAATTCTTGATACAATTCCCGAGAAAGAGTATGACGAAATAACAGAACTGGCTTCTTTTATATGCCAAACACCCATATCATTAATAAGCTTAATTGACGACAAAAGGCAATGGTTTAAATCTCATTACGGAACTAACACCGAATTTACGCCGAGAGAGGTTGCATTTTGCGCACATGCTATAAATGATCAAAATAATATGTTAATTGTTCCCGATTCGAGAAAAGACAAACGGTTTCACGACAATCCAATAGTTACAGATGATCCCCATGTAATTTTCTATGCAGGGATACCGCTGGTTAATCCCGAGGGTTACCCTTTAGGTACTTTATGTGTTATCGACAATAAACCAAACACGCTTAGTGAAGATCAGGTTGGAGCATTAAGAGCTTTATCCAACCAATTAATGAAATTATTCGAATTAAGAAAAACTTCCGAAAACTTACGCATATACAACAAAGAACTTGAAAACAAGAATTGCGGGTTGGAAAATTTTGCGCGTATTGCAGCTCATGATATCAAATCACCATTAAACAATATAATTATGACTGCGGAATTGTTTAAGAACAATTATTCGGATAACGTTGATAAAGAGGGAATTGAATTTCTTAGTCTTATAAGCAGCTCGTCAATAAAACTTTCAGAACTTATAGACGGAATTTTGCAATACTCCCATGATTCTACGGTATTGTCGAATTGTAAAGAGACAATAGATGTAAATGAAACCGTTAAAGAAATTACACGCTTATTGGATGCTGAAGGGCAAGTTCAGTTTGAAATTGAAATTAGAAACAGTCCTATCCTTTTCATAAATAAAACAGCATTTGAGCAAATATTAATGAACCTGATTTCGAATTGCATTAAATATAATGATAAAGAGCAAACGAAAATTTCCATCAAGATTTTTGAAGCGGGTGATTTGGTAAAAGCGACTATAGCTGATAACGGCCCAGGCATTAAAGCCAGGGATAGAGAAAGAATTTTCGAGATTTTTCAAACGACTTCGAACATGGATAAGAACGGTTCGAATGGTACCGGTATCGGCTTAGCGACGGTTAAATCTTTAGTTGAAGGATTAGGAGGGGAAATAAAAGTTTTCTCAGAGTACGGCTACGGTTCAACGTTTGAATTTACTATTAAGAAAAACTAAACCGGTTACAGCGGGAAAGTAGCCGTTAAAGAAAAAGCCTCAGAACTAATTTACCCGGTTATTTGCTATCTATCGTAAGATGTGATTATGATAAAACTTATAAGAACAAATTCTGCTAGTAAGGATTTTGCAGAACTTGTAAAACACCTTGACGCCGACTTACGAATACGGGATGGCGATGATCATCCTTTTTACGCACAGTTCAATAAAATAGATGATATAAAATATGTTGTACTTGCTTACTCGGAAAACGAAGCGGTTGGCTGCGGCGCGATTAAAGCATATGATAAGGCAACGATGGAAGTAAAACGTATGTTTGTTCCGCCGGAATGCAGGGGCAAGAGAATAGCAACTAAAATTCTGACCGAACTTGAAGGCTGGGCTAAAGAGTTGGGATATAAAAAATGCATTTTAGAAACCGGCATCAAGCAGCCTGAAGCCATAGCGTTATACAAGAAGAGCGGCTATGATGTAATTCCCAACTTTGGACAGTATTCGGAAGTTAACACAAGCGTTTGTTTTGAGAAAATCATTAGTGAATAGATAAAAATTAATTAAGCTTATCAATATAGGGACTAGCCATCAAATTAACGCCCGAACACTTTGATTTCCACTTGTTAGATTTTAAGAAAAATTAAATTAGTGTTTTTTGTAAAGAATATTGATATTATTGCTTTAACATTTAGCGCCTCTTATAAAATTTCTTAGTTTTTTATATAAATAAATTCCTTTCCTCCAAATTTTTAGTTTATAGAATACGATAGTTGTATTAGCAGGATATCGTTTCTATAGCTTTCAGAACGAAAGTAATTACATTTTAAGGAGGCGCAAATGAAAAAGGTAGTTTTTTCATGTTTTGTTATCACTTTATGCTTATCCCTTGCATGTTCATCCGATTCAGAACCCGTTGAGCAAGAAAACACCATTACTTCAAGTTCAAGCCAGGGCAAAACTTCTACTCCGTCAGGCACAAACCAAATAACAAATAATCCCCACCGTCATTATTTTGATGTTGTTATTGTAGATAATGACCGATGGGAAATATGCCTAAATACCAGTAGGATTAGACAATCTGTAACTTCCTATGGAAATGGGAATTTTGGTGATGAGCCCGCTGGCATGCTTTGGTTCCAAGTGGGCTCCAACATTTTTGAGGGTCCATGTACAGCTATGTACAATCCCTTGTTGGATATTATAACCGTTACCGCAAAGGATAATAGCTGGGAAGGAGGACATATAACCTATACTCTAAAATTTGAAGAAAACAGTAATTACTTAGTAGGTACATATGTTTATTATGAATATCCCAGGAGGACTAACCGGGTATGGGCCAATTTAGTTCAAGGGAGAATAGGCGGCCATGAGGCTGGACCATCTCTTGCCAAAGCTGTGCCGACAGGAACCGTACCTGATGAAAATCCCAAAAAACTACGAGCTGAATTACGGGACTAGTAAATACAGGAATTAAAAAATGGTCTTTAGAATTTCCGGAATTATATACTTGTTTTGTTTATTTCTGCTTTTGTCCTCATGTTCTGATAACGGGACTAATACAGTAGAAACAAATGAAATTAAAATCGGCGCATTACTTCCGTTGTCGGGTGATTTTGAAAGTCAGGGAAGCCAGATGCTGGCGGCACTCAACTTTGCAGTTGAAGACGTAAACAGCGAATTTGAAGAGTCCGATAAAAACACGCGTATAAAACTTGTTTATGCCGATACCGAAACTAATCCTTCCAAAGCTTTAGAATTGTACCGAACATTTATCGCCGACGATATCCGCATTATAATCGGGCCTATTACAAGTACAGAAGTTATGGCGGTAAAAGAAGCAATTGATTCTTCAAACAGCATATTAATAAGTCCAAGCAGCACTTTGACAACACTTGCAATCGCAGGCGACAACATCTACCGGATTGTTCCCGACGATTCTAAAATGGTTGAAGCTGTTGTAAATGTAATGTGGGAAAAGGGAATTAGACAAGCTGCTATGTTTTATCTAGACAACGAATGGGGCGAATCAATTGTAGAACATTTTCAATCAAAGTTTGAAGCCAAGGGAGGAACCTATCTGGGAGATGTATCGTATATCGGCTCAAGAGAATCTGAATTAAAAGAATATCTTGACGAACTTAGCGGATTAATTAGTCCATCGATAATGTTAGATGATGGATCAACTACCGCTATTCAAATGATTAGTCTGGATGTAGGCTCAGTGCTTTTGAATTTAGCTTCAACTGATACAACTCTTGCCAAAGTTAAATGGTTCGGCTGCGATGGATTTGTGAATACAGATGAACTGTTTAGCTATTTCGAAGACGGTGCTAAATTCGCCGAGCAAGTTGGTTTTACTTCTCCAATATTCGGACATAAACCCACGAACGAATCCGATGCATTGATTAACAGAATTATACAAGAAACAAATTCTACCCCAAGTGAATATTCTTTGCTCATCTATGACGCATTAATTTTAGCTGCCAATACACTCAATGCAACCGGAGAGGATGCGAACATTACCAGTCTGAAAGAAGAATTTGAACTGAATTGCAGCAATTATAGTTGTATAACCGGTCAGGTTATTTTGAACGAAGCGGGCGACCGGGATAACGGAAGTTATTTCTTCTGGCAGGTAGTTGCCGATGGTAATTCGTTTAAATGGGAACATGTGTTGACATATACCGATGGTGTAATTGAATAGATAATAGAACAGGAGTACCAAATTATTTTACAAATAGTTTGGTACTCTTTTAGCTGATTCAAAATTATTACCGTACGTAGTGAACGACTGCAGAGTTGCCTTTAAGTAATCAATATTATTGTTGCTTCTACTCAAATTTCAGAACCCTTCCACAGTCATTATAATTTTTTATTTTACATGCGAAGTAATATTGATTTATAAATCTAACTTGCAAAATGCGTGAAATCTCTATAAGACCCGTACAATTAATCGATGCGGATATACTTGACCTTCAAAAAATTGGACGAAGAACATTCACCGATACGTTCCGACCATTCAATTCCTTATCAAGCATTGAGACATATATTGATAGAAAATTCAATGTTGAGCAGCTTACTGCGGAATTAAAGAATTCCGAATCTGAATTCTACTTTGCGGAAATTGATAAACAAGTAGTTGGCTACCTGAAAGTAAACATTGGAAAAGCGCAAACAGAAGCAAT
This sequence comes from Melioribacteraceae bacterium, assembly GCA_028280855.1. GTDB lineage: Bacteria > Bacteroidota > Ignavibacteria > Ignavibacteriales > Melioribacteraceae > PGYT01. Next base: position 13,926 of record JANQLA010000511.1, read on the forward strand.
GCCGAGTGACTATATGGAGGTTGAACGAATATATGTGCTATCCGAATTCCATGGAAAAAAAGTTGGGCAAAAATTATTTGAATTGGCGCTACAATTAGCTTACAAAAAAAGTGTAAAAAGTATTTGGCTTGGTGTCTGGAAAAAAAATCGAAGAGCTGTAAGATTTTATGAGAAAAACGGATTCGTTGAATTTGATGAACACATCTTCATGATGGGAGATGATAAACAAACCGACATAATGATGAAACTGGATATGAACCGATTTTAAGTTGTTCTAAGTTTTCTATTAAATAGAAGTACCCGAACAATTTTTTGTGGAACAATTAAATTTTTACGACATTGAAAAAATCAAAAATAAACTCATCTCGTGTTCTATAAAAATATAGGAGTATGGCTAAAGTGAAGAATATATTTGACCAGAAAGAATCTGAAGAAGTAATAGATAGAATCAACAAACTGACTTCCGAAACAAAGAGTTCGTGGGGCAAAATGAATGTTGCCCAAATGCTGGCTCATTGTAACGTAGTATATGAATTAGTCTACGAAGATAAGCATCCGAAACCAGGCGGAATTAAAAAACTGGTTATTAAATTGTTTGCGAAACCAATTGTTGTTGGAGAAAAGCCGTACAAGAAGAATGGTATGACCGCGCCTCAATTTGTAATTGCCGATAGCAGGGAGTTTGAAAAAGAAAAAACCAGGCTGGTTAATTACATTCTAAAAACACAAGAGTTAGGAAGGGAACATTTTAATAATAAAGAATCTCATAGTTTCGGGCCTCTTTCCGATAAAGAGTGGAATACTATGTTTTATAAGCATCTCGACCACCATTTAATTCAATTTGGTGTTTAACATTTATACACAATAAGAATTAATTCCAATAATATTCAGGAGGAAAAATGATAAAAATAAATCCGTACTTAACTTTTATGGGGAACTGCGAAGAAGCGTTTAATTTCTATAAATCTGTTTTTGGCGGGGAATTTCCGTACGTAGGCAGATTCAAAGATATGCCTGAAAGTAGCGGCTATAAAGTTTCCGATGCTGAAAAAGAGAAGATTATGCACATTTCTCTTCCGATAAGTGATGAAACAGTACTAATGGGAAGCGATACATCCGAAGGTTTCGGACAACCGGTTGAAGCCGGAAACAACTTTTCGATTTCCATAAATACCGACTCAGTTGAAGAGGCAACCAGAATATTCAACGCACTCTCAGAAGGTGGGAGGGTTAATATGCCGCTGGAGAAAACATTCTGGAACGCATATTTTGGTATGCTGACTGATAAATTCGGTATCCATTGGATGGTAAATTGCGCTTTGAAGGAAGAAGAGAATTAATGCTTTTGTAAGACGTTGAGTTGAAGTAAATAAATGGATCACCAAAAGATACTCTATTGCTTCGACAGAAAAGCATGGCGCAAGTGGCTTAAAGAAAATTTCAATAAGCAAGACGAAATTTGGCTTGTGTATCCTAAAAAGTCGACGGGCAAGGAGCGCATTCCGTATAATGATGCTGTTGAAGAAGCTTTATGTTTTGGATGGATTGACAGCACTAATAAGGCGCTGGATAAAGACCACACTGTTCAGCGTTTTACTCCAAGAAATCCCCAAAGCACATATTCCCAGGCAAATATCGAACGCTTAAGATGGCTTACTAAAGAGAAAATGATTCATCCGTCGTTTACTAAAACTATCAATGGAGTTATTAATAAAGAATTCATTTTTCCTTCGGATATCTTAAACGAAATAAGAAAAGACAAACAAACCGGGGAAAATTACTCAAAGCTTTCCGAGTCATATAAAAGAATAAGAATTGCTTACATAGAAAGCGCTCGCAAACGACCTCATGAATTCAAGAAACGATTATCAAATTTTATTGAAAAGACTAAAGAGAATAAACTGATTAAGGGATTCGGAGGAATTGAAGAATACTACTGAAACAGGTATCGGCGTAACCTGTCTACTGTCAGACGGGTCTATGTTATCGGTGTTCTATTTTCCTTTTATAAAAACTTCCGCTCAGTTCAACATTCATAGTACCGGGGGCGATGTCACGCAATGTTTGCGCCGTCAATAGCTTTATAACTGAAGCAACATTCTCGCCTTCGGGAATTATGCGTACAATAGAATCGGCATCAAGTTTGGAAATCTCCACCTTTAGATAATTAATAACATTATCCAAAGTAATATTATTTGTGCGGAGCTTTAATTCATGCATAGGTCTTGCAGGAAGCTTAATAAAGTTATATTTCCATTCTGATGAATTGTCGTCGAGAATCAGTTCGTAAAAGCCTTTTGTTTCAAGTCGTTCTGCAAAAGCGGTTCGTTCAATAGAACCGGGGTAAATAACAGGTGTATCTACCGTGTTGCCGTATAAATCATGTTCAAGCATTTGTGCACGGTGAATATGTCCCGAAAGCAACGCTGTGAACTCGTTTGGAATTTCGTTTATTTTTATTGTGTCTTCACGGTACTTAAATGTAAAGTTTTGAACACCTACCGTAGCGCCTTCAACACAATGATGAACACAGACAAACTTATAATCAGCTTTTACGTTTTGCCAACCTGTTTGATTTAACACTTCGAGAAAACGTGAACGAATGTCTCCCCGTATAAATGGAAAGCCCGCAAGCAATATAGACTTACCTTTGGCGTTCAGTACAAAAGATTTTGGCGAGTCAAAAATGTAAATGTTCGGGTGTGCGCCGAATATTCCCGTTTGAATAAACGACCGCTCGTGATTGCCGGGAACAATATAAACCGGGATATTTTTATTTGCCGCTCGTTGCAGGTCTTCGAATGCTTTGTGAATAATGGATTGATGAGTTTTAGAACGGTTGAACAAGTCGCCGCCGTGAATAATTGCATCGGCGTTTGAGTTTATGGCGTGATCAATTACGATGTTGTAATTCGCAAAAAAGTCATCACCGCGCCTGCGACGTTTTATCTTTGGTTTGATCGGATGATCAATTCCCAGATGAGTATCTGCAAAGAAAATAAGTTTAATCATATTCCTTTTGATTGGAACGCGGATGACACAGATTACGCAGGTTTGCACGGATAAAATTTAATATTCTATCTGCGATAATCAGTGTTATCCGCGTCATCTGCGTTCAATTGCTTTTAAACTTGTGCAATCCAGTTGTCATCATTTTCATTAAACGCGCGGCGGATTTTTTCAATAATCTCCTCTTCGAGTTTACCTTTGTCAACAATCGCAATGTTAGCTTTAAGATGCTCAACATTCGTTGTGCCTACGATACATGAATCAACTCCCCATGTATATGCAGCGAAACGCAGTGCAACATTCAGCCAGTCATCGCCGAAGTCCATATGCATTTTCTTCATTCGTTCCCAGTAAGGTTCACAGTAATTATCAACCGGTCTTTCGGGGAAGCGCCAGGGTGCATTACCAATCGGGCGTTTGGCTATAACACCCATTGAATGATTTTTAGCAAGTGCAAGCTGGTTATTAATTACTTTTTGATCGAATACGTTTAACGAGGTTATTATACTTCGAAATTTACCCGAGCCTATCGCGTAGTATAATGGTTCGTTATCTCCTGCATAGGCAGCAATTCGTATTTTTCCGTCATCAACAGCTTTTAGCAATGCATCTGTAGCAGCGCCTTTTTGTATTTGCGGTATATCGCATGAATGAAGATGAACGATGTCAATGTAGTCGGTCTTCATTTTTTTTAACGCTTCGTCTATTCCAATGGCAACGCTGTCGTAGCTCCAGTCTTCTTGCCCGTCAATTCCATAACCGACCTTTGTGGAGAGTATAAATTCATCTCTTCTGTGCCCGATAAATTTTCCAATCCTCTCCTCTGACGCGAAGTAACCGCGAGCCGTATCTATTAGGTTAATGCCGTTATCCAGTGCTGTGTTTAGTATAGTATCTACTTGTTTATCGGGGACGGCAAGATCACCGATTTCACCCGCGCCGAATCCAAGCACCGATACTTTTAATCCGGTATTTCCGAAATCTCGTATATCCAAGTTTTTCCTTTCTTAATTTGCGATGCAATATAAAAAAAAGCCGCACAACGTTTATACAAACATCGCACGGCTCATTGCGGCTAAGCAATAAGAAAAATCGGGAGGCTATTCGGTTTTAATTGTATCAACGGGGTTAGTTAACACGGCTTTAATACTGTGAAATGCTATGGTTATCATTCCAATAGATAAACTAACTAACGCCGCAAAAATAAATAGATCGTAGCTCAAATCAATTCTGTAAGCGAACCTGTCGAGCCAGCTATTGGCGATTGTTATTGAGATAGGTAACGCTATTATAAAAGCAATTGCAGCTGTAAATAATATATTTTTATTTACGAGATAGATAATATCATTCAATCCGGCGCCCAATACTTTACGGATTCCAATTTCTTTTGTTTTATTTACCGCTTGCAAACCGGTTATTCCAAACAGGCCTAAAGCCGCTATAAAGACGGCAAACAGGGTAGAAGCGTTTATTACTTTCTGCCAGTGTGTAACTCTTTCATATTGTTTGTCTAAAACATCTTCCAGCATGTAATATTCAAATGGAATATCCGGTGCAAATTTCTTCAATGATTCTGAAATTGCTTTGAGTGGTTTATCTCCAACCGCCGGAGCTAGTTTAATCATTGCATGCTTGAACGCATCGTTTTTAGCGCCAAGATTTATAAACATCGGATTAACATCGTGCAGCAACGACTGGAAGTTGAAATCTTTTGCTATCGCGATGACCCGATAAGGCTCCAGGGTTTCATCAGACTTTTGAATTATTTCGCCTGCGTTTGTAATACCTATTTGATCCGCAAGCGTCTTGTTAATAACGATTGAGTTCACACCATCAGAAACATTTTCCGGATTAAAGTTTCTTCCATCTATTAATTCAATATTCATAGTTGGAATAAAATTGTAATCCACGCTGTAATAGTAAGTCCAAATTTTTTGATCGTCCTTTGGAAGAAGCGTCATCGACATTCCTCTTCCAAAAGCGAGGCTCGTTCCCGTTACTTCAATAACTCCATCATTGTTTGCCAAGTCTCTCTTCATTTGTTCAACTATATGGTTTGCGCTAACCGAACTTCCATATAACGGAACAACAACTACATTCGTAGGATCGTAGCCTAAGTCTTTATTTGATATGAAGTCCATCTGTCTCGACATAATCACCGCGCTTATTATGAGAAATGAAGATAACGCGAATTGGAATCCTACAAGGTAGGATGTAAAACGAGTCTTGAACCTGGTTGTTTGGGACTTATTCATCGCGATGATCGAATTAATCCGGGACATAACAAATCCGGGGTAAAAACCTGAAATCAGTCCTACTGTGACGGCAACTAACAAAGCAATAATTACTATTGAATAATCTTCCATTAACGAAAGAATCATTTTACTGCCGATAAGAGAATTAAACGTTGGAAGCAATGATTCGGCCAGAAGTATTCCAATAAATGTAGATACTAACGCAACAAGGATTGATTCACTCAGGAACTGCTTTGTTATTTCCGCCCGGCGAGCGCCCATAACTTTTCTAACGCCTACTTCCATCGATCTTTTGGCTGTTGATGCCAAAGCAATTGAGATATAGTTAGTGCATGCAACCAAAAGAATAAGTATCGCGATTCCGCTAAGGATGTATGAATTCGCAGGGTTGGAGGAGAGCTCGTGTGATACTATTTCCGGCTTCAGGTAAGTATCCTTAAAGCTGGACATTGATAGCAGTACGGTTCTATTGGCCGGGTCTTCAGTTTCTTCAAATGTACCGTTAGCCCAAACACCTTCAAGCAAAAGGCGCGATTGTATATCAAGATTTTTGTTAAACGTATTCTTATCAACCAATGGACTAATTTTTATAAAGCTGCTCGTATTAAGAAGTGTAAATTTAGTTTCTTCTTCCGCTAATTTTGGATTTTGTTCAATTGGAATTACAACTGCATATTCTATACTGCTGTTGACCGGTACGTTCTCAACTACCGCCCTTATTGTAAACGGGATAAATTCTTCATACGCCTTTACTTCTATTACTTTCCCAATTGCAGATGATGATCCGAAATACTTTACAGCAAGCTGTTCTGAAATAACACAATCATTGTTTGTTTGGAAAGGCCTAGCCGCAGCGCCATCGATTAAGTCGAACGAAAAAAAATCAAAAAAGTTCTTGTCTACCAGCTGAATTTCTTCCTGAAAAATTTGATTGTTAACCCGGACAGGGCCGATTGTTGATTGATACCTAACAAAGGAATCAACTCCCGGAATATTTTCTTTTATTGCCGGGCCGAATCCCGGTGAAATGCTTGCAGATTTAGAAACCTCCTGGTAATTGGAAAACAGTCGAACATGCGAACCGCGCGCTTTTGCAAGCTCTTTATTAATTTCTAATTCGAGCCGGTAAATATTATCGGCATCTGAATGGAAGTTATCAAACGAAAATTCGTTTTTAATAAAAAGCACTACGAGTATTGTAAAAGCTATACTTGCACTAAGCCCGCCAATCTTTATTAACGAGTATACTTTATTTGATCGTAGCTGTCGCCACGCTATTTTGAAGTAGTTTGAAAACATATTAAACCAAAATTTTCATTAATAGAACAAAACATATACCAGCTTTAAACAGTGATTTTAAGCCTGGAAGGGATTGCCCATTTCTTCAGCATATAAAAAGCGTGCGGATTCGTACAATCAATTGCGGTAGCGGACATTTAATCCGGATTATTTTTTCTTCCACACCCCTTGAATAGCGGCTAATCTTCCTGCGCATTGATCATTAAGCTCAATTAAGGCAAGTTTATTCGGAGAAACAACATATTCGTACACGCCGATTACTTCGCAGTCGGCATCAACAGTTATTGTAATTTTATCGGAATCAATTATGAATTGGGCTGTTGAGTTGGTATGTTCCGGTGCGTCGGTAAGTAAAATGAAGTCGTAAGAATTGTTCTCGTTTATTTTAAGCTCGGCGGTAAACGTAACACCTTGCGTGTCGGTTATGTCTTTAACCCAAGAAGTATAAATTGAAATCTCGGATGATACCGGGTCAGAATCTTCGCAATTTGTAATGAATAATAAAGCTAAAACGAAAGTAATTGCTAATAGAGTTTTGTGATTTTTCATGAGCCCTCCGTATGATAGATTAATTTTCTGCTCCAAAAGATATTAAAAATACTTTTCATGCAGAATTACCATTAACAAGTGACTCTTGTTTTCTTAAGGAGGTGTAGGTTATTTGCTGATAAGATTAACGACTACCTTTGCAATGATATCTTTTTCCTTCGGGTCGCTTGCCGCAATCATCAAACAAATTGCAACAAGTGCATTGTCCGCGATTCCGTTTGTTCCCGGAGTCTTTTTTCATTTAAAGCATAGCCTCGAAAGAGGTATTCTTTAAGAACTTTGTTTGCCCAAATACGGAATTGAGTTCCGCGCCTTGATTTTACGCAATAACCGACTGATATAATTATATCCAAATTATAATGATCTATATTTCTTTGGATTTTCCGATTACCTTCGGATTGAACTTGTCGGAATTTCCGACAAGTTGATTTATCATCCAACTCTCCACCGTCATCAGATTTATAAATTACGATTTCACCCTTTGATTCCATTTTGAACTGTCAATTATTCCTTTATAGTTAAAACTAGATTTCGATTCTTAATTTAGATAAACGAGATATTTTATAAAGCACTTAAATTATAAAAAATTATTACCTATTCAATTCTCTTTACCGCGTACTCGCTAAAATCCGGCAAGTTACTCCAATCAACCGGCCCATGTTCGAAGCTGTACTTTAACCTTGCCAACACAACTTTACCCCATGCATCGGTAAAATACTCGAAACCTTTCTGCCATTCCTCGCTTTCACCCCAGCCTGATTGTATAAATGTGAGTTTAGTTTTACCGGGTTCAGTTTCTTCAAAACGAATAAGAACAATAGTTTTCTGGTTTTCACGCAGGGTCATTAATGACGGAGGAAAACCCCATGTGAACGACAGCATTTTGTTTTCTTCGTGCGCGATTAACATTTCGTCCTCGGCGCCACGTGATCCTATTGGATTTTCAGGAAAGAAATAGGTGTGATACTTGCCGAACAATTTCATTTCAACATCACACCCGGGTGCAAAGAATGTTTTAATGCCTTCGTTTGTTGCCCAGGCTTTATAGACTTCTTCAACCGGTGCGCTTAATTCCATCTCAAAAATTAGTTGCTGGTTTTTTATATCGTTCTGCATTGAAAATATTCCCCCTGTTAATATTAGGAAAACTATGGTTATAAATTTTTTCATTTTTTCCTCCTAATTTCATTGCTTTCTATTTGCTTATGAGACTTCTACAAATTTGTCGTAGTTCATCAACTCTCCGGTTTCAAGGTAAGTTTTTAATGCGCTCAGAATAATTGGCCATCCTTTAAATACTCCGTCAAAAGATTTTGATCCTTCGTCAAACTGATCGTGTGTTAAAATTAATTTACAAAGCCCGTCTTTCTCCTCAATTTCGTACGTAACCCTGGAAGGGCTTTCCTCGTAGCCGGGAAAATGAAATTCGTGAACGAGCTTTTCGTTCGGAATTAATTCAAGGGTTTTGCATTCGAGCATTACTTTTGAGTTTCCTTTTTTATCTTTACCGACATATTCGAAATGACCGCCGACAACCAATTCCTTATTGATTGATGTGCCGAAATAATATTTCTTTGTCAGTTCGCCATCGGTTAAAGCTTGCCAAAGCTTATCGTTCGTAGTTTTAATGTATGTAACGAACACATGTTTTTTATTTGATTTTTCCATAACTAACTCCCCATTATGTTATTGATCAAATTTTTACCCAACAAGGGGCTGGCCTTTACCGGTTTCAAGAAATTCTTTCAGACTTGTTGCGATGTAAAAATTCCACCCGCTTGAGCAAACATCATAGCAAGCGTTTGTTGTATATAGTCCCTCGTGGTAAAAGTCGATAAATGTATTTTCATTTTCTTCGATTAACTTCCAGTGCAATGTACTGTTAAGCCATTCTTTATCCATTCCTTTTACGTGATGATCCTGGTGCGATTCGTTACATTTCCAAACAACTTTTTCATTTGGGATTAATTCTATAATACGAAAGCCCCAGTACGAATCTTTATCAAACGAGACCTCGAATTCATCGCCAATGTTTTCTGCTGATCCATCAAAAGTTCCCCACCATTTATCAATGTGTTTAGTTAACGCATTAAAAATCTTTTGCGTGTCGGAATTTATCCCAACTGAAATTTTATATTCTTCCGTTATTTTATCTATTCTCATCATGTTTTTTAGTCCTTTGTTGTTTTATAGTTTTCGTCTTCAAGATTGTGTTTTAATTCAGATAACCCTTTTGCCCATTTTTCGCTGAACTTCGAAATCCACCTGTCATAAATGGCTTGAATCGGCATTACATTTATATACATT
>JANQLA010000089.1 GCA_028280855.1 Melioribacteraceae bacterium
GGCATTAACCCACTCTACAATTGCATTATCACTTCCCATTGCATCGTAAAGATTCCAAAAAGCGATCCCGGTTGCTTTTACAATCTCCTTCTGCGTTTCAACAACTATATTTACAATGGGATCAGAAATAATTCTACTACCACGTTTAACGCCTTTATGACCAGTGCTGACAAGCAGTATACTCGTCTCAGGGTAGATCTCTTTTAACTCTTTTATGTTTTTAATCATTCTTTTTTTATACCAGGTATAATCAGTCTTACCGGCTTCAACAATGTTGATTCCGTAATTAAGAATTATCAAACTATAGTCAAGATTTTCTCTAGACTCTTTCAAGAAATTTTTATCGAGTTTGTTTAATGATGCCCCACTATTTCCTCTCATTGCAAAGTTATCAACATAAATACCCGGACCATTCTCCATACTTACCCCGTAAATCAAAGCATTTTCACAATTTTCAAATTCCAAAATAATGCTGTTTACTTCTTTTTCGGCTTTGTAAAATGATTCGTTAAAAACTCCTTCGTCTATTGATAAATCAAGTTGTATTTCATCAAATTCGGTTTTTAGCTTTACATTTGATTCCGCTTCGGTGTTATCATAAAATATTCTCACATCTTTGAAGCTTTTTGCAGCGTTATATTGTCTGTTAGCATTGTAACTAAGCCAACTACTCGTTGCAGCTACAGACATTATACCATTAATGCTTAGCGGGTATCTGTTGGGGTTTCGAGTAAATACCGATGCCCATTTCCAGTCGTCCGAAAATTTATGCGTTATTGTATATTTAAACATTATGTCGTCATTACATGCAGGCATAAATCCGATTCCGTTTCCACCGAATTTTTGCTGCATGATTGAACGTAAATCAGCAGTAATTATATCACCCAAAATCAGTGAGTCACCGAAATGCGCAATTCTTACCTTTTTCGTTTTTGTTTGAGATAGCGATTCATAAAAGAATTTTAACTGTTCAAGATTTCCCGTAATTTGAATTGTATTGCCAATCCTGCTGTAAATACTCAGACTTTCATTATGCGTTTCGGCATCAGGCGAATTGTAAAACTTAATGCCGGATGCAAAGCACGGGAATGTTATTGATAATAAAAGTAATTTCAAGAAAATAAGTTTCATGCTATACGTTTTTTAGTTTGCGTGAATTTTTCAGTGAATAATATAAAATAATAATGAAGTATTCCAGGTAATGAGCAGAATTTAAAAGAAACTCCAGTATAATGACAACTGGCTTGAAAAATATCTATAGCTTGCTTCGAACCGGAATGAATTTCCTAAGCTAGCTCTCAAATTGAAAAACAGGTTATTTATTAACTGATACTTTACGTCTCCATACAATTGGCTAACAACAAAATCAACGCTAGGCGCATAACCAATTCTTCCACCCAACTTTGCTAACCAGTTATCTTTATCATAGACTTCCCAATCCGTCCATAGGGAATGTACATCGAATTCCTGTGGAGAGTAATAAGTTTTAAGCTGGTACCTGTAATCCGAATAATTATACTCATATCCAATCATAAAAACTTCTCTGAAAGCTTTACCGATCTTTAGTGAGAAATCGTTACCTTCGTTCCCATCACTGACTTTTATGTACCTGAAAGAACTCTCCAGGATTACGCTATTATCATAATTATAGAATCCGTTTAACCCGTATGAATATGTATCTAAGCTAATGCCAAGCAAACGAGGAGAATACAAAAGACGCCTTGCATCATCGTCCCTGTACTGGAATGTAATTCCATAATGATCCTGTTTTAGATACTGTGCCATTATCATTCCAATATCTTTTGAATCTTCGAATTGAATATTAAGCGTACCGATGCCTGCACCTACCGTAAAATGTTCGGCCGGGTACGCGTATAAATTCCCCTCGAAAGCTGTAAAATACTGTTCAGGAATTAGCGCGGTATCGATGTCCGAAATAATTTTAGTCCTGGAGTATCCAACGCTACCTCTAAAATAACGGGCAAATCCCATTTCCAGCCTGCCTCCGAAAGTATAAAACGTAAGATCCTGATTATCTTTGTAATATTGCGCCTGCGGAACTATTGAAAAGCTATAAGGCAGTACAAAGTTAATTGCTGTGTTCAATGTTCTGTCGAAGCCATATAACGGAATCATATTTAGCCTTTCATAAGCAAGCGCTTTATCCGATGAATCAGCTGTTTCATCAACTAAGTCTTCATAAATATTTTCGGCATCTGTATACTCTCCACTCATAAAATAAGTATCCCCTAAAAAGAGCTTTGAATAATAATCATCGGGATTCTCTTCCAGTAGTTCTTCAAATCGTTGGCGAGCTACCAGAGTATCCTGGTTATACAAGTGCGCCTTTGCCCGGGCTAATGCAATATCATAAGAATATGAATCTAAAAGCAATGAATCATAAATTTCAATAGCGCCTGTATAATCTTCTGCACACATTTTAGTGTTGGCGTATTCCATGTATGCGTACATATCAGGGTTTTCAACATTCTCAAAATATTCATCCAGCTTTAACAGCGCCTCATCGCATTCACCGGCCTCTACTAAATCTGCGGCTTCCTCTCGTAGCTTAAGCACCTCTAATTCCTGCGACACAAGTACTTGTGCATTGTAAAAATCTTCTGCTGTTTCAAGCTCTGAATTTCCGGCATGATGCGCTTGCGCAATATTCAGATAACTCCTGGCTTCTTCAAGATTTCTTTGCCATGATCTTATAGTAGCCATGCCGAGTAAGGCATAAAGGTTTGTAGGTTCATTTTCTAAAACGTTGGATAAATATTCTTCAGCAATCGGGAACTCTGTTTCATCTACGGTCCAAACTATAATTTGACCAGCAAGCAACTGATAATCCAAATTATTCGGATCATTGTTAAGCAATATATTTACGTGGTCTCTGGCATCTTCCCAGTCGTTATTCCAGGCGGTGTACTTGGCAAGTTTAAATCTCATATCATTTTCTTGAGATTCATCAAAACGTGACAAGTAGTCATTTAATACCTCAATTGCCATGTCGTATTCGTAATCGTCAATGTAATACGATGAAAGCATATCTACGGCTTCGCGGCTAAGGGGCTCGATCTCAACTACCCGCGTTAATAATTCGGCCGCTTCGGCAAACCTTTCCTGCCACGAGTAATATTTTGCTCTCTGCATAAGAACCTGTGAGTCGTTTGGAGCCATTTCTAAGTATTCCGAAAGCAGTTCATCCGCTTCGTCATACTTCTCAAGACCAGCATAATATCCTGCCGCTTCAAGCACAGCCTCACGGTTTAAAGGGTTATCTTTTAGGATAATAATTAATTGCTCTAACCTGCTTCCGTACTTCTCCTCCCTAATCTCCATTATCCTGGTCCAGAAATTATCGAACCTGTCATCTACACCTTCAAAATCTTTCTTAATAAATTTGAGTTGTTCATATGCCTCTTCGTTCCTTTCATCTTCTAGAAGAAGTTCAATCAGTTTAAATCTAGATTCACTATCCGTAGGATTCCTGTTAACTATTCTGTAGTACCTGTCAATTGGATATTCGCGGTTACGTCGCCACTCTTCATTGAAATTGTAATCTTCATCATAAAGAGTTACATATCCTTCCCTTCTTGCTAAATCAAGTCCATCTTGCGCTTCCTTGAAAAAAGGTTTAAACGACAGTGCGTTCTCAAAAGCATTTTCGGCAATTGAATATTTACCCAGCCACAGCGTAAAGTAGCCGTATCTGCTCCAAAGCCGCCAATCATCAGGGTATCGTTCAACCCATTTTTTTAATATCCGCTCTCCCTTGGTTATATTGCCGGTTTCGGTAAGTATAATTGTAAAGCGAATAATTTCATCGGGCGATGCATCATCATCGCGGGCAAGATACTCATCGTACCAATTTTCGGCCAACTGCCATTTCTCAAGCCAACGATAAGCTTTGCCTATTTCCAGGTAGTTAAAAGGGTATGATGGGTCGATTGCTATTTCCCTTTTATGCCCTTCAATCCTGTCGTACAAAATTGGGTACCATTCCTGTTTTAGCTTTTGTTCATTATTCCTGTACTCCTGGTTGGCAGGTTCCAGTCTCATAGCTCTTCTAAAATCGAATAATGCGTTTGGGTAGACTTTTCTTTTCTGATGACACAATGCCCGAATATTATAAATTTCTGCATCCTGGGCGTTAGCAGCAAGATATTTATTCAGCAGGTCTATAGCTTCACCATATTTTTTGTTTTGCATGTGAAGAAGTGCTTGACGCTTTAAGCCTTCTTGAACATTTTGTCCGATTATAGGAAGCGATAAGCCTACAAGAACAACTATGTATTTAATAATTTTCATGCCCAATTTATATCGCTAAGTGGAATATGCGCTTTCGATCCTTGCTCGGACAGAAGTATATCGAGCATTTCGCCTGAGTTTTTGAAATTCTCGTTTACTTCAAGGTCATATATCATTATGTATTCCGCGATTGCCTTAATGTAACTACTGTCCATGCTGGGCAAGTAGTTTTTCATTTTTGAAATTAAATCGGCTGAGTTCTTAGGGCTGCTGCTAATGATAAGCACTATAACCCTATTTTCAAATTCACAAATTTTATCACGTTTGGATACCGCTTTAATTAGTGATGTTTTTAATTGTCCTAAAGTTAGTAAGCCCTTAGCAGGTGCTGTCGGATCAAGTAAGAAAGATATCAAATTGAATGTTTGCCCTGTTGATTTGAATAATGCAATTTGATTGTTAAGGATCAGTTGAAAATCATCATATGAATAAATGTTCGAAAAACTGATCTTTTCTTCATGTGAGGTTTTTTCAAAATGCGGCGTCACAACAGGTTTATGGAATCCCTCCGTTGATTTTTCCTGTAACGATGGGGCACTCTCTAAACCCGTAGTTTCCGGGGGCTGAGGAGGAGCAAAGTCTATTGAAACACCTTTATATGGTTCAATAATATAATTCGATGAAAACTGCCCTTCTGTATGCC
>JANQLA010000109.1 GCA_028280855.1 Melioribacteraceae bacterium
AGCGGCTTATCATTTTCAAGTAAAGAAGCCTAAATTGAATTTGAATCTAGAAAGTGGTTTAGTGATTGCTTAATTATTATATCGAACTCAGGTTAATTAACTCATTTTTTTTATCGTTATTAATACACCGCACTACTAAACGACTGTGATTAAAGACTATAGCAGTATCTTTATCGGAAACTTCATATATGGAATTTCTAAAAAAAATTGAATCTCCAACATCAACGTTAAAGGTAAAATAAACTTCCTCTTTCCCGTTTTGATAAATATATATTGTGGAAGAATCTGATCTCAGGAAAAAATTCGTATCATTAAATATGAAGTATTTTTTTCCTGCAAAAACTGTATCAGATGTTATACGCCAAATTGACATAGAATTAAATCCACTGTAAATGTCGTAGTCTGTTAAATGCATTGAACTCCAATCATAATTGAATTCGTTACCCACCGCTAAATGCATTGCAACATTTTGAGTAAGTATAGGAAGTGGTTTATCGATATAGTTAAAGCATGATGTAAAAAATGTAGATATACCTAGTAATAGTAACATTTTAAAAGTATTGGAATACATAGTCATTTTTTAGATTTTTGATTTAGTAAGTTAGAAAAGTGATAATCCATTCTGGCAAAAAAATCAAATCTTACATTACTTCGCAATTTTTTCATCTAAAAATTATAAATGTTTCCAAAGTTAACTTCTTATTTATACCAATAGCGAAAATTTTATGAAACAGCGATCAGAATGAGTCCATCAAAAAAAATATCTATTATATCTCCGGTTTCATTAAAAACTATAAGCCTTTTGTGATTTATATAAAGCGCGCGCATTGGCCCGCAATAATGATCCCAGCTTAGAGATGATTCCATAACATACACGTTTTCATAATTTACGGTAGGTAGTTCTTCCCGGGTTACCTGGTCAATTCCGCTAAAAATATAAGTTTCGTGATAAACGACTTCCGCCTTATAGTTAAATTCGGCTTGATAAATGAACTGCATCGATTCACCTGTATTCATTGAGTCTATTAAATCTTCATAATAGTCAATAGCATCGATAGTAACTGCATATGGTATAAGTACGCCATCAAAACTATAGAAGAACCAATAACGTTCTTCAGGAATTAATTCCTGCCAGTGCGGACTTATATCCGCTAATATACTATCTCTATCAGGGTAAACATTTTCTGCCTTTCGAATTAGTTCAGCTTCAAATTCGGTTTCGAATATTCGTTCAACATTTTTTATGTAGCTTCGATTTATAGAAGCTTCTAAAACAATTTCAGGAGGAACGGGATTCGAAGAGCAGGAGGAAAAATGTATTAGCAGCGCGGATAGTATTATAGTTAGAATAAATTGTTTCATCATTTCACACACTCGAATTAAAATCTATACTAAGTAATGATTTATTACATTCGCAACTTAATTGCTTATTTCAGAACAATAAATTTTTGAACTATTTGTTCAGTAGCATCTATCTTCAGAAAATAAATTCCGGAGGATACATTGTATAGTTCAATACTTAATTCATATTTGCCAGGTGTTGATATGGTTTTGCTTGTAGATTTTATCATTTGACCTAAAATATCATACAATGAAATGTTAATATCAATAGGCTCATGAGCAATGTATTCAAAATTTATTATTGAATTGCAAGGATTGGGGTAAAGAGAAGAAATTGTGTTTATTTTATCTTCTCTCTCACTAAAAGAAAAATTATCTAATTCAAAAATCTTTCCATAAATATCCAAACCTGTTTCCCAATTATGAGCGCTTGTATAAATAACTTTTAATTTATCTTCAAAAATAGCGGATGAAAAATAATGACCATCATATAGAAATCGTCTTGGTAAATATTGAATCGAATGTAGATTATTGATTTTTTTCTCAAATCTGGAATCATCTATAAAGATTGAATTGATTTGTAAATTATCAGACCAGTTTATTAAGATGAACTTATTGCTGAATTTAACTATTTGAATTTTTGGGTGATATGAATAAATTTTGATTGTATCTGATTTTGAATAGTAGTTGTCGTAATAGCGCTTTACAATTAGCCTGCGATTTCTATTTTTATCGTACTCAGCCCAAGCAAATAATAAATTGTTTTCGCGATCAACTTTGCATTCTATTGAACTTAATTTAGTTTCTTCATCCATTTTTGAAATAATCAATGTATCTTGGGCATCTTTCTCCTGGTCCGTTATTAAAATTGACTTAATAGTATTGCCAGTTTCATTTGTATCATATTTATAATCTGACCAGACTAAAAGAGACGACAATTCTTTATTAACACAGAAATCAAGAATATATTTCCGACTTTCTAAAGTGGATTGTAGCAAATTTTTCGGATTATTTTTTTTCTTAAAACTCGGATCAAAAGTTTGGCTGAGAATTCTGTATCTCTCATTTAGCCAGGTCACTTGAAGATTACCTGTACTATCAAATACCATTTTTGTTTTAACTTTACGAGATCCGTATTTATAGCCGGTTGTAAGCCATGTATTGTTACCAATCAAATCACCAGAACGAGAAATTTTCTGAATAGCAATATTTTTCAATGAGGATCTGCCAGAAGCAAAAGTTACATAAAAGTCGCCAAGCTTATCAAATGTTATATAAGGATTAGTTACATGTTTCATTGTATCCTGACGACTGATCAAGAAATCTTCTGATATTTTATTTCCGAAAGAATTAAATAATTGTCCGTAAAGTTGGCGGTATCCATTTCGTTCGTCAATCCAAACTACAATTGATGTTCCAGAATTGTTAAAAAGTACCATTGGCGATTTTTGAGCGGCGCTACATTTGTCATCTACTATTTTTGTAGCTGGACTTATTGGATTGAATAAAGTATCCATTCTTTGAAGAACTATATCCTGCTGCGATCTATTATATGCAGCATATACAAGATTTAATCCGGAATTATAATCGTTTGATAGTTTTGGATAGGACCATAACTTAATGTCTGAAAGTACATCTACTGTTTTTGTATCTGAAATTATTTTTCCATTAGCTGAAATAGTTCGCGCATATGGTTTATCTCCCGTGCAAATAACATAAAACTTATCGCTATCATTATTGGTTGCATGGTAAGTAATCCAACCGTATGATGTATCGAGCGCTGAAAATTGCTCACTCATCCACCCGGTTTCTGACGAATATACTTTTCCTAAAAGATAGCCGTCTGATTCCCAATAAATTAAATATTTACCATTGTGCATGCTAGTTACAGCCGGAAAAGCATGTCTACGTTCATCGGCTATTTCACTCACAATCAACGGTTCGTCATAGTAATTTGAAGCATCTTTTATTTGTTGCAGGGCTATTCTGGATTGTCCATTGAAATGTTCGCTCCATACCACAACGCTGCTACCGGAGGAATCACTTGCTATTCTATCATTATAGCCAGAACTATTTACTCGACCCTTATTGGATCCTGACAATGACCATGTATCTGTGAGAGGTATACCATCTGCTGAAAAAATTCTAGCAAATGGATCAGTAGAACTGCAACAAGTGATATCGGAAGTCCAGGTAATTATTATTTGTCCATCATTTACAATTGCAGCTGATGGATTATTTGTATTGGATTTGGCCTGATCAGTTGCCCAAATGTTGTTTCCAATTTTGTTTCCTTCCGAATCTATACGTTGAAAGAAAACATTATACCCGTTCCCAGCCCATAGTACAATAAACTCATTACTAAATGAATTAAAAGTAATATGAGGTTCAGAATTCCAATTGGCATTTCCATTCGAAACTTGAAATTCATCACCTACTTTATTTCCATTCTTATCGAACAACAAAGCCATTACCTGTTCGTCCCCCGCCCTTCTATCATTCCAAGCGCATAGAAAATTTCCATCATAGCTGCTAGCTACGGTGACGTTAGTTTGATCGGCGCCATATTCACCACAGCCGGAATTTAGAATAAATTCTTTTTTTAATACTTTTAATCCAGGGTAATTCAAAGCTGGTTTTGAAGTTTTACTGTTGAGTTTTTCTGTGTGGACCTTTGCGTTACCAGAATAATTGTATTCCGATGGATACAATTTTTGCTGAAAGGCTAAAAGAGAGTGAAATTCGAATAGGTTAACAAAAATGATTAGAAGAATGAAATTAATATTCATATTAACTTAGATCCACAAAGTAATTTGAGCATACTGTTAAGTTATGTTAAAAATTGTACCAGCTCAAGGTATAAAACAATAACTATCTAAAAGTTTGTATAGAAATAATAGAATGAGATAAATAGTATTATTTTTATTGTTCGGATCTAATGAGAATACTTTACTATTAATAAAATCAACAAATTAAATGAGAAACTTATGAATTACTTTGCCGCTTCCTCTATTGTTGATTAGGCTTATTTCAGCAACAGCATTTTTTTAGTCTTTGTTAAGGTTCCTACTTGCAAGGTGTAAAAGTACATTCCGCTTGAAAGCTCACCTGCATCAAATATTGCCCTGTAACTCCCCGGAGCTTTTAATTCATTTACCAAATGGGAAACCTGATTGTCGTGTATGTCATAAGAAATTGATTGTACAATTATCCTCCTCTACTATAGGAAATAGTAAAGGTAATTGTAGTTACTATGTTAACTAGGTTGGGTAGTTATACGCAAGATCGAATATGGCGTTACGGAACTCCTTACTTAACAATCATTATTATTAATAACATAACATTAAAAACTTGACAAATTGTCTGATTATGACAATATTTATTTGCATGTAAGTTGAAAGGAAAAATTAATGAGAATGTATTCACGAAGAGATTTTATAAAAACTTCAGGGTTTGCTGCAGGAGCCGCAGTTTTTTTACCGTCGCAGCTCCAATTTATTGCATCGGAAAAAGCACATAACAATTTGTTCACCATTTCTGCTCCTCAATCAGGTGAAGATATTTTTGAATATGTTAATCGAGTACACGGTAAATTTGATTTAACTTCATACAGGCAGATAGTCGGTTCAGCGAATCCTTTTAAAGAAGGGGATGAAGCAATCGGCGTTTCTGCTTCGGATGAAAATTCACGGGCGCACGCACGAAACCTGTTAAGCAATACCAAGATTAAAGATATCCAGAACAATTCTCTTTTCGTTGATGACATTTGGAAACTGATTATTGATACGACCGATAATAAGGTTTATAACTCAATCAAGGATTGGACTTTTGGTGAGTTAAAGTCCTTTCTGCTTACCAAAAGTGAAGATGAGATAAAATCAATTATGCCCGGTCTATCAAGCGATGTAATAGGATGTGTTGTAAAACTAATGAGCAATGATGAGCTCATAATTATCGGGCAAAAAGTTTTTAACCCATTACCCGGCAGCAACGTTGGGGCTAAGGGTTATATGGGAGCAAGAGTGCAGCCTAACTCTCCGACCGATAATATTGATGATATAATGTGGCAGGTATTTTGCGGATGGTCTTACGCAGTTGGCGATGTTGTGCTGGGAACCAACCCTGTATCGAGCGAAACCGAGTCCGTTGCAGAAATTGAAAAAGCATTGAACGATATTTTGGTAACGTTCGGATTACAAGATGTAATGCCTAATTGCGTTTTGTCGCATATCGATATCCAGGCGGAAGTGGAAGAAAAATATCCGGGTATAACGGGAATATGGTTTCAAAGCCTCGGCGGTACTGTAAATGCTAATAAAACTTTTGATGTTACCATCGAAAAAATGTTTAACCATGCAATGAAACGGACGGGGCGTTACGGTTTATATGCAGAGACTGGTCAAGGCGCTGATTTTACTAATGGTCATGGTGAAGGTTTTGACATGGTAATTCATGAATCGCGAAAATACGGATTCCTTCGCGCGTTAAAAGAGCAGGTAGCGGAAGTCCAGGTTAAAGGTGTTTTCCCCGGGCCATGGGTTCATGTAAATGATGTTGCGGGATTCATTGGACCGGAAGTTTTCAAAACAAAAGAACAATTGGTAAGATGCTGCCTGGAAGATACGGTAATGGGCAAACTGCACGGCTTAGCAATTGGTCTGGATATATGCTCAACACTCCACATGGATATAAGCCTTTATGACTTGGAATGGTGCATCGACCAAATCATGCCTGCTAATCCGGCATACTTAATGGCGTTGCCGACTAAGAATGATCCGATGCTAAGTTACCTTACTACCGGCTTCAATGATCATGTTAGGGTAAGATCGAAATTCGGTTATAAAGTTAACGATGCTATGTGGAACTTCTTCAAAAAGATCAAAGTGATCGATTCTCAGGGTAAGCCTACCGAACATTTTGGCGATCCGATTTGGGTTTACTATCAATACCGGTTGGCAAAAAATGATGAAAGAAGTAAGTCTGAAATTTTCGATGAGGGCCGGAAATTAATTAATAACATTGAAAATAGAGGCGTGCCTATTGCAGAAGGTCATGGTAAGAATATTTGGGATTTAGAACCGGAGCTTGAAAAGAAGGTCCATTGGCTTTATGAAGACGCAAAAATTAGCCTCTGGACAGAAATGCCCAAGAACTTTGCGAAATCAATACCAAATTCCCTAAGTATTAAAACGAATTCGGCCAACCGGAAAGACTATGTATATCATCCGTCAACCGGTGAAAAGTTGAGCAATGCCGCGATTACAGAGCTGAGAAAATTGCGTGAAAGATGGAAAGGGAAAATACCCGATGTTCAGATAATTATATCAGACGGCTTAAACGTAAGGGCTTTAACGGATGATAATCATTTGACGCCCTATCTCGAATCTTTAAGCCAGGGGCTTACGAGAGCCGGCTTCAGAGTTTCTGATAATAACATTGTAATTACCCACGGGAGGGTTCGCGCCGGTTATAGGTGCGGTGAAGAACTGTTTGGTAAAGGCAGCGTAACTAATGCTGCAAAAGGAATCGTTCACATAATTGGCGAGAGACCCGGTTCAGGGCATCACAATTTCTCGGCATATTTATCAGCTCCGCTGGTAAGCACATGGAAAGAGAAAGGAAAACTTGATCATAATATTTCGAAAGTAGTATCGGGTATTTCCGATACTGCGCTAAAACCCGAACGCGCTGCAAAAGAAACAGTGGAAATACTTACCGAAATGTTTGATGAAGCGATATAAAAGCAGTGACAGCAAAATTTGCTGATGCTACTAACTTTTACAACAATATTCAAAACACTTTTGAGCCGCTAAAATTAGAGGATCAATCCAGTCGCGGGTTAAATTCAATTCTGGAAAAGCAAAAGATAACTCTGTGCACCCGGCAATAATTACTTCTGATTTATAATTGTTTATTACACTTTGCAATAATTCTTTTGCCTTTTCGCTAATACAAGAACCGGTGTATTTAATCCCAAAATGTTCGTTATAAATTGATTTGGTAATTTTTTGCTGAATCTCCGAACCAGGGTTAGGTTCCATGTACTCGATTCCTAAAGGTTCTATTGCTTCCTTAAATAAACCGGATTTTAATGTGCCTTCAGTTGAAAATAGAACAGCGCTTCTATAACCCTTTCTTTTAATATAACTAGCTGTTTCCTTTTGCAGATCAATCCAGGGTATATTAGTCTCCTGCAAAATTTGTTTATGGAAAGCGTGTGCAGTATTACATATTACTACTATTAGGTCGGCGCCGGCAGCTTCCATTCTCTTAACGCTTGAGACTAAATATTCAGTTGGCGAGGACGCTAATTTGTTTAATGCTGCAGTACGATCAGGCGCTTTTGATGCGTTAAAGTAAATCCACTCAGGGTAATCCTGGTCCCCGATAATGCCTTGTTTAGTACACTCTTGAAACAAAAGGTTTTGAAAATGCAGCCCGGCGGCCGTTCCCATTCCTCCTAAAATTCCAATGAGGGGTTTGTTTTTCATATTATGCAGCTCAAATAGTGAAAGGGTTTTATAGCTATTTTATTATTCGGTGCGATTCAAGTATTCTAATTGTTTTTTGTATTGGCAAAGATTCAACAGTAAATGCATTTCTTCCTGTCATTGTTTCCGCTGCAAACATTGAGTTAATTATTGCTTCTTCAGTGGCTTCAATCACAGCTTCGAAAAGGGAAGTCATTCTATCGTTCCTTAGTTCTTTCCCTTCATCGAAAAACTTTTCTCCACGAGAATACGACAATCTTAATTCTTTAGCGGTTGAGAAAGCTATAACATATTCACCACTTCCGTTTGAGCAATTGCCGCCGGTTCGTGCCAAACCAAAAATTGACCGCTTTGCAAGACGTTTCAAGTTCCGCGCCTTTAACGGTGCATCGGTTGCAACTATAATCATGCAAGAGCCGTCGCCGGTA
>JANQLA010000116.1 GCA_028280855.1 Melioribacteraceae bacterium
TGGAAACTCTTTGCGAATATATTCGATTATCGCTGCTTCACATTTTTTATCGTATTCCGTTACAAGATCGAGTACATTAGTTTTAAGTTCAATTTGAAAATTACTTCGAAAACCATTTCGTGCTATTTCCCCGGCCAATTTTGTTATTTCAGTTACTTTTTCTAACATACAACCTGAGTTTTAATTATGAAAATTAGCCCTAAAAATTCACTATGCAAAGTTAAAAGGGTGTCAAATTTACTTTATTTGGTCGCCCCTCCTATATTTAGTATTTTTACTAGCTTAAATTTGATTAATGATTTTGCAGGTAGAATTATACAATGACTGAATTATCCAATACTATGCTAGACGCATCCGTTGTTGAAGACATACCGGATATATTACCCGTATTACCGTTGCGCGACAATGTAATTTTTCCATACATGATTTTCCCGGTTCTTGTCGGTAGGGAACAATCAATTAGAGCGGCAAATGTTGCTCTAGATTCCACAAAGTTTATTTTCCTCTCGGCTCAGAGAAAAGCTAATATTGAAGACCCGACGATAGAGGATATATATTCAGAAGGAACCATTGCGAAAATTATTCAAATACTAAAACTTCCAAACGGATTGATGAAAATTTTAGTAGATGGTGTAATACAGGGAAGAATTATTAAATTTAATAACAACCCCCAATACTTCGAAGCGCAAGTTGAAGTTGTTATTCCAGATGCCGAAGACCCCAGGGAAATGAATGCCCTGGTAAGACAAATGACTTCTCTCTTCAAAGATTATGTAAAAATAAACAGAACTATTCCCGCAGAAGCTGTTAGCGCTTATGAAAATATAGATGAGACTGACAGAAAACTTTTTTACGTGGCCGCCAACATCAACCAGTCAATTGAGGTAAAGCAGAATATTTTAGCCAAGTATTCATTAAGGGATCAGATTTACGAAATTATAAAAATTTTGAACTCCGAAGTCGATATCCTGAAAATAGAAAAAGAAATCGAAAATAAAGTACAGGAAAATATTACCAAGACACAACGGAAATTTATTATCCAGGAACAGATAAGAATTTTGAGTGATGAGCTTGGCGATGAAGAAGAAATTTCACCCGAGTTTGTTAAGCTGAAGGAGAAAATCCAGAAAGCGAAGATGCCAAAAAATGTGACTGAAAAAGCTTTCGAGGAGTTCAACAAACTGAAAAAAACGCCTCCCTCGTCGCCGGAATCAACTGTAATTAGAAATTACCTTGACTGGCTTATTGATGTGCCGTGGTCGAAGAAAACAAAAGATCAACTCGACCTGAAGCACGTAAAAACAATACTTGACGAAGACCACTTTGGTCTGGAAAAACCTAAGGACAGAATTGTTGAGCATATAGCCGTGCTTAACCTTGTTAAACAAATGCGTGGTCAGATTTTATGTTTTGTTGGGCCTCCTGGGGTTGGCAAAACATCACTCGGCAAATCAATTGCGCGAGCTATCGGTAGAAAATTCGTTCGGATTAGTTTAGGTGGAGTACGTGACGAAGCTGAGATCCGTGGTCATAGAAGAACATATATAGGTTCGCTTCCCGGTAAAATAATTCAATCGATGAAAAAAGCCGGTACCATAAACCCTGTTATACTTTTGGATGAGATAGACAAGATGAGCATGGACTTCAGGGGTGATCCCTCTTCAGCTATGCTGGAAGTACTTGATCCCGAACAGAACCATACTTTCAACGATCATTATCTTGATATTGACTACGACTTGTCACAAGTTATGTTTATAACAACGGCTAATGTCAGATATAATATTCCTTTGCCATTGCAAGACAGAATGGAGATAATCGAGCTTCCGGGCTATTTGCAGCACGAAAAAATTCAGATCGCTAAAAGACACATCATACCGAAACAATTGAAAGCGCACGGACTTGAAAAACACAGTCTTAAAATAGACGACAAAGTTATTCAAAAAGTAATTGTAGATTATACACGCGAAGCAGGCGTCAGAAACCTTGAGCGTGAAATAGCGTCGCTTCTGCGAAAGACTGCACGCGAGATCGTTATAGAATTAAATAGAAACGGGCGATCTGTAAAATCAAAAAAATCAGTTAGAATTTCGGAAAACCGTGTGGAAAAAAATCTTGGTGTTCCCAAATTCCGTGAAAGAAAAATCCGCAAAGAATCGTTAGTCGGCAGTATAACGGGATTGGCATGGACAAGTGTCGGCGGTGAAATATTAATGGTTGATGCTACAATAATGAACGGTCCCGAAAAGTTGACCATAACCGGTCAGGTTGGTAATGTAATGAAAGAATCTGCACTAGCTGCACTTAGCTATTTACGATCAAACTCTAAAGAGCTTAAGCTCGCTGCAAACTTTCATAAAGGAAAAGAGATACATATTCACTTGCCTGAAGGCGCAATACCGAAAGACGGCCCCTCTGCAGGAATAACATTAGCGATGGCAATGTTTTCGGCATTCAGTAAAAGGGTGCCTAAAAACGATGTCGCAATGACAGGCGAAATCACTTTGCGCGGCCATGTATTACCGATAGGCGGATTAAACGAAAAACTATTGGCTGCAAGGCGTAGCGGAATTACAACCGTGCTTATACCGAAGGACAACGAAAAAGATTTAGTAGAAATAAAAAAGGAAGTTAAAGAAGGATTAAACATTGTACCAATCGAAAAAATTAAAGACGCCGTACCGTTTGTTTTTGGCAGATTGAAAAATGTAAAACCTTCAGTCAGAAAGAAAAAATAAATGACCGACGAACTTATACTTGATAAAACATTATCCGATTCGAAAATTTATGAAAGCTTAATTTCTCAATTGGATGCTCTGATTCAAAGCAATGAACCCATATTAACAGGGTTATCGAATATTACAGCCGGACTAAAACAAGCCTTCAACAAAATAAGCTGGGTGGGATTTTACTTGCTTAAAGATAATGCTCTTTATTTGGGACCGTTTCAGGGTAAAACCGCATGTTCACGAATTGAACTTGGTAAAGGAGTTTGCGGAACCGCTGCTAAGGAAAAAAGAACTGTAATTGTCGAAGACGTTACCAAATTCCCCGGGCATATAGCATGTGACTCCGGATCAAAATCCGAGATTGTCGTTCCAATTTTAATTGATGAAAAAGTTATAGGAGTTCTCGATTTAGACAGTTACGAATATAATTCGTTCAATGATTTAGATAGAAAATCACTGGAGCAAATTATTGCGCTTGTTGTTTCGAAATTTGATTTGAGCAATTTTTCAATTAATTAGTTTGTTTTCAATTATCTTTGCAGAGTTTTATGAGCTTTTTAGTTACAGCGCGAAAATGGCGTCCGAAGAGATTCGACGAAGTTGTTGGACAGGAACACATATCTACAACCATTAAAAACGCAATACTCAATAATCGCATCGCTCATGCATATCTTTTCGCTGGTCCCCGAGGAGTGGGCAAAACAACTACGGCAAGGATATTCGCTAAAATTCTTAATTGCACTAACTCTAAGGAAGGGGAACCTTGTAACGATTGTGAGTTGTGTAAATCTTTTAACAACTCGCAATCGCTGGACATAATTGAAATCGACGGAGCTTCTAACAGGCGCATCGAAGAAATTCGCACATTGAGAGAATCTGTTAAATACGCACCTACCAAAGGTCAGTACAAGGTATATATTATTGATGAAGTTCACATGCTTACCACTGAGTCTTTTAACGCACTTTTGAAAACGTTGGAAGAACCTCCTGAAAGAACTATTTTTATATTTGCTACAACTGATATACATAAGGTTCCGCTTACGATTGTATCGCGCTGTCAAAGATTTGATTTCCGTCGTATTGAGCTCAAAGCTCTTAAAGGCACATTAGAAAAAATAGCAAAGTCCGAACAGATTAAAATTGATGATGAATCCTTAACAATAATCGCAAAGAAAGCCGATGGCGCGCTACGGGATGCTCAAAGCATTTTTGACCAGGTCGTTTCCTTCTGCGGAACAGACATCAAAACTTCAGATGTTTCACAAATGTTGAATTTAATCAATGATGAAATTTATTTCGAAGTAACCGATGCAATAAACGAAAAAGCGTATGCAAAGGCTTTCAGTATTTCTGATACTATTTATTCCAACGGCTGGAATTACGATGATTTCTTAAACGGTTTAGTTGAACACCTCCGCAATATAATGACTGTAGTTGTAACGAAGAACGTGCAGCATATTGAATCGACTGATGCAACTAAGGAAAGATACACTAGTTACTCCGAAACATTTTCCGAAAGTGACTTGCTGCGATTATTAAATCTAATCAATAAAGTTCAGTACGAAATAAAAAACTCGCAGAATCAAAAACTGAAAGTTGAAGTAGCTCTTTGCCAACTGATCGGGTTAGAAAAATCATCTACAATAACAGACTTACTCGAAAACCAGGGCATAACTAAGATTCAAGACTCAAAAAAAAAAGTCGCTGAAACTGATACCTCCAAATTAGTAGCGGAGAAAAAAGAAATTACTGTCCCTGATTCAGGATCAGAGCCTGAAAATCCACCTGAACAATCCGAAGCAGAAAGAGTAGAGCTCTATTCATTAAAAAAAGATTGGCCAAAATTTATAGAACTAGTAAATTCTCAAAAATTCACTCTTGCTTCACATTTGCACAATTCTACTCCACTTGAGCTTACAAATAATTTACTGACCATCGAACTTGCTTCAGCAGAAGATTTGGAAATTGTATCAAACAACAGAAGTTATCTTTCGTGTCTTATTGATTCAGCAAAGCAAATTTTTAATTCTTCATTCGAATTTGAGTTTCAAGCTAACCCGAGTTATACAAACGCCTCTCCTACTTCAAATGAATTAGGTAAGAAACATATTTCTAATGTAGATACAAATTTATCCACAGACGAAAGTTCATTAGTTAATGCCATTATTAAGGAACTCGGTGGCAGAGAAATCAAGAGATAGTTGTGGTATAGATAAAATATCACCGTGATGGTGTTAAAAAGCAAGTTAAATTTATATTGCTGTTTAGTTACATTTATTTTTCAATTGAAGTTTTTGAAACCAACAAATTTCCGCTAAAGGTTTACAAGTTATTAATAATCTCATTTATTATTCAATGTAGCGCAAGGATTCAGAAAAGCGGCTTAAATGATTGGTAAGTAGCCGTATATAATGCTATACAATTGCAGAAGCTCCGGCAAAGTCGAACATCCATATCTCAAGTTCTATTTTGTATGAGTAGTTTTGCAGTCATTATTCGCTAAGTAGGAGGAATGATCTGAAATTTGAATTGGCTCAACACTAGGTGTCTCGTCCCGGGAAAAATTGAGTATTAATAGGACGAGACAAATATTCTTTTTCTATATCTTAGTTGAACTTTTCTAAATATTCATAAAAATTAAATATCAAATTTATTTTATTTGATAAATGCCATTTTCCTCGATAATCGTTCATCATTATATTCAATTGAGTAAATGTAAACTCCACTAGAAATTTTATGTTTGCCTGATAAAGCATTCCATTCAAATTCATGGTTTCCTTCTTCAAGTAGACCATTGTATAATATTGTAATTAACTGGCCTAATGAATTGAATACTTTTACCCTTACATTTCCTTTTTCAGGAATAGAAAAATTTATTTTTGTAGACGGATTGAAAGGATTGGGATAGTTTTGATTAAGTTGAAACCTAGAAGGTAATTTCGTTAATTCATCAATATCAAACTCGAAATTTTTCTTTGAGAATGCAGAATATTCACTTTGCTTTACATAAACTTTATACCCTCTAGAAGGAGCTTCAACCCAAACTCTTCTTTCAGGGTCATTATAGACTCTTGTAGTATCAGTCGAATCAAATGCGTTAACTAACAAAGAACCTCCCCAGTCAGACCAACCTGCAGGTGAGCTATCAACCCATAATCCTTTAGTGTTAGAATCATGATTGTTGATTACTATCATAGCACCAGATTTTGTACCGTTGCCGGCTCTTCTTGCAACATAAACATGGTATGTATCACCAGACGGATATGGATTTCCTATTTCACTTAAGACAGTTAACGTACCGCCAAGATAAGTTTTTCTAACATGTAATAGTTTATTAATATCCGTTTGCAAACTTGAAGGTGCTTTTACAGTATCGCTAGAGCCATGCGCATCATGTTGTGTTACACCGTAATAGTGAGGGTAGAAAATGCATGGCCTGCCTTCATGAGTAAGTATATATGCATATGCCATTTTGAAATCTTTAGTAACCCACTTGTCATGTTCTTTCCCGGTATCGTGATTATCAACAAAAGTAACAACGGAGGTACCTGGCAGACTATTTCCGCTATTGTTCCTTACAAGACCAGCATGGTTTAGCCAAGCCATATTAAAACTGCTTTGATTTCCATTACACATATCTTTTAGTGAATTCTTTAACGGGAAATCGAAACCATCAACATCTGCCCCGCTGTCTGCCACTGCATTTACCCAGTTTTTAATCCTATAATCAGCACCCCAGTATTCACCGACAATAAAACGCTGTGATCCGTTCAGAGTTGGTAAATTGTTTACCCATTCCGCTGCAAAAGATTCCTGAAAACCTCTTACAAAATCAAGCCTGAAACCGTCAAATCCTATTTGATTAGCCATCCAATATCCCCAATTTTTTAGTCGGGTTTTTACTGTAGAACTGAAAGTATTTAGATCGTGTCCAAAAAACTTGGTATTTGTAATGATTTCATCACTACCCGGGAATCCTAACCAGTCATTACTGTCTACAGGGTGGAAGTCGGAGTAAGTCCATGAATAATTTGGTTCACCTGTGCCAGTGTGATTAACATAGCTTATTCCCGTAGTTGTTTGGGCTTGCAAAGTAGTGTTTGCTAAATTAGTATTGTTGTGCCAGACCTCAAAAGGATAATAACCGTTTGTTTGCTCAGTCCATACCCAAGCAAATGGAGTTTCTTCTTTTCTTGCCTTTAAACGAATTTCGATATCATGTGATGAAGTTAAAGTAATTTTATATTCGTCTACATC
>JANQLA010000135.1 GCA_028280855.1 Melioribacteraceae bacterium
ATTTAATTGAATATTTACATTAAATTGGGGGAAACTATCATAGAAAATCGCTATCCAAAAAATAAATTTTTATTTAATAACAAATTCTCAATATAAATCATGAGGGTAATATGAAAAGATTATCTACTACTTCATTCTTACTAATGCTCTTATTAAGTACTTTAGCTCTTCATACTAGAAGTGAAGCACAATTGCGCGACTTTAGTTATAAAATCGGACTTCAGACCGCCCACTTTGTTTGGACAGGTAATGAATTTACCGATGACGGTCTTTCTTTATTATTCAGGCCTTACTTAAGATTTGAGTTGAGCAAAACTTTCCAAATCGGGCTCGGTGCCGGATATGGATGGTACCAGGGAAAAGATTACGGTGCGAACGATTATAAAACCGAAATTATTCCTTTAGATGCCAGGCTGTTGATAATGCCCTTTGAATTTGATACATGGAACCCATACGGGTATCTCAGCTGGGGAGGTACTTTCTGGTGGCTAGACGACAGCCCACGCACTCCCCGAAGACCTGTTGAAGACGACAGAAGCGGTTTTGATGCTCTTGTAGGCATTGGTTTAGGTATTGAAATTCCATTGTCTTCAAACTGGACTTTAGAATTAAGCAGTGGATTTAACGTAATAAACGAGGGTAAAACAAACGGACTGGATACAGATCTTAATGACGACTTTCTCCATGAGTATGACAGGTACTATAACGCGGGTCTAGGCATTGCTTATGCTGCAGAAAGCTGCGATTCCGACAAGGACAATGATGGCTTAGGCAGATGCGAAGAAAATGAATTAGGTACCGATCCGCATAATGCTGATACCGACGGCGACGGACTTAATGACGGTGATGAAATAAAAAAATATAATACTGATCCGTTGAACCCCGATAGCGACGGTGACGGACTGAACGACTATGAAGAAGTTAAAACCTATGAAACCAATCCAAACAAAGCCGATACTGACGGAGACGGTCTGAATGACTATGACGAAGTTAAAAAATATAAAACCGATCCTAATAATCCTGACACTGATGGCGACGGCTTGAAGGATGGCGAAGAAGTTAACAAATATAATATTAATCCTAATAAGAAAGACACAGACGGCGATGGTCTTAAAGACGGTGACGAAGTGAAAATACATAAAACCGATCCAACAAAATCTGATACTGATGGAGACGGACTAACCGACGGTATTGAAGTTAACAAGTACAAAACTGATCCATTGGATAAAGACACTGACGACGGCGGCGTTGAGGATGGCGTCGAAGTCAATAAAGACGGTACTGATCCACTAGACGGTTCTGATGACGGTGGGGTAAAAATACCTGAATTTGCACACGTACTCTTTGGCTTTGATAGTCATAAAATTATGAAATCGGAAGAGTCAAAGCTTTTTGCCGTTCATGCATTTCTTGAGAAAAATGCGGGAATACCGTTATTAATTACCGGACATACTGACTCCAAAGGTAGAAGCTCTTACAATATGAAACTATCTGTTAAACGTGCAGAAGCTGCTAAAAAATGGCTCGTCTCGAAAGGTATTGATGCCGATCGTATTGAAGTTAAAGGATACGGCGAAGACAAACCTGTTGCAGATAATAAAACAGAAGAAGGAAGAGCTAAAAACCGGCGTGCCGAACTAATTGTAGACGATATGAAATAAACTTTTTACTACAAACCCTCGGTTTCAGTTTTCAATAAGCCGGGGGTTTTTTATGCACACTTTGACATAAATCATTAAATAATAATCAACAAATAAAAAAGGAGGTTTAATGGAAGCTTTATTTGACTTCCTGCCTGTTGAAGTTCGATCATATGTAGAACTTCTTATTTGGGCTCTTGTTACCCTTATTTTTGGAATCTGGGTAGCAAAAATAATTACCAACATTATTGTTAAACAGTTAAATAAACGGGAAATAGATCAGACTGTTGTACGATTTCTTGCAAGCTTAGTAAAAACAGCTCTCTATGCTGTTGTTGTTTTAGCAACTTTAGGCCAGCTTGGAATTGAAACTACTTCTTTTATAGCATTGATTGGTGCAGCAGGTTTAGCAGTCGGTTTTGCTCTACAAGGCTCATTATCCAACTTTGCCGCAGGCGTAATGCTAATAATATTCAGACCGTTCAAGGTGGGTGATTTCATTTCAGCGGCCGGTGAAACAGGATCGGTTGATTCTATTGCTATGTTTGTTACTACTTTGAAAACTCCCGACAACAAAACGATATTTATCCCAAATTCTAAACTTACCAGCGACAACATAACCAACTTTTCGACTGAAGCTACAAGACGTGTTGATTTTGTATTCGGCATCGGGTACAGTGACGATATAGACAAAGCAAAGAGTATTATTTCGGAAATACTGGATTCTGATTCGCGAGTACTTAAAGATCCAGTGAAACAAGTTGTAGTTTCCGAACTAGCCGATAGCTCGGTTAATATAACTACCCGTGCATGGGTAAATACAGCCGATTACTGGGATGTATACTTTGATGTTACAGAGAAAGTAAAGAAGACTTTTGACGAACAAGGCATTTCAATTCCCTTCCCGCAGACAGATGTGCATCTTTTCAAACAAAATTAATTATGCCTGAGGCTGTTGTAATAGCAGCCTCTTTCCTATTCTAATCCCTGGTATACTCCGCAATTATTTTAAGCACACCATCTGTAATTCTTTCTGTATCCCTCGAAGTTAGCAAATGTCCGTTAACCAAAAATGAAAAAACAAGGTTTTCGCCTTCCGCCGTTTGAACATAACCTGAGAGTCCCCTTACGTTTGATATGGTACCGGTCTTTGCTTTAA
This sequence comes from Melioribacteraceae bacterium, assembly GCA_028280855.1. Classification (GTDB taxonomy): domain Bacteria; phylum Bacteroidota; class Ignavibacteria; order Ignavibacteriales; family Melioribacteraceae; genus PGYT01. The sequence continues at coordinate 2,800 of JANQLA010000135.1, forward strand.
CATTTCCTTCCGCTAAAGTACCTTTCATTCGGCGTCTGAGTGTTCCGTCAACACCAGCGATTGGCTGTATATTGAGCCACAATTCTTTGTGATCGCTGTTATACATGTATTCAAGTATGGTTACAAGTTGCTCCGGACTAATGAAATTATACCTGGTTAAGCCCGACCCATCTGCAAAGCTGTATTCATCAGGCTCAATACCTATCTTCTTGTAGGTTTCGCGGATTACTTCTCTACCGTTTCTAAAAGAACCAACTTCCCCATTTTCCGATGCCAGAACCCTTACCATAGTTTCCGCGTAAAGGTTTTGGCTACGCTTCATAAGTATTTTAACAATATCTTTCAACGGCGGTGAATTGTTTGAAAAAGTTCTATAGATTTTTGATGAATCTATTTGCCAGTTGTCCAGATGGTCACAATCAATCGATTCCCCGGAGACTTCGATTCCTCTTTTTAGCAAAGTTTCTGTAAATACTTTTGAGTAAAAGGCTGTTGGGTCCCAAATTGAAGGTGAATATTCAAGCGGACGCGAGTCGTTTTTAATTCTCCCCCATAACTTAATTTCATTTGAAGCATGTGGACGATTATATCGAATATAATTCTCGCCGGTATCCGATGTAACTACATCATTAATAATTTTTATGTAATCCGATGTAACATTGGGTTCGATTATAGCCGGTTGCCCAACCTCGGTGCCCGGAGTAATAGAAAGATCAATATAGTTCTCGTTAAATTGCAAAGCGCCTACCGGCGCGGCATACCAGGAATCAAGGTAATCATAAGACCAGCCGTTTCCAAGGTGTTGATCGTCAAACGTGTTATCATCACCTATTATATTTCCTTCAATGCGTCTTACTCCAAGCTGTTCAATACTATCAATAATTGAGTCAAAAACAACTAAGGGGGAATCATAAAACCTGGTGTACAAAGTCGGGTCGCCATTACCCTTAATAACTATATCGCCCGAAAACACGGAATCTTCTAGTTCTCCGTACAAGTGGAAATCTGTTTTGAATTTAAACTCAGGACCGAGATTTAATATTGCAGCGGCAGTTGTCGGTATCTTTTGGTTCGATGCAGGCATAAACACTTTTTGCGAATTTCTTTCGTACCAGATTTCATCTGTATCTAACGATTTAATCAATGCTCCCCAATGCGCATGAGCAAACGCTGAGTCGTTAAAAAAACCTTCAATTACTGCTATTGTTTCCCTGAACTCGTCTGTGTCTGTTGTGTACCTTGTTACAGAACAACCAGCAAGAATTACTACTGTTGAAAAAAGTAGGATTAATTTTTTCAAG
>JANQLA010000145.1 GCA_028280855.1 Melioribacteraceae bacterium
GCTCAACGTGTCGGGAATAAATAAACTGGCAACTTCCTTTGTTATGCCGGTTCCTATTTTGTAGTCGGTTCCCGGTAATGAGACAGGAAGCTTGCCCGAAATCTGATTGTAGCCCAGGATAGAATTGAACATTGATTTTTGGGAAACATTAGTCCAGCTAAACGAACAAAGGTAGGTTGGAGTTTGCGGAAACTCTTCGAACAAGTAAGGATTCCCGAAGTTCGCCAAAACAATGGGTTTATTCAGCTTAAGCAACTCTTCGATAAACTTTTTTTGTCGCGGCTCTATAAACTCGTAATCCTCGTTATTATAACTCGTTAAAAATAAATTGAGTAAAACTAAATCCGATTTCCGAAGCGAGCGCAGCGCTTTTCGATAATCGCTAAGTCTACTTCTTAAATTCAGCTTTATAAATTTCGTATAGCCGAATTCTTCTTCAACTAGTTCTTCAATATATTTTTTTTCTTTCAGATAACCGCGGTGCCTTGTTCCGCTCAATGTAACTACACTGGTTTGATAATAATCCTTTGGATTAAGAGGCAATATTTTACTTTCATCTTTCACAAGAGTTATTGCTCGTTCAGCTATTTCGCAAGACAACCGTCTAAACTTCGGATGATTAACCAAGGAATCCGCCGCAGTCTTATCAATCGTTTTAAATACATCCAGGTTCAGCCATTTTTTAGCGGCAAGTATTTTTTTTGCGCTCTCATTAACCCGCCATTGTGCATTTGTGTTTTCCTTTGCAAACTCGTATAAACCTTCAATCGCTAATGAGTCGTCCGGCGGAAAAAGAAGTATGTCGTTACCCGCCATTAGCGCAAGCTGTGCAGCTTCTTTTACATCGAAGCTATCGGTAACAGCTTTCATATTTAACGCGTCTGTTACAACCAGTCCGCCGAAATTCATTCTTTCTTTCAGCACCGTATCAATAATCGAAGCTGAAAACGTAGCGGGCATTCCTTCGTTGTTATCGTAAGCCGGTACCTGCAAATGACCTATCATAATTGCCTGAACACCAGCCTTTACGGCTTCTTTAAACGGCACAAGGTCTACACTTTCCATGTGTTCCTTTGTCCGGTTGATAATAGGAAGTTCGAGATGACTGTCTAAATCCGTTGCACCGTGTCCGGGAAAATGTTTTGCAACGGAAATCATACCACCGTTGTGCATCCCGTTAATGAACGCGTTTCCGTGCCACGAAATTATATTCGGGTCTTCGGAATAGGCGCG
>JANQLA010000155.1 GCA_028280855.1 Melioribacteraceae bacterium
GTGAAGCCTGCGTCATAACAACACTAGTTGATGTCTCAGAGCAGAATCATACGGAGAATGAAGTTTTTGCGTTTGGCAGAATCTTGCGAAAGATTTGGAATATAAACAAGCTTATAACACGTGAATTAGATAAAGAGTATATGCTGAACGAGATTTGCAGAATAATGATTGATGATGGCTTGTTTAAAGCTGCAATGATTGTAATGTATGACGAAGTAAACGAAAGTATGCAAATTGCCGGACAGACTGGACTGCCAGCTATTCTACTTAATGAAGCGTTGAATTGCAATTCCGTATTTAGCAGACAAGGTCCGTTTTACTCTATGTTAGAAAAAGAAGAATCACAAACATATTCTGTAGAAGATTTGTTCCTATCAACGAATGGATTTGTAAATGAGCTCAATAGGCTAGGATTCGAGGATTTTGTGTTGTTCCCAATAAAAACAAAAGAGAAAACATTTGGAATTCTGAGTATTTGTTTAAATCCTGAAGATAAGTTAGGCGCACGAGTTTTGGATTTTCTTGATGATGTAGGAGAAGATATTGCATATGCTATTAAAACAAGAGAAGAAATACTAAAAAGAATAGAAATCGAAAAAGAACTAAGAATTAGTCAAAATCACCTTTCAACAATTTTCAACTCAACATCAGATTTACAAATGCTTGTAAGTGTAGAATCTAATGAAACATTTATTGCAAGAGCGGTAAATCAGACTTATCTAAATTCCGTAAACAATTATAAAAAAAGAGTTACTGAAACGGATTTTATAGGAAAAACAATAAATGAAATCGCAATAAACGTTCTTGGATTCGGCAAAGATGTAGCAGAACGTACTATTGATAATTACTTGCATGTCTCCAAAACAAAGGCGCCAATGACGTATGAAGAAAGCCTAGTAATTTCCGAAAGACAGGAAATTTGTTTTGAAGTGAAAATGGAACCTGTCAAAGATGCTATGGGTAGCTGCAACTATGTGTTATATTCATCCAGAGACATCACAGATCGTAAAAAGGCAGAAAAGGATTTAAGGATTAGTGAAAACCACCTCGCTGTTATTTTTAATAATACATCCGATCTACAATATCTTGTAAGCGTTGAAGGAGACGGTTCTTTTGTAGGAAGAGCTGTTAACAGTAGCTATTTAAATACAGTCAATAAGCTAATTACAGAGGTTTCCAGCGAGGATCTTATAGGTCATACTGTAGAACATGTTCTATTAAATATTCTTCATTTTAATAAAGATGTATCGGATTTTTCTGTTGCAAATTATAGAAAAGTATTGTCCTCAAAAGAAAAGCTAAATTATGAGGAAGCATTAGTAATTGATGGATCCGAATATTTTTTTGACGTTAATATGATTCCGATTTTAGATGAAAACGAGGAATGTAAATTTATCTTGTACTCGATGAGGAATACTACTGAACAAAAAAAGTCTGAAGAAGCTTTACGCAAAAGCGAGGAAAGATATAGAAGGATTATTGAAAATGCTGCTGTAGGTTACGTAAGGTTAGACAAGGATTTAAACTATGAGTATGTGAATAGCGCCTGGGAAAAAATGAGTGGTGTACAGCTAACTGAGATTAAAGGCAAAAATTATTCCTTTATGCATTCGGGAGATACATTACCGATAATCGAATCATCTATTCGGGAGGTACTGAAAGGCGAAAAATTTGAGGGTAATTTATCGCGTAAATGTTCAAAGGGTAAATTGCACTATTATCAATATAAATTGCAGCCTGTTCTTGAAAATAACAATTTGGCTGGTGTAGAAGGCTTTATCAATGATGTAACCGAGCTTAAAAGAGCTGAGAACTTATTAAAAGAGAAAGAACGAATTTTGTTTGATGTTATTGAGAATTCACCACTTATAATATTTTTAAAAAATATTACCGGCAAGTACTTACTTATGAATCAAACATGTAAAAAACTCCTAAATATTGTATCTGAAGAGCAGTATCATAATAAAACAGACTGCGAAATTTTCCCGGATCAGGTTGCAAAGGATAATTTGAAGAAAGATGAATATGTTATTAACAATAAAGCTTTACTGAAGTACGAGGAAACAATTTTACTTGGGGGGATAAATCATTATTTCAATACAACAAAGTTTCCACTATATGATAATAATGAAAATGTAATTGGCATTTGCGGAATTTCATATGAAGTAACTGAAAGCCGTCAAAAAGAAATCGAGTTAATTAAAAGTGAAAAAAGGTATAGAGAACTTATTGAAATGGCCCCCTATTCCATGATCTTACTCAATGAAGAGGGGAAGGTCGAATTGATTAATCAGAAAACAGTTGATATGCATGGCTATTCGAGTAAGGAGCAGCTCCTAATGCAGAATGCTTCGGCTTTTGATCTTGTAGCTGATGAACATTTAATTGAAGCCAAGAAAAATATGGAAAATTATTTGGAGAACGGAGCTCCAAACTTTATTGAAGATGCAGTTCTAAAGAAAAAGTCGGGAGAATCATTTCCTGCTGAAGTTACGCTTGGGCGCCTTAGTAGGGAAGAGGGGGTCGATTCGATTATAGTGATAGCTAAAGATACTACGGAACAAAAAATCCAGCAACGGAAAATTATTGAAAATGAACGAAAACTTAAATTACTTATTGATGCATCGCCAGTACCTATTGGGATATCAAACAACAGAAAGGAAATAGTTTACCTGAATAAAAAGTTTACCCAGCTTTTTGGTTACACTATTGAAGACGTCCCAACTACTGATATTTGGTTCCAGAAGGCTTATCCTGATACAGGTTACAGGGAAGAAGTCATAAAACAATGGGGAGAAGTCGTAGACGAAGCTATTCAAAATAACACTAGTTTTAGGTCTTTGGATGCTTCGGTAACTTGTAAGAACGGTGAAGAAAAAATTATTTCCGTACTCGGTGCATTTTTAGGTGATGAACTGTTCGCAGTATTTCAAGATTTAACAGAAGTAAAATTATTTGAAAAAGAACTGAAACAATCAATCGATGAAAAAGAAACACTTTTAAAGGAAGTACATCACAGAGTAAAAAATAATTTGCAGGTAGTATCAAGCTTACTTTATCTGCAAACTCAGTCCGTTGATGATGAAGAAGTAATTCATAAGTTAATTGATACTCAGAATCGTGTGAAGTCAATGTCGTTAATTCATAAAAAATTATATGAATCAAAGAATTTTGCAGAGTTCGATGTGCAGGATTATGTGAAGAACTTAGTTGCCGAAATTCTTCATGCATATTCTTTTCCTTCGTCGAATATTGATTTAAAGTTTGAAATTGAGAATGTATTTCTCTCTATCGAACACGCGGTTCCATGCGGAATAATTCTTAATGAATTAGTCTCGAATACTTTGAAATATGCCTTCGATCAATTATCTGATCCAAAACTTACAATCAAAATACATTCCGACAGAGGCAATATCGTTTTGGAAGTTAGTGATAATGGTAAAGGATTTAATTACAAGTCGGAAAATCGTAAAAGATCCTCATTGGGATTACTGATTATAGAACGTTTGGTAACGCAGTTAAACGGGCAATTAAATATTAGTAAGCAAAATGGTACAAAGGCTATTATTACATTTCCAATTGAAACAAATTAGTTGAGATAATCAGAATGCAAAATCGTAAAAAAATATTCATTGTGGAGGACGAAAGCCTATTTGCACTTGAACTGGAATCTAGGCTAACCAGTCTAGGCTATACCGTTTGCGGAATAGCAGCTAACGGAAAAGAAGCAATTAAAAAAACAATGAAGCTGCAGCCTGACATGGTATTAATGGATATTCAATTAAAAGGTGATATGGATGGAATTGAAACTGCGAGGAAATTAAAAGAAAACTATTCTTTGCCGGTTATTTTCCTTACTGCTTATTCGGACAAAGCAACACTGCAGCGTGCAAAGCAAACACAGCCTCTAGGGTATCTGGTCAAACCAATTCAGGAAATGGATTTGATGAGCACACTGGAGATGGCAATTTATAAAAACAATGCAGATAAGAAAGTAAATGAATCAAATATTTGGTTGAATACTACTTTAAACAGTATTGGAGAGGGATTAATTGCTACCGATACTAAAGGCAATATAAAGTTTATGAACCCTAAAGCAGAGGCTTTGACTGGCTGGAATGAGGAAGAAGCAGAAGGTAAAGAGGTTAACAAGGTATTCCAAATTATTAGTGCTAAAACAAGAAAAAGAATTAAAAATCCGGTTGAAAAAGTTTTAAAGTATAAGAAAATGCAGCAGTTTACGAACCACACGCTCCTGGTAAGTAAAAGCGGCAATGAAACTCCGATTAGTGATTGCGCGGCACCCATAATTAACAACGGCAAAATAGAAGGTGCTGTTCTGGTTTTCCAGGATGATACTAAGCGAACTCAGTACGAAAATTATTTGGAGAATTATAAGCAATTTCTAGAAGATGAAATTAAACAGCGCACGGCGGATCTGAGGGAATCCGAGAATAAATTTAGAACACTCGCTGAAAATTCTGAAGATTTTATTTTCAGAATAAATGACAAGTATAATCTTTTATATTCAAATCCAAATTTTAATAGAAGATACGGCAGAATTGATGACGGGAACCTGGATGCAATAGAGGACGATATTATTGAGAAGTGGAAGAGCAAATTGCAAGAAGCATTTGAGTTTTGCAGGAGCGAGCGTTTGTTGGTAGAATTGGATAAAGGCCCGTCAGTTGATTGGAGGTTCATACCGGAATATGATGAGAACGGAATAGTGAGAACAATTCTTGCTGCCGGACGCGATGTTTCTCATTTAAAGAAAGCCGAAAATGAAATTAGAATCGCTCTTCAGAAATCGGAAGAACTCAATGATATAAAAAGTAAGTTCGTTTCGATGGTCTCACACGAGTTCAGAACACCTCTTGCAACAATGTTATCTTCTATTGAAATACTAAAACATTTCCAGGGCAATCTTAGCAAAAGTGATGCGCTTTCTCATTTCGATAAAATAATTAATTCAATTGATTATATGACGGGATTGCTTGATGACCTGATCACGATTAACAGGGCGGATGCCGGGAAACTTATCGCCAATGCCGAAGAAGTGAACATCATTGAACTAATTTCCGAGGTTATTTCCGATTCAAAAGCAAGTTTTAGCCATACTCCTTCGATATTTTTCGAATGTAGCATTTTAAAACTGAATGTTAATACGGATCCAAAATTATTTCGCCAGATACTCTCGAATCTTCTTGGCAATGCAATCAAATATACACCAATAGAAAAGAATATTTACGTCGTAGTTACAGTTGATGACAGTAATGTAATTATTAAAATTAAAGATGAAGGATACGGTATACCAAAATCATCTCATAGCGAATTGTTTACACCGTTTCACCGTGCCGACAATATCACTAATATCCCTGGTACAGGGCTTGGTTTATCAATTACGAAAAGGTCGGTTGAGATGATGGGTGGAAGTATTTCTTTTAGCAGCATTGAAGGCAGCGGTACTACCTTTATTGTTACTCTTCCTGGTGTAGAGGGGGTAAAATAAAAAAGGGAAACTGTAACGTTTCCCTCCCCCCCCCAAAAAAAACTTATTAACCGTGAGGCTGATAACCAATTTTACGAATAGTGTCGAATTGCAGATAAGGGTAAGTCTGACGAATTTTATCTATTGCATCTCCGGCAGAATGTTCCGCAGATCTTAAATTCTTGAATGTCCTTCTGATATGATAGTCTCTCACGGATTTATGATTGATTAAACCATAACGATTCAGTATATCATATACTTCATTGCTGATTATATCAGCTAAAGGGTTTTCTGTTTCGTTGTGGATATTAGTGGTATTCATAAATTCCCCTAAACAATTAGTGATGAAAATTCTGATTAATAAATAGTTATTTTGCATTATGGTAACAACTGCATAGATATGTGGTTTTGGAAAGTTTGCTACCGAATTTGTGCATCATCATGCGGTTTTCAATCAGAAGCTAAATTTCATAGCGGTTTTGTAAAGCACTTGGCATACTATAAACGATTTTTTTCATTATTACTTGCGTTTAGCAAAATTCTGAATTAATTTAAGAAGACCTATCATCTAATTATAAAACCTATTGACCGGAGGCAAGATGTCTGCAAAATTAAGTGGCGATGTATACTATCCATCCGAAGAAGTGCTGAGCAAGGCGCATATAAAAAATTGGGATGAGCTTTCAAAAAAAGCAACGGAAGATTATGAAGGATTTTGGGAAGAACGCGCAAATGAACTAAATTGGTTTAAAAAGTGGGATAAAGTTATTGACGATTCTAATAAACCTTTTTATAAATGGTTTACCGGGGCGCAAACGAATATATCGTATAATTGTCTTGATAGGCATGTTAAAACAGAGAGACGAAACAAACTTGCTTTAATTTGGGAAGGTGAAAACGGCGATTTTGAAACGATGTCGTATTACAGGCTTCATAAAGAAACATGCAAGTTTGCTAATATCTTAAAGAGTATGGGGGTCGAAAAAGGTGACAGGGTCACAATTTATATGGGCAGAACACCGGAAATTGTAATAGCTATGCTTGCATGTGCCCGTGTGGGAGCAATTCACTCTGTAGTTTATGGAGGATTTTCCGTTGAAGCACTGCATGAAAGGATTGAAGACAGTCAGTCGAAAGTCCTGATAGTTTCGGACGGAGCATACCAACGTGGTAAAATCGTGCCACTAAAAGAAATTGCTGATGAAGCATTACAAAGAGCGGGTGGCATAGAGCATGTAATCGTAATTAAACGTACGGGTCAGGACGTAAATATGGAGTTTGGACGTGACATGTGGTATCATGAATTGGCTAACCTTCCAATTGCAAATCAGAGCTGTGCGCTTGAGATAATGGATGCTGAAGACCCTTTATTTATATTGTATACAAGTGGTACAACAGGAAAACCTAAAGCAATACTTCATACGCACGGCGGATACCAGGTTGGTACGTATACAACACTTAAATATGTTTTTGACATACATGAAGAAGACAGGTACTGGTGTGCTGCCGACCCGGGATGGATAACAGGGCACAGCTACATCGTATATGGACCTTTACTCAATGGAGCAACTTCTTTTCTTTATGAGGGAGCACCTAATTATCCATATCCTAACCGTTGGTGGTCAATGATTGAAAATTATGGAATTAACATCCTTTATACTGCTCCCACAGCTATTAGAGGATTGATGAGATTTGGTGACGCGTGGATTAACCGGCACGATCTAAGTTCCTTAAAATTGCTCGGGTCGGTAGGGGAACCTATAAATCCGGAGGCATGGAAATGGTATCACAAAGTCGTTGGAAATGAAAAATGCCCTATAATGGATACATGGTGGCAGACAGAAACCGGCATGTTTATGATAACTCCAATGCCATGTGTCCCGCTAAAGCCGGGCACAGGAACTAGACCTTTCCCGGGAATCGAAATGGATATTTTAGATGATGACGGTAAGCCGGTTGGAGCCAACGAGGAAGGCTACTTGGTTATCAAAACACCATGGCCTTCGATGATTCGCACAATATATGGCGACCCTGACAGGTATGTGAATCAATATTGGAGTAAATATCCCGGAGTTTACTTAACCGGAGACAGCGCTAAACGTGATGAAGACGGATACATATGGGTTATTGGTCGTGTTGATGATGTTATAAAAGTTTCAGGTTATCGACTTGGAACAGCAGAAATTGAGAGTGCGCTTGTAAGTCATCAGGCAGTTGCCGAAGCTGCAGCCATCGGAATCCCTGATGACGTAAAAGGTAATGTAATCTACTCATATGTGATACTGCGAGCGGGTGTAGAAGGAACCGATGAATTGAAAGAAGAGTTACGCCAGCATGTTGGATACGAAGTTGGCCCAATAGCTAAACCAGCTTCTGTAAAATTTGTTGAAAAATTGCCCAAAACGCGCAGTGGTAAAATTATGAGAAGAGTCTTGAAAGCAGAAGAGATGGGTGAAGATCCCGGCAACTTATCTACGCTTGAGGATTAATCAAATTCAAATTCCCTGCATTATTTGGATGCAGGGAATTTAAGTAACTGCTTTTCTTGCAATTATAATTTGACTTGCATAAAAGATTCTATATTATATATTACTACTGTGAAAAATAGATAATGATGTAGAAAATTTAATTGATTCATAAGAAAAACATATTGTTAAAAGGCTCACAAAAATTTAATAAGCTTCTCATCAGACCTTGCCCTGATCATTAACCTTCAGTATCTTCATTTTTTATTTTAAATCAATCACCAACATTATAAGGAACCACTATGTGCGGAATAGTAGGTTATATAGGAACTAAAAATTGCATTCCAATTTTAATAGAAGGCTTAAAAAGACTTGAATACAGGGGCTACGACTCAGCCGGAATCGGAGTTATTAAAAATGGTTTATGCCGGGTGATTAAACAAAAAGGGAAGGTAGTTGAATTAGAGAATGAAGTAGAGAAGCAAAACACATCGTCAACATTTGGTATTGCACACACCAGGTGGGCAACACATGGCGTTCCAAATCAAATAAATGCACACCCACATACGGATACGGAAGAAAAACTATTCTTGGTACATAACGGCATAATCGAAAACTACACTGTTTTGAAAAAAAGATTGGAGCTTGACAGTTATGAATTCTACAGCGAGACGGATACGGAAATATTGGTTAAGCTGATAGAAAGTTTCCTTAATAAAGGCAATGTACTTTGCAAGGCAGTTCAATATGCTCTAAACGAGGTAAAAGGAACTTACGGTATTGCTGTTGGATACACAGACGAACCTGATAAATTAATAGTTGCAAAAAAAGGTTCACCGCTGGTTATTGGAATCGGCGACGGCGAGAATTTTATCGCTTCCGATGTAAATGCTTTAATTGCTCATACAAGCCGGGTAGTTTACCTCGAAGATGGTGAAATGGCCGAAGTATACCGCGACAGGTTCGAAGCTAAAACTATCGAGGACGAGGAAATTCAAAAAGAAATTCAGGAAGTAACCCTTGCTCTCGATGAAATAAGCAAAGGCGATTATGACCATTTCATGCTAAAAGAAATTATGGAACAGCCTTTATCGGTTAAAAACTCATTTCGTGGACGATTGCTGTTCGAAGAGGGATCATCAAAGCTGGGTGGTTTGCAGGGGTACGAGGAAAGAATTGCAAGATCGAAACGAATTCTTATATGCGCGTGCGGTACTTCGTGGCATGCCGCTTTGGTAGGCGAATACATGATTGAGCAGTTTGCAGGCATTCCTACAGAAGTAGAATATGCGTCGGAGTTTAGGTACCGTAATCCTATAGTCACACCCGATGACACCTGCATATTTATTTCTCAAAGCGGTGAGACTGCTGATACGCTTGCGGCTATGAAAGAAGCTAAAAGACGGGGTGCTTTAGTACTTGGAATATGTAACGTGGTTGGGTCGTCTATTGCCCGTGAGAGTGAAGCGGGGGTGTATATTCATGCGGGTCCGGAGATCGGTGTTGCTTCAACAAAGGCTTTTACTTCACAGCTTGTTGTGCTTGCTTTAATAACAATACTTATAGCACGCAGAAGACAACTAAGTTTAATAGACGGGCAGGAAATTATCCGGGAACTTGATTTAATTCCGGCAAAAATAGAACAAATTCTAGAATTGAATGACGAGATTAAAGCTATAGCAAATGAATTCACGGGCGCAAAGAACTTTCTTTATCTCGGGCGCGGTTACAACTTTCCCGTAGCATTGGAAGGAGCGCTTAAGCTTAAAGAGATTTCTTACATTCATGCGGAGGGGTACCCGGCGGCTGAAATGAAACACGGGCCAATCGCCTTAATTGACGACAATATGCCTTCTGTATTTATAACCCCGCAGGATTCGGTTTATGATAAAGTAGTAAGCAATATTGAAGAAATAAAAGCAAGAAGCGGGAAAATAATTGCTATAGCAAATATGGATGACGAAAAGATAGGTTCTCTGGTCGAGTACACGATCAGGATTCCTGAAACGATTAGAATGTTAATGCCGATACTGACTTCAATTCCGCTTCAGTTGTTGGCTTATCATATAGCAGTAAAAAAAGGGTTGAACGTTGATCAGCCCCGTAATTTAGCAAAAAGTGTAACAGTTGAATAATAAACAAGGAGTAATGATTAATGTCACGCAAAAAAGTACTAATTATGGGCGCGGCAGGGCGCGATTTTCATAACTTTAATGTCTTTTTCAGGGGCAACGAAGATTTTAACGTGGTTGCTTTTACCGCGACTCAAATACCTAATATTGATGGAAGAATTTACCCGGCGGAACTAGCCGGAAATTTGTACCCCGAAGGTATTAAAATTTATGAAGAAGCTGAGCTGGTAAGACTGATAAAAGAATTTAATGTTGACGAAGTTGTTTTTTCTTATTCAGATGTTCCTTTTAATTATGTTATGACAAAGGCTTCTATTGTTAATGCCGCCGGATGTTCATTCAGATTATTAGGAGGCGAAGAAACTCAAATTAAGTCAACTAAACCTGTTGTTTCTGTATTAGCCGTTAGAACAGGCAGCGGCAAATCGCAGACTTCCCGAAAGGTAGCCCAATTGTTGAGGGAAGCCGGTAAAAAAGTTGTGGCTATTCGTCATCCAATGCCTTACGGCAATCTTGTAAAACAACGTGTTCAAAGATTCGCGACTTTAGAGGACTTAAAAATTCACGAATGTACTATTGAAGAAATTGAAGAATATGAACCTCATGTATCGCGCGGCGGTGTTATTTATGCAGGTGTTGATTACGAAGCGATTTTAAGAGAAGCTGAAAAAGAAGCAGATGTAATATTGTGGGACGGCGGTAACAACGATATGTCGTTCTACAAAGCTGATGTTACCTTCACTGTCGTAGACCCGCACAGGCCGGGACACGAATTATCTTATTACCCTGGTAATACGACATTAAGAATGGCAGATGCCGTAGTTGTAAATAAAATTGACTCAGCAGACGCCGACGAAATTCTTGAAGTTATCAATAACTCGAAAGCCGTTAACCCTGACGCAACAATTATTGAAGGCGCTTCACCGCTAACTGTTGATAACCCTGAAGTAATAAAAGGCAAAAGAGTACTGGTAGTTGAAGACGGGCCAACATTAACGCACGGCGAAATGAAATACGGCGCCGGAACAGTTGCTGCGCAAAAATTAGGCGCTTCGGAAATTGTTGATCCACGTCCATTCACTGTTGCTTCAATAACTGAAACCTATGAAAAGTATCCTGAAATTGGCGTGCTGCTTCCGGCTATGGGTTACGGTGATCAGCAAATGAAGGATCTTGAAGAAACTATTAACGCCGTTGATTGCGACGCAGTTATTATTGGTACTCCAATTGACTTAGGTAGAATTCTCAACATTAACAAACCATCCACTCGTGTAATGTATGATTTACAAGAGATTGGTGGAAACACTGTAGAAACCGTATTGAAGGAAAAAGGAATACTATGAGCAAAAAATTAGCTGTTGTAGCTTTTGGTGGAAACGCCTTGTTAAGGGCGAATCAGAAAGGCACAATAGATGACCAGGAAAAGAACGCGTATGACACGTGTGAGAAGGTGCTTCAGCTAATAAGAAACGATTACAATATTATTATTACGCATGGCAATGGTCCGCAGGTCGGAAACATTTTGCTTCGTAATGAAGCAGGGTTTAATGAGTATAAAATTCCTAAAATGCCTTTGGATATTTGTGTAGCTGATTCCCAGGGTGGAATCGGCTATATGATTGAACGACAGATGAGGAATGTGCTTAACGATAACCATATGGAAAAGAATGTTATTACGATGGTTACACAGGTGCTTGTGGACCTAAACGATCCGGCGTTTGAAAACCCAAGTAAACCCGTCGGACCTTATTACTTGAAAGAGGAAGCTGATCTGCTTACAAAGGCAAATAAATGGGTATTTAAAGAAGATTCTCGTAAAAGAGGATGGAGACGAGTTGTTGCTTCACCAAAACCGTCGGACGTGTTCAACAAAAATGTAATACGCGATCTGGCAATGAGCGGCAACATTGTAATTGCTGTTGGCGGGGGAGGCGTGCCCGTTTATCGTCACGAGAACAATTATCTTGAAGCGATTGAGGCGGTTGTAGATAAAGACCTGGCATCGGCAATTCTGGCTAGCTTTATAAAAGCAGATTCTTTTTTTATTGTTACTGATGTGCCGAAAGCTTATGTAAACTACAATAAACCTGACCAGAAGGCTCTTGATAAGATTAGCATTGACGAAACAAAAGCTTACATTAAAGAGGGACATTTTTCAGCAGGCAGCATGGGCCCCAAAATAAAAGCCGCATTGGAATTTGTTGAAACCGGCGGTGCCGAAACAATTATTACCGATGCAGACTCGCTGCAGTATGAAGACTGCGGTACCAGGATTGTTAGAGAGAAATAATTATTTAAGGAGATTGAA
>JANQLA010000195.1 GCA_028280855.1 Melioribacteraceae bacterium
GCATCACTTGAAGCCGGTGCGGTCGGTTTTGTATCGAAAAAAAAGCTGGAAGAATTAATAGAGACCATAGAAAACTATTAATAAGCAAATAGGTTCATAGAAAGTCTTTAAATAAAAATTAAGCGGATAAACTATCATGAAAATGAAAAAAATATTTTTAGTTGCTTTATTCATTCTAATCGGGCAGTTTGTTTTTGCCCAGCTTTCAGGTAATGCGCTCGATTTTGATGGAACTAATGACTTTGTGGATTTAGGAACTTCCAGTCTCTTAAAACCGACTTCAGCGCTAACGGCAGAGACCTGGGTTTATGTTGATAATTGGTCTTCGGTTGATGATTCAAGGTTTATATGCAATACTGAATCAGGCGGTTATAGTATTGAAGTCCAGGACGATATGACCAGAGGTCTGGTTAGACTCAACGGTAAATACGAAAAAACATACTTTGATCAATCCACATTAGCAAAAGGATGGCATCACTTTGTACTTACATGTGATGGCCGCTATACAAAATTGTACGTTGACGGTACTTTGGTTGATTCAGCAGATGCCGGAGCAGTTTATCCAATACACTATGAATACAATAACAGCACTTTACTTGGCGCTGAGGCGACTGAAATATCCACTACAACGGGTGATTTTCTAGACGGTAAGCTTGATGAGGTGCGTGTCTGGAATATAGTAAGAACCCGGGAGCAGATTAAAGCAGGCATGTTGTCAAATGTTGATGCGTCATCGGCTGGATTAGTCGGTTACTGGAAGCTGAACGAATCGAGTGGAAATACTGCAATTGACGCGATAGGCAACAACAACGGTACACTTCGCAATATGAACAACGATGACTGGATAAAAGCATTGAATACATATTATGTAAGTAATCATGGAGACGATTTAAATAACGGATTGTCATGGGAAAATGCTAAAGAAACAATACAGAACGCGATTGATGAGTCCACTAATTACGAAATTATTCTTGTAAAATACGGAACCTATAATATTTCCAAAGCTATTAATGTACTTAATAACCGGAGGATAACTTCCGACGACGGTGATGGTACGAGCTGGGAAGATGCTGAGCCGGATTATCAAATGTGCACTATAGACGGTAGTATTAATACATGGAGTAAAGTTGTTTGGTTTCGCTACGAGTCCGACACTAATTACTGCAAACTTAGAGGTTTCAGCATTACTTCACAAAATAACTCAGATACTCGGTACGGTATCAAAATTGAGTCTGAAGCATATCCCTTAATTGAAAACTGTCGTGTATATAGTAATCCTAAATACGGTATTCTTCTTAAAAACAACGCGATAATCAGGAATAACTTAGTTGAAAATAACAAACATGGTATATACCTGGATAATTACAGCGAAGGTAGAATTAAATTGTATAACAATACTAGTAGAAACAATTCTTACGGGATTTTCTGTCAATATTCCATTGCTGATATATACAACAATACGGTTTTGAATAATTCGGTAGAGGGAATTACAATTGCTCCGCAGGATTCATTAATCCGTGTTTACAATAATTATCTTGAAGATAACAGAAATTCAATTTATGTGCGTAAGGTAAACGTAAATATTTATAACAATGTCATAAAAAACAGCACTAACAATGGTATCTCAGTAACACAAGGAGATACAAAAATATCCAATATATTTAATAATCTTATTCAAGCCAGTGATAATGATGGAATATCTGTTGACGCATCTAATGCAAATATATTTAATAATCTTATTCAAGCCAGTGATGATGATGGAATATCTATTGACGCATCTGATGCAAATATATACAACAATACAATTGTTGAAAATAGAGTTGGGGTAAGAGTTTCTAATGATTATTTTTACAATATCTTGTCCAATGCTTATCTTACCAACAATATAATAGCTTTTTCAACAAGTGAATCGATATGGAGTTCTGATCATCCTGGAAGGCGGAATTCAATTTATTTAAAGCATAACTGCTTTTGGCAAAATGCAAGGAATTGCTGGAGAAGCGGTGTTAATTTTGTACCGAAAGAAGATCTCAACTCAAGCTATGATGATCCGAATTTTGTCGGCAGCGGTGATCATCCTCACAGCTTATTAAACAACTCTTATTGTGTTAACTTAGGATATGAAATGCCTGATGCTGAGATAGGGAGCAAGGATTTGAAAAACTCCGATAGGGTTTATGAAGGACAAATTGATTTGGGAGCATATGAGCAACAGGAAAATAAAGTTTATGAAATTATTTCTACTTACCCGCACGATGGCTCAAGATTAGCACTTTCTTTATTAAATAATCTTTCATTCAAGTTCAATAATTCTATTTCTGCCCAGGGAGGCAATATTTCGCTTTTCTCAGAAGAAGGAACCCTGATTAAACAAGTAGCTAGTAATGATCCAAACATAACAATTAACAATAATACAGTTAATCTGGAATTAAATGAAAGCCTTGATATGAACAAGAGGTATTATGCTCAAATTTCGAATACGGCTTTTGATTTTGGAAACGGTATTAATTTTACCGGAATAAACAATGATCAGGATTGGGATTGGATAACAACCCCGCCTGATGACTTCGCGGGAAATAATCTGCAATTTGACGGAGTGGATGACTACATTGAAATAGCTCACAATGATGAACTAAATCCGGATAGTTTTACAATTGAATGCTGGGTTAGAGTGGAAGGAGGTAACAATACTTACCGTTCGGTAATTACATCACGTAATAAAAACTCCGGGATAACCGTCTACGCAAACGACAGCAATGTTTGGGAATTTAAAGTAAGGAGTAAAAGTAGCGGTGAGCATAGGATATATGGTCCCGAAGTTGTCCTCAATGAATGGGTTCATCTTGCTATGGCTGCAAATATTGACTATATGAAATTTTACGTAAACGGCAGGCTGGTAGGCAAGTATTCAGGTAACTGTTATAATAGAAATATGTCCGAACCAATGAGAATAGGAGCCGGAAGAACCGAAGCAGGGGCAAAGTATTTTTTTAATGGTAAAATTGATGAACTACGTATTTGGAATACTTTTAGATCACAAGAAGAGATTCGTGAAAATATGCATAAAACATTGAACCAGGATGAAACGAAATTGGTTGCTTATTTTCAAATGAATCAATCCGCGGCATCCTCGGCAAACGATGTGTTTTCCGGTTATAACGGAACATTGATGAACATGGGAACCGGTA
>JANQLA010000220.1 GCA_028280855.1 Melioribacteraceae bacterium
AGCGGCGCGCAAGGTGAATTCGCCGGTTTAATGGTTATACGCGAATACCACGAGGACAGGGAAGAAGGTCATAGAAACGTAGTTCTAATTCCTTCTTCAGCTCACGGAACCAACCCCGCAAGTGCAGTAATGGCCGGAAACAAAGTTGTTATAGTAGATTGTGATAATTACGGTAACGTCAAGTTGGAAGATTTAAAAGAAAAAGCCGAGCTGCACAGGGATAACCTGAATTCATTGATGATTACTTATCCATCAACACATGGAGTATTTGAGCATAAGATACAGGAAATCTGCAAAGTGGTTCATGATAACGGCGGACAGGTATACATGGACGGTGCAAATATGAATGCTCAGGTTGGATTTACTAATCCGCACATAATCGGAGCGGATGTTTGTCATTTGAACTTACATAAAACATTCAGTATCCCGCATGGAGGAGGAGGGCCGGGTATGGGGCCGATTGGTGTTGCGGAGCATCTTGTTCCGTTTTTACCAGGACATAAATTAGTCGATATAAACAGGGGAAAATCCATGCATGCTGTTTCAGCCGCTCCGTGGGGAAGCGCTTCAGTCCTGCTTATCTCTTATGCTTATATTAAAATGATGGGCTCAGAAGGATTGACGCGTGCAACCGAAGCCGCAATTTTGAATGCTAATTATATCAAAGCGGTTCTCGCTCAGTACTTCCCGGTTCTATATACCGGTAAAACCGGTTTCGTTGGACACGAACTTATATTTGACATTCGACCGTTCAAAGCTACTGCGAATATTGACGTTGAAGATGTTGCAAAAAGATTGATGGATTACGGTTATCATGCGCCGACTGTTTCGTTCCCGGTTCCGGGCACATTGATGGTTGAGCCAACGGAAAGCGAATCAAAAGAAGAACTTGATAGATTTTGCCGAGCAATGATTTCAATAAAAACTGAAATTGATGAAATAGAAAAAGGCATTCTCGACAAAGAAGATAACCCTCTGAAGAACGCTCCTCACACAGCAGAGGATGTAATTGCAGACGAATGGAATCATTCTTACGGAAGAGAGAAAGCTGCTTATCCTGCTCAATGGTGCCGTGAAAATAAATTTTGGCCAAGTGTTGGAAGGGTTAACAACGCATACGGCGATAGGAATCTTGTTTGCAGTTGTCTTCCTATTGAAGCATACCAGGAAGAAAATGCAGAGTCCTAGATTAAGATGAATTATTGTGAAATATTAGAAGATGCCGAAACTATAGCAGTAGTCGGCATCTCATCAAATCCCGATAAAACAAGCCGGAATATTGCTAGATATTTGCATTCCGTTGGTTATAACGTTATCGGTATTAATCCAAATTGTAGTGAACCGGAATTGGAGTCAATTAAGATTTACAATAAACTACAAGATGTACCAGGTAAGATTGACATAGTTGATGTTTTCAGAAAGTCAGATGATGTTGATGATCTAATAGAAGATATTCTTGCAGTTAAACCTAAAACATTATGGCTTCAACTGGGAATAGTAAATGAAGATGCAATGCAGGCCGCCCGTAATGCCGGTATTAAGGCCATCCAGGATAGATGTATTTATATAGAGCATAAGAACTGCGGATTCGCGTAGTATTGGTCGAAAAGTAACAGTGGTTCGTGATTACTGCTATTGTATCACTTCTTCAAATAGTTTATCTTATTTCAAAATAATATTAAGCATATTTAAGTAAATGCTATATAGAAACCTCGTTTTAATTTTAGTCGTTTTGTGTGGAATTGTATCGGCGAATAATCCCGATTCTTTAATCATAGGCCCGGAGACATGGGTAAAGATAGATTCCGTGGAAATACGCGGTAACGAAACAACTGAGGATTTTGTGATTCTTCGCGAACTGACCTTTAAACCGGGTGATGAAGTTAACGGAAAAATGATCACCTTTAACCGCGAGCGTATTTATAGCCTCGGGCTATTTAACTTTGT
>JANQLA010000253.1 GCA_028280855.1 Melioribacteraceae bacterium
TTTCTTTTAGCGTAGGAAGAATTGATGTTTTCACAAGTATAATAATTTCTCTTTTCTCAATGGTTTTAGCGTCATAACCGGTTAAGTATCGTATTCCCAGGACCCACCAAGGTAAGTCTTTAAGGAAGGGAATGCCGCGTCTTTCATTGGTTTCAACATTTACGAATAAGCCGCCTATAATTGTTTCCTCGCCGTCAAGCATTAATATTTCTGTTGAAGCGGTGGTTTTCTGAATAGTTGTACTAATTTGTCCGGGCGTTCCGCTGCTGCGTTCAACCATTAACTTTAATAAAATATAATCAATACCGTCTTCGTTGTATATGAAAGGGGTAACTTCAATAATGGTACCGGTTGCATAAAATTTGTCGATTATATTACCCGAAAAATCACGCTCTTTAATTGAAATGTCTTCGCCAATCTGAACCCTGCCCTTTTGCTTGTTACGCACCGAAACAACTGGGCGTGCAATAATTTCGCCCAAATTTGCGGTCTCAAAAAACCTGAAAGCAGCAGTTGCATTCCCGGTAAACTCGCCCATAGTAAATTCGGTTTCGTTGTCGATAGTAAAATCAAGGTTCTGCTGTTGCTGCTGTGTAGTTTGATCTTCCGTCTGCTGTTCGGCAATAAACGCGTTCATTTTTCCACCGAACTTTAGACCCGCTTTACTCAGCAGAATTTCCCAGTTTATTCCTCGCTCCCTGAAATCCCTTACATTTGTTTCAAAAAATAATGCGCTTATTTCAACTTCGGGCGCATCCACCGGTGCGTAAATATCTTCGGTTAAATTGGCGTTTTCATCAATTGGGCTTTTCACGATAAAGTTAGCGGGAGTTTCTTCAATCATCAACCCTTTCATTTGTGCGAGAACTCTAAGCACCCTTTTATAAGGCATTTTATTTATTTCAATACCGATTGGATCGCTAATATTGGCAGTTGTCACAATTGATTTTCCAGTAAGCTTTAAACTCACCTTACTCAACACCTCTATCGCCTGGTCAAAAGGAATATTTTCGGAAAGTGTAACTATCTCTTCAGGGTTAACATACCCTTTTAATCTTTCTTTAAGATCAACCTGCGCACGGCCGGATGAAGTAACACCAATTACGATGAATAGTAATAGTAGCTTTTTCATTTTAATCACTCATCTTTTTTTTCTTTTTCCAGAGCAAGCTTAACTTTCTCAATTATACCACCTTTATTCAGGATAAAATGAACTTCATTATTATCAAAATTTATTTCGGTTAAATAACCCAGATAAACTTTATCGCCTTCCCACAGAAGATAAGTATCTCCGTCGGCATCTGCAATAAAAGCGCCGTCGGGAATAAGCGCTAATAGTTGTCCCGCTTGAATATCGGGTAGATTCTCGGTATTGGGCGGGATCTCGTTTCTAATTAATGGATAAAAGATATCGTAAAGCGGGTTGGGCGATAACTTATTTTCGACTAAATACGCAGAAGAAAAACGATCTGAATCTGCGAAGTAAACGAGCACTTCCATCTTAAAATTAACAAGGTAACTTGCAATCCCGTCATCATTTACCGATACTACATTGTCCAATGCGCAGCTTTCTATTTTTTTCAATTCTTTGCTTTGCTCAAGCGCATAAACCAGCTTATAGAATTCGTTAAAGAAAACATTTCCGCTTAAGTTATACCGGTAAAAGAAATACTCCTGCTCCTGCGTGATATCAACATATTCTATATTTACATACGACTGACTTGAATACGAGAATGTAATTTTATTTACAAAATCATAAAAAGAAGACTGATCTTTATCGAAAGGAATATTGTATTTCCTGATTGCCAGAATAGAATCAAGTTCCGAGACACGTTTATTAAGTTCTATTAGCTGATTTTGTAACTCTTCAGTGTTATACGAATTTAAATTCAGATCTTTGATTCGCTTTTCTTTTTCGGTTATGGTATTCTTTTGAAAAACATAAGTATAAACGAGCCCACCGGCAAGAATCAAAATAAAAATTGCAAGTAATGCTAAAGTATTTTTAAGTTTCCTGTCCATCGACAATTTACTCGTCTATAAGTAGTAAGTTTACTGAGTACGAAAAAGCATTTTTCTCACGCAAGGGTTCATACAAAACATCGTTTAATATTGATGATTCGTGTTCCCTGGCAAACTCTGTAAGAGAGCTTCGCGACAACGAATAGCCTCTTATAAGTATCTCGTTCGAACTCGCGGTTTCGATATGCGTGACCCAAAAGTTCCTGCGCCTTTCTATAAAGTTAGCTATGCTTTCAAATGTGTTGCCCCAAACCTCGGTATCTGAGGTAGCTGAATCAAGAATGCTCTGTGTGTTATCAAAATTGGCAATTCTGTTTGTAAGCGGAGTAATCTGGTTTATCAGTTCTTCGTTTTTCTTTTGTAAACTTTCAAGGCGTTTAACTTCGGTATCAAGTGTGTTTATTTCGTTAATGTTGGATAAAACTAAAAACGTTAGTAAAAAAGTAGTAACAAATAAAACCCCCAGCATAACATAACTATGCCAGCCGAATTGTAGAAACTTTTGATTTTCCTGTATATACTTTGGTAAAATATTTATTCCGTTGAGATCGGTACCTTTTTCGTTATAAAATTCATAGGCCGCTGCCAACGGTATTGCAAATGAAGAAACATTTTCCGCCTGAGGCTGCGATAAGCTGGTCAGATCAAACAAGTCATATTTTAATTCAACTACATTGGCTTCTGGGAAAGTGCCGTAAAATGAGAGTACTAAATTTTCCGACCGGTCATCGCCGCACAGAACAACATTATCCAGCCTCGGAATTCCCCCGTTCTCCATTTCAAGCAATATCTTGGAAAAGTATACATCGTACGTGTGAATATTTTGAGTGCCTATATCAAGCGTGGTTCCAATGTGCTTAAGCTTTTGTCCTTCTAAAAAAATTAGTTTTGATGTTTCTTTTCCGATGTGTATTACAAGAGTAAAATCCTCAGGGAAAAATTTAGTGGAACGCGAAACATAGTTTGCAAGCGCAATCTCTGCATTTTTAATCGTTTCTATTTTATAATATCTTTTTTGATGGTACCCGGCCAGGCGGTTAACCATTTCAACACAAGCTACGTTCGATTCCAGGAAGGTGCATAAAAACGAGTTTTCGTCAAGCTCAACAAAGTCAATTGAATCTTTGCTTACGAAAATGCCTTTTGATTTTTCTATATCCTTTACAATAAGATCAAGCTGCTTGTTTTTGTCTGCTAGCTTTTCGCCTTCATAAACATGAAAGTTAATACTTGGATCTGTGGTTATTGGAACAAAACTTACATTTTTAAGATTGAATTCTGCCAACTCAGAAGACAGCATTCCTATATCAGAAGCATCTTCGGAATTTTCGTTAAAGCTTGTATCAGTTTCTAAACTTTCGAAATTAATTTCATCGCCAATAGATTCAATACCTAGTTCAGGCATTTCTGCAGTGGAATCGGTAGATCCTACCATACTGAGCGAAAAGGTCTTAATTACATGTATTCCATCCTTTTCACGTGTAACAGCAATCCCTTTAGTTTCAGCACCTTCGCAGTATAAATAAATCAATGGTTTCATTTAAACTAAACACCTTTAATCAATTGCAGCATTCTAGTCTTATTATTGGCATAAGCCATTACAGTTTCTTGGGTGATTTTCCTTAGTTTAAATAACCTTAGCAAATCCTGTTCCATTGTTATCATTCCCTGTTGCCCGCCCTGAACAATCATCATATAAATTTCACTTGTGTTATTATTTTTAATTGCCGCTCTTACACTAGGTGTAACTACCAGTACTTCTTTTGCGAGCACTCTTTTACCGTCTACTGTTGGTACAAGCTTTTGTGAAACAACAGTTGTAAGTACATCGGCAAGGCGATACCTAACCCTTTCCTGTTCAACGGGATTAACTTCGGCTATAATTCTATCAATTGATTCGGTAGCCGAAGAAGTATGAAGTGTAGAAAATACCTTATGACCGGTATCAGTTACCTCTAAAGCCGCCATAATTGTGTCCGGATCACGCATCTCGCCAATTACAATTAAGTCGGGGTCTTGCCTCAACGACTGAATTACACCCTCTTTAAAGGAAAGTACATCTCTGCCGACTTCTCTGTGCCTTACTATAGAAACATTCGATTCATGAACGTACTCAATAGGTGCGGCGATAATCACTATATGACAAGGATCAACCTTGTTGTGCATGGCTATAATCGAATCAAGGGTTGTAGACTTGCCTGATCCGGTTATGCCGGTAACAAGTGACAAACCGAATTTAATGTATGAATGACTCATCATCCTTAAAGCGTACGGATGAAATTCAAGAGTTTCAATTGGGCGCGTAGTTGCCGAGATTGACCGCATATTTAGTGCGACCGAATCCAAATCATAGTAAGAATCGGCTCTGAACCTAACTGATTTGTTTAGTTTATCGTAATGAAAAGTATAGCTAAAATCCAGGTTCCTGCTAACCAGCAGATGCCTGGTTTGATTATTATTGAGTAAGTTTAAAATCAGAACCGAGGCTTCTTCGGCACTTAAAGAAGGCAAATCATCAACACGCTTTTTATTACCGTGTATTCTAAACCATACCGAACCGTTTGTACCGTGTCCGCCTACTTCAACATCCGAAGCATCTCTTTGGAGCATCAATGATAAAATGTGGTTCATGTATTTAAAAAGGATAAGCTTTTGTTCAGCCGGAATATCTTTTAGTTTATCCGCAATAAAGTTAACTTTTTCGGCTCCAAGAACTGTTGGAGGAATTTGACGGGCAAAGGATGTTAGGATTTCTTTGGCTTCATTGATCATATAGCAGTAATAATAGTAATGTCAAAGGAATTGTTTGAATTTATTAAAATTTTATGCGAAATCATATATTAAACTATTCATCAACCGTACCTGCGAGTACTTCCTGGATTGATGTAAGTCCCTGTTTAACTTTCTCGAAACCGGATTCTCGTAGGTTTAGCGTCCCGTCTTGCTTGGCTTGTTTACGAATTTGTTCTTCGTCTACCTCTACACCCGACCTGACTATCATTTCCCTGATTTCATTTGTAAAAAACAATGCTTCGTGAATAGCCATTCGTCCCTTGTAACCGGTTTGGTTGCACGCTTCGCAGCCGGTTGCTTCATAAATTTCATATTTACTCCACTCATCAATGTTTAACCCGGCTTTCTGTAATAACTCGGGGTCTAATTTATTGATTTTTGTTTTACACTTATCGCATAGTTTTCGAATAAGTCTTTGCGCTACAATTATATTAATTGCATATGCTATTAAGAAAGGCTCCACCCCCATTTTGTAAAGACGCGAAACTGCACTTGGCGCATCATTCGTGTGAAGGGTTGAAAACGTTAGGTGCCCGGTATTCGCCAATTTAATTGCTGTTTCGGCAGTTTCTTTATCGCGCATCTCTCCCACTAGTACAATATCGGGATCGTGCCTTAGTATTGCTCGAATAGCTTGTTCAAAATTCATTTTGAAGCCGATCTTCAACTGCCTTGCGCCTTCGATAACGTATTCCACAGGATCTTCGACGGTAAGCACATTTTTAGTCGGGTCTATAACTTGGTAAAGCGCTGCAATAAGAGTTGTACTTTTACCGCTACCGGTTGGCCCGGTCAGAATAACCATTCCCTGCGGTTGGCCAATTGCTCTTTTGAATGCATCCTGCGCATAACCAACCAAACCCAGCTTGCTTAGGTCTTTTATTACTTTCCTGTCGTCAAGAATTCTAATTACAATCGATTCAAATTTATTTCTCAGCTCGGTTCCAACCATTGGCAGTACTGAAACCCTGTACCTAATAATGTGCCTGTCAATTTCGCGCTGTATGAATCCGTCCTGCGCCCGCTCTCGTTCGAACCTGTCCATTCCTTTGGACCTGTCTTTAACAACCGACATAAGGGCTTCGGGTAACGTGCCTTCCTGCGCATGCCATAACATTAATTTACCGTCAACACGAAAATGGATCTCCGTGCGGTTGCCCGACTTGGGAACAAAATGAATATCGCTGGCGCCTTTGCGAACACCTTCAACAAGTGAAGCCTCAACAAGGTTTACAAGTGCGCTTTTATTTATCTCAGCATCTAGTTCTTCTTCATCTACAGTCGCTTCTTCAACATCAACATTTATTTCTTCGTCGGCTTCTTCAATAAGCTTTAAAAACTCGTTTTCGGGGGGTGCAATTATGTTTATTAGTTTATCATAATCACGTTTTCTTAAAAAGTTTATTTCGTATTTCTTTGCATTTAGCGAATAAGCAATTTTTGTAAGGGTGCGGTCAGTCGGATCAACTGCCGCCAGTATTAATTTTTCACGAAACCGGTCATATTGAAAAGGCAATACCTTATGTTCGAGCAGCATTTCTTTTACATCCTCGCCTTTAGAGCTCATAAGTTTTTTAATCTCTTCAACTCTTTCATCTGATAAATCCGCTATATTTATATTAAGCTCTTTAAATGCGTATAACACTGCTACTTCGCGAAAAATTGTATCATGATCAAAATTGAATTCCTGTACAAGAATCTGCGCCAGATTTCTTTTTAAGCTAGACAAATCATCGTTCTTGACCTTAAGAGCTTCTTCCAATATTTGTGCATCGATAATACCTTTCTTAAGCAGCAGGTATCCTATTTTATCCGTCATTTCAAGTTGAGCATCCAGCATATTTACTTTCCTTATTTTACAAAAGGTGATTTAGGGCTAACAGTAGCAGTCTCGGCGGATACAAGAGTTAAAAGTATCATAACAATCATAATAACCATTGCAATTGTTACCTGAATTAATTCAATAATATTTTTTAGCCGAAATACCGTTTCGCTCTCGTAATAGTTAGCGAGCTGCAGCGCAGTATTTTTTATTGTACCGGTCTCTTCTCCCGAATGAAACCTGGATATTGCAGTGTCGGTAAACACTCCTGAAGCTTCGAATGATTCCGTAATACCTGCACCTTTTTTAATCATCATTGGTATTGCAATGCTTTTAATTTGTTTTTCGAAGTAAGAATTGTCGGTTGCTTCCGCTGCAATACGTATTGGCTCTATGCTTTCGGCCGATCCGCTGTACAAGGTATAAAAGACCCTGCAAAATACTTCTATTAGTGTTTTATGGATCAACCCGCCGACAATAGGTATTTTTAGCAGGAATTTATCTAAAAATAATTTCCCGTTTTTAGTTTTAAAATATCTCCACAGAATAATTGGAGGTATTACTACGGCTAAAGCTACAAGCAAACTATTATTGAGCAAGAAATCACTAATTACCAGGGTGAATGCTGTCATGGGAGGCAGCTCAATGTTAAACTTTACGAATAATTTTGCAGTTTCCGGGAAAATGTAGCCGACATAGAATAAAACAGCAAGTACGAGAACAAACATTGTTATCATAGGCGTTATAAGGGCGCTTCTCAAATCTTTACGAAATTGCATTCTTCTTTCGAGGAACTTGGCGGTTGCTTTGTAGATTTCGGTCATATTACCGCTTTTGGCAGCTAAACCCAACATATAGGCTGTAAATTTACCGAATACACTTTGGTATCTCATAAAAACAACTTCGCTATCCGAACCGCGTTTTAGCTCGTTGTTTATTTGCCGGAGAGTTTCCTTGAGCGTTTTGTTTCCCATATCGTTAACGAGCAACGTCATAATTTCACTATATGGTAATTTTTGCTCTAGCAATTCAGCACTGATTTTAACGAAAGATAATATTTCTTGTTGAGGCGGAGCTGGGTTCCATTCAAACAAATATTTGTTTACTGAAACAACTTGGTACCCGAGTTTAGTAAGAGCCCTAACAACTTCTTCTTTACTGAACGCTCTCTGTTCCCCTTTTATAGGAGTCTCGGAACCACGGCGGATCTTGTAAATGAAAGTGGATTTTTTCTCAATGGATTTAAGCTTTAGTTTATTTTTTTCGATGAGAGCCTGAATTTTCTTTTTGCCTTCACCGTAACTATCGGCGCTTAATGTTCCTGTAATTGTCTGTCCGTTTGTTTTTATTGCATTAAATTTAAGCTCAACCATATAAATACAAACCAATAAATAAAAAAATAGCCGGTAACGGATAAATACCATTACCGGCATTAAAAATATAAATAATTATGCCAAAGTTAAAGGTTAGTCATTAACGACTGATGTAACTTCGGTTGAGCTAACCGTTGTGGTCACCGTCCAAGCGTAACCTGCGCTTGCAAGGGGTGTTCCAACGATAGAAACTCCAGAGCCGCCGCCCGTAATTGTTCTTGCATAAGTACCGTTAGCTGTAGTATCTAAATTACTTGGAATATCCCAACCGGTAAATGAGTTGCCTCCACCGCCCATTGCGGTTGGCTTACGGAAAAATTGTTGTGCCATTGCGCCTAAAGTTGTACAGTCTGAGACTATAGCGTCTTTTGCAGATTCTTCTGATTGAGCTGTAAATACGTTAATTCCTACAACTACAGCAATACCAACGATTATAACACCTAGAACGATAAGTAATAATTGTTGTTGACCCATTATGTAACTCCTTTATTTTGTTATTAGGTTAATTAGTTAATAATCTGTATTTGGTAATCCTCTGGTGGCGCCGGTATAGTGACTTGTACTTTTACCGAATCACTACCGGTTACAACCTCGGTTCCCGTTGCCATTATTATTATTTCATTTGTTTTAATATTTGTAATTTTATAGCTGCCGACTGCCGTAGATTTCATTGAAGATGGGATTTCCCAATTGGTAAAACTTTGACCGCCGCCGCCGTATGATATTGGCTTCAGGTAATATTGTTGAGCTATTGCGGCTAAGTCTATACAATCATTTATCATCATATTCCTTTTCTGATCTATTGCACTACTTCGAAATAAACTAATTCCAACGGCTAATGCTACTGCCACAAGTATTAGTCCAAGTATTATTAGTAGAAGCTGCTGCTGTCCCATTGTTCATTTTTTTACTAAAAGCTAATATTAGCCAACTATCGGGCCAACAAAAATCTTTGATTTAGGATGAAAATATGAATCTCTCACTTTAAAGTCACCCTTTAAATTACTTTTTTACCGGTAAAATTGTCCGAAGTGACTGGAGTCAAGTAAAAATTACCATGTAAATGTTGCCGAATTATCGGAAAAAATTTCCTGTTTTTTAGGAGAGGAGGCTAAGATAAGTGTTACCTTCACTTAAAAAGTTGATACTATTTAGAGATATTCCATCTTTCGAAAAGATGGAATATCTCTAAATATAATGTGTGGTACCTGGAATCCAGGGGAAAAATTCTTGTTTATTTTTTCTTTAAGTAGTGAGGTAACCAATCTGGACTAAGCGCCTTTAACATATTGAATTCGTTGTCTTCCATAGGTATAAAAGAAATTCTTTTTTTCGGCGAATCATATTTTTTCTACCTGATTTTTTTCTCTTCCTATAGGTTGCTTTTGTGTTTAACAGACGTATTTTATATTTATGTTTGTAGTTACAGTTGCTTCAAAACTCATTAAGTAGTTTTTCTTTTTATAGAATTCCTATAACGTTGCCTAATAGCTTTAAAGTATTCTTTTTAATTCACTACTCATAACTTATACAATTTTTTTTCGGTAACTTAAATTATGAGCAAACGTTAGTATTTCCTTTT
This sequence comes from Melioribacteraceae bacterium, assembly GCA_028280855.1. Classification (GTDB taxonomy): domain Bacteria; phylum Bacteroidota; class Ignavibacteria; order Ignavibacteriales; family Melioribacteraceae; genus PGYT01. Next base: position 9,593 of record JANQLA010000253.1, read on the forward strand.
CACTTGAGTTATATGATTGTGAGGCAATTCGTCTTCAAATCTTGTTTTTTAATTCTCGTCTAATTTTTATATCTTCTTAAATAATACCATAAGTATAATTTCTTGAAAAATAACTACAGGATACTTAATGAGCAGCTCCGAACCTTTCCTGAAACAAAAAACAAACATACATATCATTTCGCATAACCATTGGGATAGAGAATGGATATTTACCGCAAAGTATACTAATAAGTGGCTTTTGCAGTTTTTCAATAATTTATTTGAAAAGATGGAAGGCGAACCCGACTACAAGTTCGTGCTAGACGGTCAAACATTAATGATAGACGACTACTTTGATCTGCTTAGCGACGAAGATGCTATTACCGCTAAAAAAAGACTATCGAAATTTGCTTCGGAAGGTCGGCTGCAAATTGGTCCTGCATACCTCCAGCCCGATTGGGGACTTGTAAGCGGAGAGTCGCTTGTTCGTAACTTTTTAATCGGATGCCGACAAGCGGCAAAATTGGGCGGAATTATGAAAGCCGGCTGGCTGCTGGATAACTTCGGGCAAATTGCCCAGGCTCCTCAAATTTTCAAAGGTTTCGGCATCGAAGGATGCTTTGTATGGCGCGGTGTTGAGCTCGATAATGAAAACCCGTTAACAGAATTCTGGTGGGAAGCGCCCGACGGGTCCAAAATTCTTGCTGTTTATTTACTGGATAGTTACCGCAACGCGATGGTTCTTTCGGCTACTCCTGAAATTGCTCAGGAACGAATCAAAACTCTAGCTAAAGGACTGAGACCCGTTGCTTCAACAACTAATGTTTTGTTAATGAACGGCTATGAGCAAGTACCGTTTCCCGATGATGTGCTGCCGATGGTAAAGGAGTTTAACGAAACTCAGCAGGGACATTTACGTTTGCATCAAAGTACTCCTGAAGAATTCATCAGTGCCATTAAAGCTGAAGACCCGCAAATACCAACTTTTAAAGGATATTTTTACAGCGGTAAGTATATGCCTATTCTTAAAGGCGTATTTTCCAGTCGCAGTAAGCTGAAATCGAAAAACAATTTATGTCAAAGGGAACTGGAAAGATGGGCTGAACCGTTTTCAGTGCTAAGCTGGCATTTTGGTAAAGAGTACCCCGCCAATACACTTACGCGGACATGGAAAACTCTGCTGCTAAATCACACGCACGACGATGTTTGCGGCTGCAACATTGACCCGATAGCGCATGATATGCATCAACGCTTTGACGATGTGCTGGATTCATCAAAAAGCGTTACCGAAGCATCAATAAAAGCCATTGCAGATACGATTGATACTACGCATATGAAAGCGATTTCATCATTTGTAGTGTTCAACCCTTCGTCGCGCAAACGTAATCGCGTTGTCGGATTTGTATTGGAGATATCCAAAGAAATAAAAGATTTCTCGATTGAAGATTCCACGGGAAAAAGCATCGCTTTCCAGTTAGTAGAGCGGAATGGAACGCATGCGAATATTTATCTGCTTGCATCCGATGTCCCGGCTTTGGGATACAAAACTTATTTTGTTACAGAGGAGAAATCAAATCACAAAATAGATTCCGGGGTCGTTGTTTCAGAAGAAGATAACTCGCTTGAAAATAAGCACATAAAAATCAATATCAATTCGAACGGTACGTTAACGATAAAAAACAAACATACGGGCAATGTATATAGTGATCTTGGATACTATGAAGACGGCGGCGATTGCGGCGATACTTACGATTATTCTTACCTGCACGAGGACAAAATAATAACAAGTCTTGATTCTGAAGCGGACATAAAATTGACGTACGCAGGACCTTTATACGCAATGTTCAAAGTAAGCTTAGAAATGGATTTACCAAAAGCGCTCGAAGAAAACCGTATGAAACGAAGCGACGAAACTTATAAGTACCCAATTACATATTTTGTTACCTTAAGCGCACTTGCCAAACAGGTAGGTATTTATACGTACATAAAAAACACGGTTAAAGATCACAGGTTAAGGTTAATGATTCCAACCGATATAGTTTCGGACTTTTCTTACGCTGAAGAACCTTTTGATATCGCCAAGTTTCCAATAAAAGAAGAAATGGGTGAATACAAGCTTCACGATAAGATAAAAGATATAATGGTTGCAGGGCGTTATACCGAACCTGTTAACACACGTATATTCCAAAACTTCGTCGGAATTAAAGATGATAAAAAACATCTTTCCGTTATGAGCAGCAGGCTTTCGGAATACGAAATTCTTGAGGAGCGTCGCACAATTGCTCTTACCATAATTCGATCCGTAGGTTGGCTTGCTCGTCAGGATTTACTTACGCGCATTGGAGACGTTGGACCTTACATCTACACCCCCGAAGCACAGGAAATTGGAGATCATTATTTTACATATTCTATTTACCCGTTAGGCGGCGAAGATTTGGACAAAGAAGTTCCTTATGTAGAAGCGGATAATCACAATTTACGCCTGAGGGTCGTTGGAACTCCTTTGCATGAGGGTAAACTGCCCAAAGAATATTCCTTACTCTGCTGGGAAAACGAATCCCCTAAAGGCGCCTTGAGGATGACCGCAGTTAAACGTTCGGAAGATGAAGAAAGCTTTATTTTCAGGTTTTATAATATGCTGAACAAACCGGCAGGCGGGACATTAAATATAGGGGAGAGCATTGATAAAGCCTTTAGAGTAAACCTAAACGAGGAAGTGGAAGAAGAGCTGAAATCAAAAAATAATAAGCTGCATATAAACGCCAGGCCGAAAGAAATAATCACGTTAAAAATAACCCTGAAAAATAAAGAGGTTATAGAACCGGGTAATTCCAAAACTTCAAAAGCATTTCCGTTAATTACTCCTAAAGCCGAATTTAAGGATTATAAAAAAATGCCGGTGTTAACTCGTAACCAGGTAAAAGCAGAACGAGAACGATACAAGGCATTAAAGATTGAGTACCAGGAAATTGAACGAAAAGAAAAAGTAGCGGAACGAGAAATTAAGTCGAATGATATAAAGGATCCTAAATTGCTTGGAGAGTTTCAAAGATTACGAACTGAATCCCTGGCGGTAAAACGAAAGATGTACGAAGCAAGAATTTCATCGTTACTTAACGAACAGCTTTATATAAACACACTGATTGATAATGAACTAACCGATATGGGCCCTGAATTTGCATGGGTTAGAATTACAAAAAGAGTTGGCGAATATTTATCGAATCACTATACTAAAGAGCAAAAATACAGATAATGAAAGGATAAAAAAATGAGGATCGAAATACCACGCGAAGCGGAAAGATTCGGATCGAACCTGATACACGGTATTCAAAAGGTTTATGAAATGGATTCGGGGCTACCTGACGATAACGGTACTGCAGGGAAAATTGTAAAAAGAATATCGTACGACGAGCTTTACGAAATAGAAAACCAGATGGCAATTGTAATTCCCGTAAAGGGTGAAAAAATAAAATTGATTGAAGGCGTGCTCTTCGGCATACCCCACCAATGCCTTGTAATAATTGTTTCAAACAGTTCGCGTTCGCCTGTGGATCGTTTTCAAATGGAAAAATCAGCAGTTGAAAACTATTGCAACTTTACTCACAAAAACGTGATGGTGGTTCACCAGAAGGACCCGGTTATTGCAAAGGCTTTTGCTGAGGGCGGTTATCCCGAACTACTCAGCAGGAAAGGTCTAATTAAAAACGGTAAAGCAGAAGGCATGTTAATGGCAAAAATGCTTGCGAAGCTTGCGGGCAAAAAGTACATCGGCTTTATTGATGCCGACAACTATTTTCCGGGTGCAGTACACGAATATGTTCGAATATATTCGGGAGGATTTGCAATGGCAAAGTCTCCTTACTCAATGGTGCGGGTATCATGGAGCAGCAAACCGAAGATAGTAGACAACGAATTGTTTTTTGCTAAGTGGGGCAGAACATCTGTTATTACCAACCGGTACCTTAACGAGCTAATGAGTCATTACACGGGCTTCGAACAGGAAGTTATAAAAACAGGAAACGCCGGCGAGCATGCAATGACGCTTGATCTTGCAATGCTTATAGACTACTCGGCCGGTTATTCCGTTGAACCCTACCATTACATGAATCTATTAGAAAAATTCGGCGGATTAAACGAACCGGAATATCCCGAAGTAATGAAAAAAAGTGTAGAAATTTTTCAGATTGAATCGCGTAACCCGCACTTGCATGAGCAGAAAGGCGAAGAGCATGTTGACGATATGATCTATGCGGCATTGAAAGTAATTTATCATTCGCAGGTAACGCCCGAAAGTCTGAAGAAAAAAATAATTAGAGAATTAAGACAGAAAAAAATTATAGGACCGAGTCAAAAACCTGAAAATGCTATTTACTATCCGGCACTTTCTAAAATTGATTTGAACAAATTCAAAGCAGTGTTAAAAGACAAGGATTATGCTTCCGGGTTCAAGTAAACCGTTCTTAAATTTGATAATAAATTAAGCCACTTCGGGGTTTTAATCTGAGTTTCTGGTTGATATTATTATAAAAGCTGATCGCATACAGCGACTCTAATAAAACCCTTTTGTGAAGTTTGTATAGCTTCTGTTATTCCAATAAAAGTTTATAGGGGAACACTACCCGGATAAAATGAAAAAAAAAATAATTTTGTTTACTGATCTCGACGGCACATTGCTCGATCTTACGACTTACTCTTTCGAAAAAAGTAAGAATGCTGTAAAAAGATTAAAAGATAATGAAGTGACTCTTATTTTTTGTTCATCAAAAACCCGGCTCGAACAATTGCATTATCAGTCGGGATTAAACCTGAAAGATCCTTTTATAGTTGAGAACGGAAGCGCAGTAATTTTTCATGAATCATTTAATGAATTACCGGGCATGAATAAAACTTTAGTGCTTGGTAAATCATCCTTTGAAATCCGGGAAGCGCTTGTTGAGTTACGCAACGAACACCCGGTTGAATTTAGAATGTTTTCGGAAATGCCTACAGGTGAGTTAAGCAAAATTACAGGGTTAGATGAAACATCAACCGCCCTTGCTCAAAACAGGGATTACAGCGAAACTATTATAATTGAAGAACCATCGAATAACTTAGCTGCGATTGAAGCAGTACTTAAAAAGTCGAATTTAGCGATTAAGCACGGCGGACGATTTTATACCGTTACATCTAACAGGAGCGATAAAGGTTTGGCTGTTAAAGCGCTGCTGAAAAAATATTCCGAATTCTACAATAAAGTTTTAACCATTGGAATTGGCGACAGTTCAAATGATTTGCCGATGCTCAAAGCGGTTGATATGCCTTATCTCGTACAGTGCCCCGACAGAACCTGGCTTGAGACTTCTTTGCCGATTAACAGGGTTAACGGAATCGGACCGGAAGGATTCTCGAATATGGTTTCTACATTATTCAAAACATCTTTATTCAGTTTATAAAATTTCTCTTTCATACATCCCGCTACCTTGCTGGCTTTTCCTGAATCCCATCCTTTCAAGATATTTTCTATGTTTTTGAACTTCGCCCTTTGCCGTAACTTTTTTAACGCCGCGTTCCTTTAAGTATTTTTGTTCTGCTGAATAAACATATTTCGCGTTTTTAAAGTCGCGGTAATCGGGTATGGCATAATCTAAATGGATGAGCACGCTATCTTCAGCGGTTTTTTCGAACACGAATAATCCCGCGGGAATTAAATTGCGAAGTATAAAAAAGCAATGCGGGTCATTTAATGTAGCTGCATCGAAACCCGGAAAGAATTGCTTAATATCATCTTTATGAAATTCGAAAAACTTAGTTAAGTAAGGATGTGTTTCATCCAGCACGGGCATCAAACTGAAGTGTTCTTTCTGGCTCCACATCCCTACCAGGTAATAAAGATCTACCAATGTTATAAATCCGTTAAGAACTAATACAGGATATGCGCCAACCAAGTAACCGTAAGTAGCAAAAGTTGCCGCACCGAAAAAATTAATAACCCGTAATCGTAGAATATTTCTCATCATTAACGAAAGTGCAACCAGTACCGAACCGGTGTAGCCTATAATTTCATATATTTCGCTCATTGTATTCCTTTACATCGTTAAAATTGGGGATGGAAAATACGAAAGAGCAAGGAGAGCACAAAACTTGAGATAAAGTAGAAGACGACTTCTTTCAAAAAGATGTCATCTTTATTGCTGGCATCATTTAACCAGTAACATTTTTTTCGTTATTTGCTTTGTCCCATGAACGAGATTATAAAAATATATTCCACTTACAATATTAGAAGCATCCCACCTAACAGAATAAGTTCCAGGAGATTGTGCTGTGTCCACAAGCACTGCTAATTCTCGACCGAGGGTATCGTAGATTTTTAATGTAACATGTTGTGCTTCGGCTTCACTCTGTGCGACCACAGGAACACTGTAACGAATGTTGGTGGTCGGATTAAACGGGTTCGGGTAGTTTTGATATAGTACAAATTCATTCGGTATTTGCTCGATATCTTTAACTGAAACCACAGGCTCTACATAATTCACCTTAAACGAGTGAATAATTAGTCTTCCATCACCCTCACGATAAAATTCAGTTATGTAAAGCAAGCTATTTTGTTGATCGAATGTTGCAGAGAATATTTCATGATTTAGTCCGAAAAAAATTTCATTCGGAATCCTGAAAACCGCGTAAGGCTGAGGCTCAAACGATTCCATCGTACCATTGGCAACCATTGCTAAATCGGATGGATCGTAAAATATAATCATTGGCTGCGTACGATGAGCCCGCCATCCTTTGCCGTCGGGATCAGTTGAGTAAAAATCTGGATACGGAACATCGGCAGTAACCCATTCGTGATGCATGTTCTCGCCATAATAGCCGTACCAGTTGTGCCCCATGGCTTTGTTGCCGATTACCGCGACTGCGTTTTGAACACCCGCGTTCATCCATAATGCTTCCCGCCATTCGTCACTGTGTTTATAAGCATTTATCGAATTGGGGAAGTTATAGTTATCTGTTTCTTCAACGCTTCCGTATTGAAGTAAAGTAGTAAAATCTAAAGACTCGTTTGCGGCGAGTGGTGTAGTGCCTGCTTTTTCAAAGGCATAGAGTGTTGGACCAAGTCCGCTTAAACCGCCGTCCCGGAACCGTCCTGCAACCAAGTTTCGTCCTGCTGTGTTTGCATTTGCCCATTCCAGAGGTATTGAGAAAAGGTAGTCGTTTGCCATAGCAGCATTTGGCGGTTCGGTTGGGTTTCCGATATACCATGCGCCGTATTTAGTTGAACCGGCAAGGTTGGTTGCATCGCAGCAACTGATAGACGCGTTTTTTTCTCCGCCAACAGTGTAATGGATGCTCCAGGAGCTGTACAATCGATTTTCATCCGCAAGGTACTCCAGGCCAGTTCGCCAAATGTCTACGTACTCCCAGTCATTAACATTTTGAGGACGAATATTGACCGGAGACTGTATTAACTCAGCTACATTCAATTCACCTGAATTATTGGTAACAATAGGCTGCGGAGTAGTAACTTCGCCTACAAGGCCGTTTTCCGGTTGGTTAAGATTAGTTGCAAACAATGAACCATTTCCCCCATTACCATCTAAGTTATAAGTAATTGCTTCACCGCCCCAAAGAAATTCATCAGGTAGAGAAAATGCGCCTAGATACTGCAATCCGTCAGGGTTAATAACCGCGGGCATGTTTCGAAATTTGCTCGTGTAAATAGTAACAGGATCAGACAAAGCGCTTTCGTTACCGGCGGCATCCAAGGCGCTGATCTGAAATGTATACTCTGATTCGGGATCGAGATAATAACATGTAAATTCATTTTCGCGAGAGTAGCCTTCAACCACACCATTGGCATAAACAAGGTATTCGACTACTCCTGTGTTATCCCCCGTTAAATTCCATGATAGCTGTGCGCCGAAATGCTGCAAAGCAATTGCAGCCAGGCCCGTTGGCTTTACAGGCGGCAAAATATCCGCATCGTTTAACAGTTCTATTTTACCGCAGATTAAGTTTTGCTTGGGATATGTTTCTCCCCATTCAATTGCAAGGTTAATGTTTACCAGTGAATATGATGAGTCGGTTTTGTGAACCCCGCTATCAGTAATATTAAAAACTGTTCGCGCGAATGAGTTAGGTTGTATTTCGGTAAATGTATTTCTATAGTCATTGAAACTTCGCATTGTGTACCATTTGCCTTCTGATGTGCCGCCGTTTGGTTGATCTGAATCCGTGAAGCTTATGCGCGACGTAAAGTAATAAATATCATCCGAATTATTGTACCACGTAACAACTATGCGTTCGCCAAGTTCGAAATTACGTGATGTTCCGCTAACGCCGCGGTAATCGCTGTATTCATCTGCTTCACCGGCAACTATTACGCCTC
>JANQLA010000266.1 GCA_028280855.1 Melioribacteraceae bacterium
ACAGATACTAAAACGTCGTCAATAATTTCGCCCGATTTGTTAACCACCTTTCCGTATTGAATGGAATTAGGTGAAACATCAGAAAGTTTACTTTTCGCCGAAAAAATTTCATCCATTCCAACAATAGCATTTCCTCCGCTGATTCTAATTACGGAAATCGCTCCTTCGCCTGGTGCTGTAGCGAGCGCTGCTATTGTATCTTCGTTTTTTGTAACCAGCATATTAAGACTAAAAGTCTGTTATAAATTTCCAAAAATGAAAACTTTAAATATACTACTAAAAATGATGAAATACAACTCTCAGATTCTGCTAAGCCCTTAATTTATAACAAGTTAGGGGGTTGCTTTAAATTATAAGCTTTTTGTTTAATATTTGTTGATTTCTTTATACTTATTGATATATGGAATATATCGGCATTCATATTCGTGATTTACAACTGGTTGCGATTATATTTGTGGCTGATAAAATTATTTCTTAGGTATTGAATGAAAAAAGTAGTTCTGAGTGTAACTTCCATTCTTGTTTTAACGTTTGTAATCTTTCTATTTCTTGGAACTATCTTAACCAACAGGTATTTCAATGAAAGCTACAACAAATTATTGGTTCTCAGTGACGATAACGAGAACAAAGCGGATTCAACGAGGATTTCAAGCTTTCCTTTAGCTATACGCAAATATCTCGAATCATCTATAGCTGATTTTAGCAAATCCGCGAAATTTGTAGAAATAGAATTAAAGTCAGAATTAAAAACCGACAACGACTCCCCTTTCCTTTTTTTTCCTTCAAATCAATATTATTGTATTAGTAAACCGGCATATGTTTTAGACGGCACAATTCAAACAAATGAATTAATTCATATCCGATCAATAGAAACATTCATTGCCGGTAAAGGAAACATTCTTAATAAATTTATGTCAAGCATAACAATAAGTGATGCTAAAGGGTCCCAAATAAACCGGAATGGATTAACCAGATATCTGATAGAGTCGGTATTTTATCCAAATATGTTGTTTGAAAACAAAAATATAACTATAAACGAGAGTAACAATTTATATGCGGAATTTTACATAGAGTTAGATACTCTAAAAGCCGCTGCGAAATTTCACTTTAACGATAGAGATGAAATTGGTATGATAACAACCAATCATAAGTTCAGAACTACAAAGCTTGGATATACAAAGTATTTACATGCAACACATTTCTTTGATTACAAGTTTTTTGGAAATTTTAAAGTGCCGACAAGAATTGAACATCAGTGGGTTTCCGATGATAGCGCATTTACCTATCAGAGGAGTGTAGTTTCTAATATCACTTTCCATAGATAAGCTCACGACATACAAAATTGAAATTGTCGATAGAACTTAGCTATAAAAATTATTTTTGAATTTTACACATCGTATCGTAAATTTGACCAACCTCTAACTAATTAAATCAATATTTTGATTTCATCCATTAGATTCTACTATCACCTAACCCAAAAAGGAAAATAATGAGTAAACGAATTCTCGCACTATTAATAATTCTACCGATCTCACTTTATTTTGCACAAGCAAAACGAGCCATGACGTTTAAAGACGTAATGCAATTCAAACAAATAAAATCCTCGGTTATTTCTGATTATGGCAACTGGATTGCCTATGAAGCTGAGCCGGATCGCGGTAATGGAGAGGTGGTTATAAAATCAACACGCAATGATAAATCATATGTGTTTGAAAGAGGAACTAAACCAAAGTTCAGTGAAAACGAAAAATGGGTTGCTATAACTATAAAACCGGACTTTGGAAAAGCTGAAAAAAGTAAAGACAAATTGCCGTCTAATTTAATGCTGTTGAAAACTGAAAACGCCGATACAGTAATCTATAAGAATGTTAATAACTCCGTTTTCTCCAATGATTCAAGGTGGCTGGCTGCTCATTTAAAGGAAGTGCTTGAAAAGGATTCCGCTGATAAAAAAATAGAAAAACACATTGGCAAACCACTAATTTTGTGCAGTCTTAATAATAAGAGCGAAGATACACTCAACTTCGTTACAACATTCGCCTTCGACAGCCTTGCAACAACACTTGCTTATGTAATATCCGACACTAACACATCAAACAATGGATTGTATTTCATCAGGTTGGAAGATTACGAAACACAGATAATCGATACAACAACTAACTGTAGTCTTGCTAATCTATCCTGGAAAGACGATAAGCTAGTATACACGAAATCGATCTTTGACAAAAAGGGTAAAACCGATTCTGCTGATTTAATGATTTGGAACGGTGATTTGAAAACCATGGCAAAATCAGGCGACGCTGAGAATGGATATTACATCAGCAGTGATAATAAAATCAAGTGGGCAAATGACGGAAACAGATTTTTCTTTGGGTACAAAATGCAGTTGCCCAAGAAGCCAAAAGCAGATAAAAACGATTCAATAGAAGTTGATCTGTTCGACTTTGATAATTTACTTACCAAAACAACCCTTGACGTTTGGCATTGGAACGATCCGCTAATTAATAGCAATCAAAAGAAAGAGTGGAAGAATAAGAAGAAGCAAAAATTCATATCGATGTATCTATTGGACGAACAAAGAATAGTGAAGCTTGCGGATGAACAAATGCCTTATCTTCGTTACAACGATAATCCAAACACAGCGCTTGGTATAGCAGAGGCAAAATATCACAAGCTGCGAACCTGGGATGGTTGGTACAGCGACTACTACGTCGTTAGTCTAAAAGATGGATCGCGCAAACAAATTACGGAAAAGTTATATGGAGCCGTTCAACTTTCGCCAGGGGGGAAATTTGTTGCATATTATAATGAAGAAGAATGGTATCTGTACGATATCAACTCTCGAAAAAAAGTTGATCTTACTGCTTCTATAAACGTTCCTTTTGAAAACGAAGATCATGACTATCCCCGCAAACCAAATGGATATGGAATAGCCGGATGGACGGAAAACGATCAAGCGGTACTAATCTATGATAAATATGATATTTGGAAATTCAATACGGAAGATGGATCGGCTGTTAACCTTACCGATGACGAAGGACGTAAAAACGAGCTCACTTTTAGAATCAAAAAACTTGATGACGATAAGAAATTCTTTGATGAAGATGAAGAATTATTACTTACCGCTTTCCACAACAAGAAAAAGCACACAGCAATTTATAAAGCAAAGGTTGATGAAGTTGGCATAACAGAGGTTATATCTGAAAACAAAAAAATTGAAATTAATTCCAAAGCCAAAAAGAGTGATGATATTCTTTTCACCCGCGAAACTTACGATGAATTTCCTGATCTATGGGTAACAGCGGATATGTTCGAAACTCGAAAACGTCTTACGAATCTGGATAATCAAAGAGAACCTTTTGCATGGGGAACCGCAGAACTTCTTGAGTGGAACAGCCTTGACGGTAAGCCCTTACAAGGAGTGGTAATTAAACCGGGCAATTACGAAAAAGGCAAACGTTACCCGGTTCTTGTTTATTACTATCGAATCTTTTCACATCGCGTGCATGATTTTAACGATATGGTCGTTAATCATCGTCCTAACTTCCCCTTCTATGCAAGCAACGATTACATAGTATTTCTACCGGACATAAAATTTGATATAGGTTTGCCAGGCAACTCGGCTACTAAATGTCTCGTTCCCGGAGTTCAGAAGTTAATTGATATGGGCATTGCCGATCCTGATGGAATTGGGCTTCACGGACATTCATGGAGTGGGTACCAAACTGCCTTTGTAGTTACGCAGACCGATATCTTTGCATGTGCAATAGCCGGTGCACCGGTATCAAATATGACAAGTGCATATAGCGGAATCAGGTGGGGCACGGGTTTGGCACGGCAATTCCAGTACGAGAAAACACAGAGTCGCATAGGCGGCAGCTTATGGGAAAAGCCCGAACTTTACATAGAAAACTCACCCGTGTTTTACGCCGATAGAATAAACACGCCTTTACTAATTCAGCACGGCGATAAAGACGAAGCTGTTCCATGGTACCAGGGAATTGAGATGTATCTTGCAATGCGCAGGCTTGGAAAAGATTGCGTATTCTTACAATACGGAGATGAGCCGCATCATTTGAAAAAGTACCCGAATAAGCTGGACTACTCAATAAAGATGAAAGAGTATCTGGATCATTATTGTAAAGGCGAACCGGCTGCTGATTGGATTAAAAATGGTTTACCGTTTATCGGAGAGTAATTCTGTATATGCCGTGAAAACTCCAAGACGCAAAGGCAATTACTAAAAGGAAGTGATATGAAATTCTTAGTAGCATTAATATTCTTGACGATTTTAACCTTGACAGGGTGTCAAAAACAACCTTCAACAAACGACTTTCAACAAACAACCTTCAATAAAAAACAAATTGAATTCGGTTTAGTAATTCATGGCGGCGCAGGTTATATTTACAAAGGCCGGTATACACCGGAACAGGAAAAAGCT
>JANQLA010000273.1 GCA_028280855.1 Melioribacteraceae bacterium
AGTCATGATATGAAATCTATAAATGATTTTTCCAAACCAGGCGATCAACTCTCTAAGCTGAACCCGGAAGATTTTCTTAAGCTGCCCCATCCTTACCAGGACTGGAACGAGGAATTAAAAGGACTAACCGAAAGTCAAAAGGAGCGGCTTGAACATTCGCTTGATGGTTACTCGGTGCTTGACCTCCCGATCCCGCAGACCGAAGAAGAAAAGGAAGAGTTGGTTGCAAAATTTTTATCGGGACTTCGTAAATTATTAAGCAAGAACGACAATTGGACTCTGCTTCAACCGTTGCTTTTATCGTTGGAAAACTGCGTTAAATGTCAAACCTGTTCGGATGAATGCCCAACATTTTTATCCAGTGGTATGGAAGAAATTTACCGTCCCATATTTCGAGGAGAAGTGCTCAGGAAAGTTGTTAATAAATATCTTACTCCTGGCGGTAAGCTATATAACAAATTATCCGGCTCTGATATTAATTTATCATGGGATACGGTCGCAAGGCTGGCAGAGCTTTCTTACAGATGTACACTTTGCCGAAGGTGCGCACAGGCATGCCCGGTTGGCATTGATAACGGGTTAATTTCACGCGAAATTAGAAAACTGATGAGCCAGGAACTCGGCTTTGCACCCGATGAACTTCATGCTTCCGGCTCCATGAAGCAGCTTAAAACAGGTTCTTCAACCGGAACAAACCCGGTAGCTATGAAAGATATTGTCGAGTTTATCGAAGATGATCTGAAAGACATTACAGGCCTGGAAATAAAGTTTCCTATGGACAAGGAGGGAGCAGATGTTCTACTGATTCATAACTTCGGCGAATTCCTTGCCTGGCCTGAAAATATAATGGCATTCGCAATAATATTTGAGAAAGCGGGAATCAACTGGACGCTTTCATCGGAGATTGGCGGATATGATTCGGTTAACTACGGACTATGGTATGATGATGCACAGTTTGCGCGTGTAGCAATAGAACACACACAGGTAGCAAAGAACCTTGGTGTTAATAAAATTGTACTCGGCGAATGCGGTCACGCCCACAAAGCTCTGATGCCCATAGCCGATAGAATACTAACGGACGACGCCCTGATTCCACGCGAAAGCGCTTTGCCACTGCTTGAAGAAATTGTATTCAGCGGTAAAATTGAATTTGATCCTTCGAAGAACGATTTCCCGGTTACTTTGCATGATCCGTGTAATCTTGTAAGAGCAATGGGAATCGTTGAGCCGCAAAGGCGGATACTAAGAAAGCTTGCACCGCAATTTAAAGAGATGGCTCCTCACGGCGTTGAAAATTATTGCTGCGGCGGCGGAAGCGGGTTTGCAATTATGCAGGGAAAAAATTTCCCCATGTGGCGGAATGAAATTTCTTTTAGGATGAAGTTTAAACAGGTGCTGGATGTATTCCTGGATAAAATTGATCCGTCAATAAACAAGTACGTCTGTACGCCGTGCTCAAATTGCAAAGGAACTTTCAGGGATGGATTAACTCATTACAAGGCATTCGAAAAATGCGGGATAATTTACGGTGGACTCGTAGAACTAATTGTTAACGCAATGGTTGATATAGAAGAACCATTCGTTAAATGGGAATTAATGTAGCTACAACAAAACAAGAAAATTAGATAAGTAAATAAAAGATAACCGAGAGCAAAATGTTACCAAAAAAAATATTAGTGATTGATGATGAAGAGGATATTCTAACTTACCTGTCAACCTTTTTAACTGATAGCGGATTTACTGTTGTTCAGGCTGCAAATGGAAAAGAAGGGTTGCAAAAAGCAATTGATGAAAAACCCGACTTAATAACACTGGATATTTCAATGCCGGAAGAATCAGGTGTAAAAGCGTTGCGAAAATTTCAGCAGCATGAAACGACAAAGAATACTCCGGTTATCATTATTACAGGCGTGTCGTCGGAGCTCAGGAAGTTCATAGAAAAAGGCCGCCAGGTCCACGAGCCGGAAGGCTATTGCGAAAAACCTATCAACAGGGAAGAGTTACTCGAGCAAATTAATAGTTTACTAAGATAATCATCTTTGGCAGAGGTTGGTTATGCAGGAATTTATAATGCATGAATTGCAATACATTGCTCTGAGCATTATGGCTGTAGTTTATATTGCAAAAATATTCTGGATTTTATCATTTAAACCGGCAGTTGAAAATACTCCTTCCGCAGGTAATAAAAGGAAGGCAATTACAATGTCGTTTTTTTCGATTGCTATGCCCTGGAGCATGGAGAGCAGTCGAAAAAAATGGTACAAATGGGTTGAGTTTGTAATTCTTCATATCGGTATTACGGTTGCTATTTTAGCGTCATTTTTTATTCCCGAATCGCCCTTCCTAATGACACCGGGCATAATATTATTTTTCCAAATTGTGCTTTCACTGGCTTTTGTTGTATCGATTGTCAGGCTCGGGAGAAGAATGTTCTCTCCTGTTAACAGGCTGATCAGTCATCCCGATGACTACTTCTCAATCTTCGTAACACTCTTATGGTTTTTTCTAGCCTTTTTTGCAATGCCCATGGATAAATCCAATTGGATGTTTACCGGGTATTTTGTTTTAACGGCAGTTCTTATTGCATATGTACCGTTTAGTAAAATGTCGCACTATATACTGTGGCCGTTTTCACGATATTATTTCGGTAAGCACTTTGGCCACCGCGGTACTTATCCCAAAACAAAACCCAACTATTAATATTAAATATTCCACCGGAGATTAAAATGTCCGACGAAATAAATAAAAGCGAGAAAGCATCAAAAGCAGAGGAATCTTTTAAGAATAAAATTAACCGCCAAGCGCTTCTATCTTTAGGTGTTTGTGTTCACTGCGGTATGTGTACTGAATCATGTCATTATTTTCTTGCAACTGACGATCCTAAAATGGCCCCTGCATATAAAGCCGACCAAGTGCGTAAATTGTACAAAAAATATTTCGATTGGACCGGCAGATTGCTGCCCAAGTGGGTAGGTGGCGGTGAACTGGAAAACGAAGACGACCTGAAAGAACTTCAGGATATTGTCTTTGGAAGCTGTACTATGTGCAGGCGCTGTTCGTTCAGTTGCCCTATGGGTGTAGATAAAGCTTTATTGATGCGGACCGGGAGATCGATTCTTACCGAGCAGGGATACGCTCCTCAAGGTGTAATTGATGTAAGCAAAGATCAGTGGGAAGTCGGAAACCAAATGGGTGTAACAGATGAAGATTATCTTGATACAATTGAATGGTTGTCCGATGAATTGAAATCCGAACTTGATGATCCAAATGCTGAAATACCGTTAGACAAGCCAAACTGTAAAATCCTGTACGCAGTTAATCCAAGAGAGATTAAATATGATCCGAGAAGTTTGTTGGCAGCAGCAAAAATATTTTACGTTGCCGGCGAAAGCTGGACTATGCCGACAAAAGGATGGGATAATACTAACTTTGGATTATTCTCCGGTGATAATGAGCTTGGAGCACATATGGGTAACCTAGTATTTGATGCCGTCGAAAGACTAAATGCCGAAGTGTTGGTTACATCGGAATGCGGACACGGTTACAGGGCTACTGCCTGGGAATCACCAAACTGGACTAAACGCAAGCTGAATTTTCCAATCTATAATTTTCTTGAGACTATGGTCAAATATGTGAAAGAAGGGAGAATTAAGTTAGATCCTTCATTGAATCCGAATTCTGTAACATATCATGACCCGTGCAATTTAGGAAGGAGCGGAGGTATTACGGAAGAGCCAAGATACTTGTTGAAACGAAGTGTGTCGAACTTCAAAGAGATGTACCCGAATCGTCAGGATAACTACTGCTGTACGGGCGGCGGCGGTGCTATGTCGATGTCCGAATACGCGAAGAAGAGACTGGAATCAGCCTCGGTTAAAGCCGATCAGCTTAAAAATGCGGGTGCAAAAATTGTAGCCACAGCTTGTCATAACTGCATCGACGGGTTAAACGACTTAATTAAATATTACAAGCTGGGCATGAAAACATCCCTGGTAGGCGAGCTGGTTGCAGAAGCGCTGGTATTCGATAAAATGTATGTTACTCCAGTTCCTAGAGTTGAAGAATTTAAACAAACGATACTTGTTATTGACGACGAACCAGATGTGGTTTTGTTTTTAACAACTTTCTTTAACGACAACGGATTTAATACATTATCTGCAAACGATGATACGCAGGCGATTAAGATTCTCGAAAAAGAGGTTCCAGATATAATCACGCTTGACCTTATAATGCCGGGACGCTCCGGATTGAATTTTTATAATACGCTGAAAACAAATGAGAAATTTAAGAACATACCTGTAGTTATAGTTAGTGGTGTAAACCCTGATAATCCCGGTCAATATGACGCCAGGAAATTTGTATACGAGCATTCATTACCACGCCCGGACGGATATATCGAAAAACCAGTGAACAAAGAATTATTATTGATGACAGTTCAGAAATGTCTTGAGTTAAAACAAAATTAATTATTAACAATTTGGAAAGGTATCTGAAATGATACCGGAAAAATTATTATTCGATGAAGTTCCTTGCTTTATTTCAGTTCAAGCTAGGGATGGTAAAATATTGAATGCTAATCGTTTATTCCGTGACACCTTTGGCAGTTGGGAGGGTAAATACTGTTATGAGCTTTACAAGAAACGAACAGAGAAATGTCCCGATTGTTTTCTGGATAACATTTTTGAAGATGGAAAAATTTACGAAAGTGAAAAACTGGTTTTTGCCGAAAACGGTACGCCAATTCAGGTATCGGTAAAAAGCGCCCCGATTTTTGATGACAACGGTAAAGTTATTGCGGTTATGGAAATGAGCTCCGATATCTCCGAGACAAAAAGATTGCAGCGGCTTTTGCAGGACAGCATTGATAAATATCATACTTTGTATGATGAAGTTCCGTGTTATATATCTGTTCAGGATAAAGACTTCAAGATAATTGATGAGAACAAGCGATTCAAAGATGAATTCGGCGGTAAGGTCGGTGACTATTGTTACGAGATATATAAGCACAGAGATAGTCGCTGCGAAATATGCCCTGTTGCGGAAAGTTTTAAAGACGGCAAAATACATTCGAGCGAGGAAATAATTGCTTCGAAAGACGGCGAGCCGATGAATACACTTGTTTTAGCATC
>JANQLA010000263.1 GCA_028280855.1 Melioribacteraceae bacterium
CCTGAAGCATTTGCAGTATCGATTGAAAATTACCGGGTAATGCCTGTAGCATTGATAAACATAGTTGCGATATACCTGCCATGGCTTGAACTTATTACCGGTATACTTTTGATATTCGGAATAGCAGTAAAAGAAAATATTGCCATGATAAATTCAATGCTGGTACTCTTTATTGTATTAATTCTTCTTGCCGTTCTGCGCGGTCTGGATATTGATTGCGGGTGCTTCGGTACCGCCGACGGGCAAAAGGTTGGAATCCTTAAAATATTGGAAAATTCAGGACTGCTACTGGCTGGAGTAATAGTTTATTTTTTTGATGAACATCCGATTAGTATTGTAGGTAGATGAAGCTCCTCAAATTGCACGAGAAACTTAACAGACCTCTGCTGCTCGACGGCGCATTGGGGTCGATGCTTGAGATGGCGGGTTATGCAAAAACAGATGAAGTTTGGTCGGCGCGCGCCTTGGTTGAACATCCTGAAACTGTCGAGCAAATTCACGGGGATTATATTTCTAGTGGAGCTGATATTATCACAACGAATACTTTCCGAACAAACCCCGTTGCACTTAAAAACTTCGGGTATAGCAGCCAAAAACTCGTTGATGTTGCAGTTAAAATTGCTCGTAAAGCAATTAGCAAAAGCGACGTTTTACTGGCAGGCAGCAACCCGCCCGCCGAGGATTGTTACCAGGCTGAAC
Organism: Melioribacteraceae bacterium; assembly: GCA_028280855.1. GTDB lineage: Bacteria > Bacteroidota > Ignavibacteria > Ignavibacteriales > Melioribacteraceae > PGYT01. Next base: position 700 of record JANQLA010000263.1, read on the forward strand.
GTACTATCACTGAAAGAGAACTTATTGAAAACCACGAAAGACACATAGATTATCTGCTTGACTCCGGTGCGGATATTATATGGAACGAAACAATGAGCCACCTTGATGAAATTGAAATTATATGCAAAATGTGCGATGAGCTTAAGACCGAGTATGTTGTTAGTTTGTATATTACACCGGAATTAGAATTGTTGAGCGGTGAGAGATACTCTGAAGCTCTAGACTTAGTGCTTAACTACGAGCCTGTTGCTGTCGGGTTCAATTGCATCCCGGTAAATACATTTGGACGAATTATGAAATTTGGTAAACCTGATTTTGATTTCGGGTTTTATTTAAATTGCGGCGCAAGTTCGGTTAGTGACTCTCGGTTCGAGCAAATTATAAGTGAAACAGAGTACACAAACCTTGTAGCGAATTATATTTCGTTCAATCCTTTGTTTATAGGCTCATGCTGCGGCTCTAATCCTAATTACACGAAAAAATTATCGGAACTCTTAGTTGAATAAAATTCATATTAAAGCGCCTGCAAAAATTAATTTGGGATTGAATATAACAGGCAAACGCTTAGACGGCTTTCACAACCTGCTTACACTCTTCTACCCTATTCACGATTTATATGATGAAATAACAATTTCGAAGTCGGAATATGACATTTTCGAATATGATGGCTCAATTGAGGAATTAAGGAACGACAATCTTATACTAAGAGCAAAACACTTGCTAGAAGAGACTTGCGGTAAACCGCTTACAGCTGAAATTGTTCTGAATAAAACTATACCCGTAGGCGCCGGTTTAGGGGGCGGTAGTTCCGACGCTGCAGCGACACTTATTTCACTTAATGAGCTGTTCAGCCTAAGTATTCATTATGATCAATTGCTGAAGCTGGCACTTGAGCTTGGCTCAGATGTTCCGTTTTTTCTTCGCTCAAAACCCTCGATTGGTAAATCACGAGGAGAGATTTTAACACAAGTAGAATTTTTTATTAATTACCCGATTGCGATGGTTAATCCGGGCATCCATGTTTCTACCGGTGAAGTTTTTGGTAAGTTAAAAGAATTCTCATCAATCGATGAATTTCGGATTCAGAATCCAACGTCTTTTGATTCGGTGAAGAGTTTTAACCGGGTTTTCTCCAATGACTTTGAAAAAATAGTATTCGAGATGTATCCTGAAATAAATGCTATAAAATCGGTATTGCTTAAGTCAGGCGCCGGTTACGCCAGCATGGCAGGAACAGGTTCCACGGTATACGGTATATTTGAAAACAAACAGGAAGCCGAATCAGCTCTAAATAATTTACCAAATAATTACTTTAAGAAGGTCTGTTTACCCCAACCTGAGTTGATGTAGCTTTACTATGTCCTTTGGCAAAATAAAGATTCTATTCTCCGAAAGATGGAATCTTTGAATGCAAGTATACATTCTTTATAAGTGTAATCCGCACAATCCGTGTCTCTACAAGCCTCCTGCCAACGGGGTTAATTCCGGTTTCTTCGACTCTTCTTCAATAATATATGGGAGCTTAATTGTAAATTCGGTTCCCGGATTATCCTCATCGCCAATACCGGATGGGCTCTTAACAGTGATAGTACCGTTATGATGATTAATAATTTCTTTAACTAAAGATAGGCCAAGTCCGGTTCCTTCAGCATCGTATTTACGAGTGTTTGAAGCTCTATAGAATTGATTAAATATATTACCGATGTCCTTCTGGGGAATCCCTATACCGTTATCAGCAACTTTTATGCGTACATATTCGTTTTCATAATCAATAGTAATTTTTACTTTTCCGCCCTCGCGAACATACTTTTTCGCATTCGAAATGATATTTGAAATAGCCAGTTTAATCAGTGATTCATCGCCTGAAATCGGTTTTCTCATGCTGCGTGTATCTTCTAATTCGATACTTATATTTTTCTTTGCCAAACTATCCGAATGGCTTTCGAGATATTCATGAATGATTTCACCCGGGAATATTTTAATATCTTCTGTAACTTCCAGTAATTTTAGCTTGGATATGTTTAGAATACTATTTATAAGATGAAGCGCCTGATCTGCCCTGGATTTTATCCTGTCAATCTTTTCTTCTATTGGTTTCTCGATGGGACCAAGAAATTTTTGTAACAAGATATCTGTAATTGACTTGATCGCGCTAACCGGCGACTTTATTTCATGTACAACGCCCATCATGTATCTCTGCTTGGATTTTTCAGCTTCGTCAATCTTTATAATTGAGCGCCTAAGCTCTTCTTCCCTTCTAAGTAGGTTTCGGGCTATTCTATTTGTTAAAAGTACTGTAATTATCATTACAAGGCTAAAAATTATAATGAACAGAACATCATAGTTCCATGGGCGCGGCTGGTAGTTCAATAGTCCAATGATGTTGTGGGTATCAACTATATCAATTCGTTGCAAGTATACAAAAGTTGAATAGGTAAGAATAACAACTATAGTTATTGTCCTTATTAAATAGACAGGCAGAATTATGCTTCCGATAATTAAATGAAAAATTACGAACATATATAAAGGTGACTCAGCGGTGCCGGTGTAATAAATAAGGAACATCAGTGTTACCAAATCAAGTATCATCTGGACTAATGATAAATGAAGTGCATTAAACTTACCCTTAGTTATTCCTATCTTAGGATGCATGTAATGAATTATCGCATTATAGATTAGTATAATTAGAGCGATTGAAGATATTGCATATACCTGTATTTCAGTTAATTGAAGCTGCAATACGTATTGCCCAAACACTACAAAAGCAAACAGGCTAGCGACAGCCAGGTAACGAAGCTTAATGAACCATATATTTCTTCGACGAATGGTATTCCAGAACTCTGGGTAGTCTTGCGCCCACTCAGGTACAAGTTTTATCATGTATATCCCCATTGAAAAGCATTTAATGCGACTTACGGGTCAATATATATAAGTTAACGAAAACATACAAATATCTTTTGAGTAAGAGTAAATAAAATTTAATCAACCAATTTTTCCAACACGTAATTAGCTTTTTTTCTAAATGATGATGAACTATTCGCTAACTGCCCGTTTATAGTAAGCTGTAATTCACGTTTAATCTCTGGATATTTATTTGATAATTCGAATAAGACGATCATAGAGTTACTTTTTGTAGATACCGATATTGCGGGATCAGCCAGCCACTTGAATAGTTGATCGGATACTTCGCCCTCAATTCTTTCGGGTACTCCGCATAACCTGAACCACTTTGAAAGACTCCTGTCGTAACCTTTTATCCGGAGCTTCGAACGTATTTCAAAAAGTGCTTGCAACATAGGCACAATAGTTTTGGGACTTATTTCACATATATCTCCAAGCATCCATGAAAATCTCATAGCGGTAGTAGTATTTTCCTCCAAAACGCCAATCAGGGAATTAATATCTATATCTTCATCGATAATATGATTGGCCCACATTTTTCGATTTCTATCGGAGTTATCATTTGCTAAAGATTCTTTGAGTGTGTCAGTAAATTCTTTCAACCAAATACTCCAATAATTGTTGCCTGGAATTCAATGCAGGATTTAGGCTATACTAGCATATCACAATTTAGTGTAAAACAAATTTATGAAAGGATGCGGAAATAAATCCACAATTATATCTCGCAAAATAAAAAGTGCATATTAGTTCCAACAATAAAAAACCCGGTGATCAAACTAACCACCGGGTATTAAAGTTATTCAACCGTTCATTTCCAACACTTAAGCGATGTATTTACCGCGCTTCGTATAGTGTGTATGCAGAAGCTCATGCGACTTGTGACCGCAAGGTCCGTCTGTCAGGAACTCTTTGTATACTTGAACAACATGAGGATTTTCATGTGATTTCCTGATTTCCAAAGATTCATCTTCCGCGTAAATAGCTTCTACACGTTTCTTGCGAATTTCGGGACTTGTTGGTATAGGCTGTCCGCCTCCGCCGATGCAGCCACCCGGGCAAGCCATGAATTCTATGAAATGACATTCGCTGAATTTTCCTCCTGCTTTAATGTCTTCCATTATCTTCTTGGCATTAGCCGTTCCGTGTGCAACAGCAACTTTTAGAGTAGCGCCTTTTAGCCAATCCCAGTTAGGAACAAGATGTTTTATCAATTCAGGTACCGGTCCTACAACATCTCCGATTGGAAGTTCAACATATCTAACTCCTTCGAATCCGCGCACAGGCAATACGTTTGCCCGCTCAAATATGTCTTCTACTTTATTGCCGGTAATAAATTCTACTACCGAACGTATTGCGGCTTCCATTACACCACCGGTTGCACCGAATATTAACCCCGCACCCGATGCATCGCCAAACGGATTGTCGAAATGCGACTTCGGCATTTCAGGTAAGTGAATGCCTGCTTCTTTTATCATCTTTCCTAATTCACGAGTTGTCAAACCATAGTCAACATCTTTATGCCCGCTGTCATTCATTTCCGGCCTGTTACATTCGAACTTTTTAGCAGAGCATGGCATTACCGCAACGCTGAGAATATCTGCGGGATCAATGCCTGCTTTTTCAGCATAATGAGTTTTAATTAAAGCTCCGAACATTTGTTGAGGCGACTTTGCTGAACTTAAATTGGGAATATACTCGGGATAGAAATGTTCCAGGTATTTTACCCAACCCGGTGAACAAGAAGTAAACTGAGGTAACGCAACTTCTTTTTTCTCAACCAAAGCCTGGTACAATCTTATAATTAGCTCAGTGCCTTCTTCAATAATTGTTAAATCCGCCGTAAAGTTTGTATCGAACACTTTATCGAATCCGATTCTTCTTAGGGCAGTGTTTAACTCCTGTGTCATTGACTGACCTGCTTCCAATCCGAAGCACTCGCCAATTGCAGCTCGAGGCGATGGAGCAGTCTGAATTACAACGTGCTTCTTCGGGTCTTCGATTGCCTGCCAAATATCGTCGGATGGATCGTTTGCATGTAAAGCACCGGTGGGACCCCTGTTAATACACTGTCCGCAATTAATACAAACTACATCTGCAAGGTCTCTATCCATAAAAGTAGCTATAGTCGTTTTATCTCCGCGCTCGGTAGCTTCGAGAACACCCACTTCCTGAAGATCGATACATGTGCGCACGCATCTTTTACAAAGAACGCATTTGTCCATATC
>JANQLA010000360.1 GCA_028280855.1 Melioribacteraceae bacterium
ACGGAATGGTAAAGGAAAAAATCCAAAAGCAGGTTGAAAGAACCCGTAAAGAAGAATCCAGTCCAAAAAATACAACCCTTTACATTAGTATTTTGTTAGAAACCAAAGACCTTATCAAGGCACTAATGGCCTTATTGCAGGAATATCATTTCTCTCATGACAGTTCTGTTACTCCGGCAACAATAAACCAGGAGGAAAAAGCAAATGGATAATTTCTTTATTCACCCAGAATAACATTTATTGTTTATTTATGGATTGATATTCCAAAATTGAATCCTTAATTCCATATAACAATTCCGCAACTTCTATTAATTTTTTGATCATGTCATTAACATTGGTATTATCATTGAATAATGAGGATGCCATTTCAGCCGTAATGAGACCTTTTCTAATGAGCCTATCTATTGATTTATTACTCCTTCTAATATTTTCCTTGGCCTCTTGTTTTAATTCCATTAACTTACTTTCATACTTATTGGTGTCTTCACCCTTTCTGAATAAGTAAATAGCCCTAAGCACTTTTGCAACTTTTTTTCTGAAACCATCGTATTCATTCCGCAAGTACTCATTATCACTTGATAATGCTATATTCACATTCTTGTTTACTTCCCTGGCATCTTTAAGGATCTCTACCATTTTTCTACATGCAATCTTAATTTCCGATATTGATGCATTCTGTTCTTTAGACAGGTCCAATGTACTTTGGGTAGTTGTGGCAAAACGGATAATTTCACCATATATGGTCTTAACCTTGGTATAATACAACTCCTCAACATCAGTCTGGAAATCTTCCTGGGATTCCTTTATGATCTGTTTGATTTTTACATCCGACTTAATATCTCCTCTATGGATGTTCAAGGCATGAGCAACGATTTGAAAAACCGGTCTTTTAAACAAAAATTTGGATTCTTTTATTAACGTTGCTATAGCTGTTTCAGGATATTTTAAAGTTTCTGAACTCAAATATTTAGGTTGGTCGATCTCTTTTTCCGGCAGAACTCTTTCCGGCACCAGTTTTTCAACCAATTTTGCAATAGGGTTTATAAACCATGATAACAAGAATGTATTAAATACATTAAATGTTGTATGGAATAAAGAGATCGCCACCGGAACTGCTGCTGCGGAGATATAAGGAGACTCTGATCCCATTTGTTGCGATAACCAACTTACAAATTTTAGAAACGGGTAAAACAATATTAACATCCAAAGCACTCCAAGGAAATTAAAGATGAGATGCGCCCTTGCTGTTCGTTTTGCTTGAAAATTAGCGACAATAGCTGCTAAATTTGCTGTTATGGTTGTGCCCACATTTTCACCTAAAACCATGGCTACAGCCATTTCAAACGGAATCCATCCTTGAGCGCACATAACCAAGGTTAAAGCCATAGTTGCACTTGAAGATTGAATTACCACCGTTAATACTGTTCCTATAAGTAGAAACAGTAAAATAGAGGCGTAACCCAGGTCTGTGTATTTTGAAAGAAAAGCGAGAATTTCAGGATTGTTCTTTATATCCGGCATGGCTTCTTTTAAAAACTGAATCCCAATAAATATTAGGGCAAAGCCAATAATGAAACTTCCCCAATTTTTAGTATTTTCCTTTTTTGCAAATGTAAAAGCAAATCCAAAACCGACCAGTGGTAGTGCTATGGCACTCATACTTACTTTAAAGCCCAAAATAGTGATCAACCAAGCAGTAATTGTAGTACCAATGTTTGCTCCCATAATTACACTAATGGCTTCGGTCAAGGTTAGTAATCCTGCATTTGAAAATCCAACAACCATTAAGGTTGTTGCGGATGATGATTGAATTATTGAAGTTATTAAAAACCCGGTAAAAATTCCAAAAACCCTGTTTGAAGTCATGGTGGCTAAAATGGTTCGCATTTTATTTCCAGCAAGTTTTAAAAGTGCATCACTCATCACTTTCATTCCGAAAAGAAATACACCTAAAGCACCTATTAGCTGAAGAATATCTGCAAAACCATATTGCATGAATGCGTTGGATTTTTATTATTGGTTAAGATAATTTAATCTAACAGATAAAACAAAATGAAAAAGATTTAAAAAAATCAGTATTAAATAGTCTATATGGGATATTTATACGTATGTAATGTAAACTAATCTAAAAACTATTATGAAAAAAACAACTATTCTTTTACTGACAGCCGTTTTACTAGCTTCGTGTGTTTCAAAAAAGAAATATCTCGCTCTGGAACAAGAAAATGGCGAAATAAAAAGCGAATTAACCAAAACCCGTGTTGAAAAAGAAGATTTAGAAGCAAAATTTGCAAAAATTCAAGCAAGAGTTGATGAATATAACACAAAAATAAGTTCATTAACTAATGAAGTTGGCGTGCTAAACCTTGAAAATGATGCCAAATTCTCTGTGGAAAATGATGGCTCTATTATTTCAAACAATGCCAAGCAAAGCATGCGTGAGACATTAAAAAATGTAGATCCGGAGAAAGTGAGTCAAGCTAAAACGCTTAAAGATTCAATGAACTTAGCTGTTTCTTACAATCTTCAAAAATCGCTTGATAAAAGTACAATAGATGAAGACGAAGACATTGCTATAGACATTAATGAAACTGTGGTAATGATCTCTATTTCTGATAAAATGCTGTTCAATTCAGGAAGTTATACCGTTAGTTCAAAGGCAAACAACATCTTACAAAAGCTAGCTGATGTTATTAATTCAGAACCAAGTTTGGATGTAATGGTTGAGGGCCATACAGATTCCAGAAGTATCAATACCTATAAAATCCAGGACAATTGGGACTTAAGTGTATTGAGAGCAACATCAGTTGTGCGCAAATTACAAAACAAGTACAAAGTTGCCCCTGAAAAATTAATCGCTTCCGGAAGAAGTAGTTATCAACCGCTAACAGATAATAGCACAAGAGAAGGTCGAGCTAAAAACAGACGAACTCGCATTGTTATTTTACCAAATATTGATAAGTTTTTTGCTTTAATGGCATCTAACTAAAAAAATTAATCAATTGATTTAAAAGCATCTCTTTCGAGATGCTTTTTTATTATTTATATATTAGTAACTAATCAAATATAAAAATGAAAACTATTCTTCTAAGTGTATGCCTTTTGGTATTAAGTGCAAAAGCGAATTGTCAAAATCTTAACGGGCCTCAACTTCTGGAAAAAGCTATAAATTTTCATGATCCCCAAGGAAACTGGAACAGCTTCAACGGAACTTTACATATAACTATGGAAACTCCTAATAATTCGAACAGAGATACCGAAGTCCTTATCAACTTACCTGAAGAATACTTTCATGCCATAGCTAAGAGAGATTCTGTAACAACCAAATATGTCATAAATAAAGGGGAGTGTATTATATCAATATCTGACTCGCTAAGAATTGCAAAGGCGAAAACAAAACCTAACCGCTCGCATTGCGAAACCTCCAACTTGTATAAAGATTACTACACCTATCTTTACGGCTTACCAATGAAACTAAAGGATCAAGGCACCATTATTCATGATAAGGTTAACAGACAAAGTTTCAAAGGGATCGGCGAGCTCGGGATATTTCGCCCCGGGCGGCAGCATCATGCCGGCGACGTAGACGATGCCGGCGATCCGCGCCGGCCGGGCTTCGGCCAGCGCCGAGGCCGACATGCCGCCGCCGGAATGGCCGACGACCGCGATCCCACCGGCGATTCCGCCCTCCAGCCCATCGACCAGCTCCACCAGGTGATCGACCTGATCGGCGAAGGTGACGGCGGCGCGCGCGACGTCCGACAGGTCCGGCGCGCTCCCCGGCAGGTCGACGGCATGCGGGACATGGCCCGCGGCCTCCAGCCCCGGTGTCACCGCGTCCCACACCCAGCCGCCCTGCCAGGCGCCGTGTATCAGAATGATATGCATGGTTGTTCCCTGTAATTGGGGGCAGTATAGGCCCCAGTCCGCCGCGGTGTCCCTTCGCTATCTGTGCTGCAACGTCCGGCAATATGCTTCCACGGCAGGCGGGATTTAATGGGATTGTCCGAGATTTAGTGGGACGGAACATCCTTCTCGCTCAGTTCAACGCACCTGAAAATGGCATGCGCGAAGACGATTGATGTAACGATGTACCGATGATTTCGACGGTGCACGGTCTGGACCGAACTCCTCTTTACATGCTTCGGCGATTTCCTTTACTTCCATGCG
>JANQLA010000365.1 GCA_028280855.1 Melioribacteraceae bacterium
AAAAATGTATTGATCGAAATGATGTTTTATTTGCTAAATATTTAAAGGGGCTCATTAAAATCTGAGCCCCTTTTAGGTAAGCTATAGAGCTCGCATCCTGTTGTTACGTTTGTTATGTTCGAGTTCTGCAAAACCGAGTACTTCCATCAATGGCGGTATGTACATCGCAAAACGTCCCCTGAACCCTTTCTTTAACCCGTACCAGCCTCTAACGGGATTGTCGTTTGATCTAGCCCAATGCTCAACGGTGCCTTCTTGAGTATCCTGTTTTTCGTCTTTGCTTCCGAGGGCAATCCATCCGCCTTTTTCTTTTAGCATCTTGTGAAGGTCTTTAATGCATCGGGCGTCGTAATGAAGTATTGTTTTGCCGACTACGCAGACGATAATTTCTTTCCCATCCTTTTCATCAATATAAATCTCGTATTCGGATGTCTGCGGTGGAGTTTTCAATTTCCATGGATTATCTTTGATTCTTTTTTCCATTTTATTATTCTCCTTTGCTTTGAATTATTTCTGCTTCTGTTTTTAAATCGTGCGCGAACTGTTCAAAGGATTCATCGAACGGAGGGATATATTTAGCGTAGAGCGGAAACATTAGTCCCCCAATTTTCTCTTTCATGCCGAACTTAACTTTGTTTCCACTTAAAGATTCCAGTTGAAAAACTCTTTCACCTTTGCTATCGCCCCAAACAAGTTTTTTCCCGGTTATAAATTCTTTGATAACCAGCTTAAAGGATCTTTTGGGATCAAGTTTTGATTTCAAATTAATCTTTTCATTTGGCGCAATGTTGCCCTCAATTGAAATAACAGTTGAATTCCAACGGTGATAGTCCGAAGCGTTTGTTAGTAGCGCCCAAATGATTGCCGGATCTGCACTAATGCTGATGCCGACCGAGGTTTCGCGGCTAAAGGTTTCTTTAATTGTGCTTGCTTTACCTTCTTTAGTCATTTTAGTCCTTTCGTTTTGTTAGAAGAGTATTTTACTCTTTGACGATTTTTTATAACAAAACGATAGGGCACTACTCGTCTTTTTTAAGGTATTTTTCCATCACCTTTCTATTATGCTCAAGGTGATGTAACTGCAGTTCCGATGCTCCAGAATCAAATGGGTCAATACCTTTTACTACCTGCATTCGTAAATCAAATAAATGTTCTTTGTCCTTATTTTCTGCAGCGTTCACCATTTCAATTTTTGCAAGTTCTTCTTGCTCTTTCTGTTTTGGGTTAAATATTCCGTTTAACTCAGTACACTGATGGCAGGCTCCATTTTTATTTACGAGTGAACAACGATTGTCGAAAACATCAATCATCTTTGTTCTTGCGGTTCGCAGATAGTATTTTATCATAGCTTCCGTATGATTTAAAATCTCGGCAATCTCTGAGACTTTAAACACATATATCTCCTTAAGCAATAAGCAAAGTTGTTGTTCGAGAGGCAGTGACTTTCCAACGCATGTAAAGCAAAAAGCTATGTGCTCTTTTATTTCGAAGTTACCTTTGGTCGAGTGCATCCTGATATTCATAGCTTCGTTAAAGAATTCCCTGTTCGATAATGCAGCTTCCTTGCAAATATCGGTTACATTTTCGGGCCAGCGCTTTTTTCGTTTCATGAAATCTTTAGCAAGATTGGATGCAATAGCAAAGATCCATGTCTTTAGGGTGGATCTGCCTTCGAATGTATAAAGTTTATTCGAAGCTCTTATCCATGTTTCCTGAACAATGTCTTCAGAATCATCAGCGCTTGCAGTTATTCTTAAAATGTACGATTTTAACTGACCGCGTATTTGCTCAAATTCTTTGACAAGTTTTTCGTTCGTCATTTATACTTCTCTATGGAATAGAATTAACGGCGAGTATAATAAATCGTCCCTGATTTTCAAACGTATTTTTTATAGGGGAGTAAAAAATCAGCTTAGTATTCGCTAGTTTTGAACGGCCAATCCTACCTTTATAATCGGCTGCGAATCCAGGGTATATCCTTCAACAAAGCCAACCGACTTATAACCCAACTCGCACACTGCCGACAAAGGAATTCCATTGTTTTTAAAATCATAATAACCTCTAACCGACAATGAACCACCCATACCGTCACCATGAATTATAGGATCGGAAAAACCAAATCGCAAGCCCGGCTGCTTCAATATATTTACGTTTAAATCGAAGGATAAGTTTTGATGGCTATAAATATTTTGTAGATGAATTCCAATCCCGCCCCAACCTTTATGAAAAGATTGATCGCCAAAGCTCAGATCAACAAAAGCAACAACGTCTTCGAACATTAGGTAATTTTCGAAATGATATTCTAAGCCGAACGGGGTAAGCCCGGTTCTTAATGAAGGCAGGTAGTTAAAATCGCCTATATGAATTGTTGGAACATCTGTAGTAACACTTCCATCCCACAAATAAGTCTTCAGTATGGAATATAAAGAATACGCAATGAAAGGATTAGCGAGACTCCACATCATTTTTTGTTTTAAATCTTTAACACTCATTTGCAGGTTAGAAACATCGCCGAACCCGCTAAGCGCATTAACCAATCGGGCATATGCCCTAGGATCGTTATCTTTTTTACCGTCGGCAAGGTTCTCGTTGGTGCCCTGTATATACTCAAACATGATTTGAAACGAGTGCCAATATTGAGATGCTTCCCGGTAGGTCATTTGACCGCTTCTCATCCATCGTATGGCAAGGTTTCGGTTAATTAACGGATGCACTTCGACACCGCCCTGCCAAATAGCTATTAGTTCCTCTGTACTTATATCAACTGACTTTGTGTTGGTGGCTTCTCCTCCGCCAGCGCCGTATGGAGGAGGGAAGTCGTAAGTGTAATGTATATTATCGATATCAAATTCTCTGTACCTGGCGCCATGACCGAAGTATTCATGTGCTAAAACAATTGAGAAATAGTCGACAGGCAAATCAATGTAAATATACTTTGCAAATCTTGCTAAAATACCACCCGCTTTACTCCACAAGGTATTTTCGGAAAACCATTTTGTACCGATATAATAATCCTCGAGTGAAGCTAACCCCTTGTGAACAGTTGTCAGGTTCTCAGCACCGCTGTGCATTGATAAACCGGTATCGTAAAGCAGAGGGAAATATAAAGAAGGCTTAGGATTCTGCATAATTTTGTTATCCGGGTTTACGCCTGTTTCTACCTGGGCAAAGCTAGAGTTTGTAAAAAGAGCAGCAACTAAAAGAACAGCGGTTATTAGTTTCATTTTTATCTCAATATAATTAGCAAATCTTTCCTACTTATTTATTAAGACAAAAAAGCTGTTTAATTGGGTGACAAGGTTAAAAGAATTGAAAACAAGAAGCGCAAAGAAAGCTTCTATAAATGCTTTCTCTGCGCTAATTACAGGGTACTTATGAAGCAAAAATTTAATTCTAAGGCAATACTATTTCATGGAAACTTCATCATCCATCAATAGCTCAACACGCTCAACCAGTTTTATGAACTCGCTTCTATAGCCAAATTTATCTGCGCCTTTAGAAGAACTTGCCAGTTCCAGCACAGATTCAAAATCAGCATCAGCCTTAAATTCAGAGTTCCTTAAAATCATTGCGAATTCCGCAACTGCAGCGGAGAATCTGAAATTATCCGAAGTTTCATGAAGCGCAGTTAATTCATCGATCAATACTTTTGAGAATTCTTTCCCGGTATCACCGTCGGGATCTTTATAGCGAATCCTGACGGTTAAAATTTCATTGGAATATTTTGCTTCAGGTTTTACCTTGGTTTCCTGGTACTTTAGGTCATATTCTTGTTTAGAATCAGAGTCATTCTCTACAATTTCGTACAACGCAGTAACTGTATGGTCGGCGCCGATTTCGCCAGCATCCTTTTTATCATCCCTGAAATCTTTGTCTTGCAGTTTCCTGTTTTCATACCCAATTAACCTGTATGATTTTACTTTAGCAGGATTAAATTCCACCTGAATTTTAACATCTTTAGCAATGGTAAAAAGTGTAGCGGATATTTCACTTACAAGAACTTTTTTTGCTTCGAGAATATTATCTATGTAGTAATGATTCCCGTTACCCCTGTCAGCTAATTCCTGCATACGGTTATCTTTATAATTGCCGGTGCCGAAACCTAATACTGTTAGAAAAATACCTTCATCACGTTTGCTTTCGATATAGCGGGTTAATTCCGACGTACTTGAAATGCCAACGTTAAAATCACCATCAGTTGCTAAAATAACTCTATTGTTCGCGCCGTCTATAAAATTCTCTTTTGCTACTTTGTAAGCAAGTTTGATACCGGCGCCGCCTGCCGTGCTTCCGCCTGCGTGTAATTCGTCTATAGCTCTCATTATCTTTTCCTTATGTGAGCCGTGTGTTGAAGCCAGCACTAACCCTGTTGAACTCGCGTAAACCACTATCGCAATTCTGTCTTCCGGGTTTAACTGGTCAACCAGGAGTTTGAACGATTTCTTTAGCAGAGGCAGTTTATTGACAGACTTCATTGAGCCGGAAACATCAATAAGAAATACAAGGTTGCTGGGGTTTTGATCTTCTCTTTCAATCGTTTTACCTTTTAATCCAATGTGAACAAGTTTATTTTCTTTATTCCACGGACATTGTGAGTACTCAAGATTTATTGAAAGAGGTTTATTGTCTTCGGGCTGTTTATAATCATAAGAGAAATAATTAATGAATTCTTCGGACCGCACAACGTCTTTATAAGGAAGCTGATTTTGCATTATGAATCTTCGGGCATTTGAGTATGAGGCTGCATCAACATCCGCGGCAAATGTAGAGAGCGGTGAGCTGATTACATCAAGGAAATCGTTTTCATCAATTTTGCTATATTCTTCAGTGTTGTGCTGTATTCGGGATTCACCTTTAATACGGCTTGCTCTAAAAAAGGAATCTTTGGAATAAACAACCTTTGATGAAGTAACATCCTTTAAAAGCTGAGCTTTATTAGAAGATATTTCTAATTCGTCAAGCTGAATTGAGACAGTTTCTATAATAAAGTTTACAATGGTAGTTAAGTCTTTCTGAACGCTAACATCCTCAACTTTCGATGTTTCATAGCCAATAAAACTAACCTGCATAGAATACTTGCCCGCAGGCACATTAGTAATTTTGTAAACACCGTTCGCATTAGTTGCATTTCCGAGTTTTGTTGATAGTACTGTTACATTAGCGCCAATAAGTGCTTCACCAGTTACTGCATCTGTGACTTTACCCGTTATAGTGCCGGTATTTCCTGCAAAGATTGAAGAAGTGATTAGGACAAGAAAAAGTAGAATTGAACTTCTCATGGCAGCCTCCTAAGATACTTGATATGGCAGAAAGATTTTCTTTATACCGGTTAACACAGTATTTGTTGCATTATTATTTATTTTGGTTTCGATACAAATCTATTTCTGCTGTTGAACAGGTTTAAGAGCAATGCCGTTGAAACAGCCTTAATATATGTCGGAATTGAATAAAATGTAATACCAAATTTGTCCACACTATTTGTTTATATTGAATAATCTTCCGCGCTCATCGGATTCAAATTTATAGATATCCCAGCGTTCGGATTTTTTTCTTTTTCGTTCAAGTCGTTGAGCAACAATCATTTTACTGCCGTCTGTCCTAACGTTAATCATACCGTAGTTTGCTACGGAACGCTCAATTATTTGAAGGTGCTTATTTATGTTTTGTTCCGCCTTGTCCTTTTCTGCTTGAGTGCTATTATCCGAATCCTTAACAGCATATTCTTTATCCAGTTTTTCCCTAAGTTCTCTTCGAACCAGGTTTGGATGCTTTATATGTTCGTTACCCGACCTGGCAAGTTCCGTACAAAAAATCATCGGTCTTTCAGAACGACTGAATTTACCTGTCATTCCTAAGGCATCTGCGCGCGGGTGTGAATGAGGCTCATCATCTCCGCTTGAAATAACGGTTGCAAGAGGATTTGTGGCTTTTAGAAAGTTAGGTAAAATATCCGCAGCTCCGTGATGGCATGCTTTTGCTAAATCAACTTCAAAATGTTTGCGGCCTTCCGTAATGAGTGTTCCTATATCTTCGGCGGTTTTTGGATTAGGATTCAAACCGGTGTAGTGTTCCAGCAAATATTTCTGTGACTTCTCATTCAAATCGCCGCCAAGGAGGATTTTTACATTGCCGATTTCAAGCAGGATTATGATTGAATGGCCGTTTTTAGTTTTGCCGTCGTTGCCGAATCGTCGAAGCGAAAATTTGCCCGGCGTAAGTTCATCGGGTACGGGGCCCAATAATTTCATGGTCATGCTTTTGTTATCCTGAGGACCATAACCGGGAACATATTTAGGAGCCTGCCAATCTGTACTTGCGAGCAGGCTTGAAATATCGCTTATACGGCCTGAATGAACAGCCGTTTTAAGCATGTTGGGGTATTGTCTCCCACCTCTGCGTGCTTTGCTATTGGTAATTTTCTTTAGTTCGTTCAAATCATGTACAAGCCCGGCAATGTATTTCTTGCGCCCGACTTTTCTTTCGGCGCCCAGACTATTTTTACCCCTTATTTTTTGTTCTACTATAGAGTTGTGAAAAACATTATCAACGTAAACGTTCTTCTCATCGAATAAATGCCCAAACCCATAATAATGATCTTTGTCGGGGTGACTTATAATGAATGATTCAAAGGTATACTTGTTCTCGAATCTTCCGAACCGCCATCGAAGGAAACGGTACATATTATCTTCTTCACCGGCGTCAATAATTATCGATTTATCTTCCGGCGTTTGAATATGGCACCCGTCTCCTTGCCCAATATCCACGAAGTTTACTTCCAGGAGCCTGTTGGTCTGTAGGTTCTCTTTTCGTACCCATCCGCTTCTTCTCCTGGCTCGAACGTTTACCCAGTTTCCTTCGATTTTATCAACCCTTGCCCAGTCGCCCCATAATAATTGATTGAAAGCTTTTTTGCCTTTGTATGAATCGGCAGTGCCTTTAACTCCATAATGCACTGCGGAGGGATAACCAATAAATAGTTCATCGCCAACTTGCATGTTGTCCTCCGTTAAGTTTATTTCTGAAAAGGATGGAAATAAGTAGAAAAAGTATATGCCTCTCTATGCTAGGTAAAGTTAAATCTAATAAATAATTAATGCCATATTTTAATTGCTAACTTTTGCGGATAGTTGTTGCCGGGAAATTTGATTTCGCTTCCCGGCTATGAGCTTCCCGCGTAAAATTTCAAAATTGGTTGTTCGATATTCATTATTGAAAGTGCAACTAATGCCAGAAGTCGGGAAACAAAGAAGGATGCAAAAACAGAATTTCAAGTAGGGCGCATAACAATTCATGGCTTCTACAGCCCAACCCTAACTCCAACTCCATAGATGCTGTTAGCAATGTATGGGTAAACATTAACATGATTCTTTGTTGAGTTGTTGTTGAGTCCTTCATGCAACGATACGATCTTACTACCTATTGTGTATCCTATTATAGCCCCAAGCACAGTATCGGAAATCCAATGGTTGTTACTGTAAATTCGCTGGTATGCTGTAGCGCTTGCCAACGAGTAAAGCGCTATAGACGCATAAATGTTATCGAACCGTTTTGATAGGACTGTAGCGATTGTAAATGCAGTAGATGTATGACCGGAAGGCAATGATTTGTTTGCATCGTCATTTGTAAATTCTAAGAAATCCCAATCGCCGCTTCCTTCAGGGTGATCGGGACGCCCGCGCCCGATTGTTCGCTTAAGCATGTTTGTGATAAATCTATTTGCAACTAAAGCTTCTAATAATATTTGTCCTGTTTCGCGAAGCTCGGCATCACCGATTGTTAATCCGCCAAGGTAAAACAGGCCGCCTGCTAAATTGCCATATTTATTACGCCCCATTTTTTCGCTAAAATCTAAAATACCGTCAAGGGTTGAGCCTCGATTGGCTCGTGCGATTTTTTGTACTCGTCTGTCGAAAGTTGAAGCAAGAATAGTCGCAGCGCCTATCATTGTAAGCGCATGAAAGTCGTCCTGCGAAAAGCTTAACGGCGATGTTGCAAATTTGATGCCTACGGTGTAAAGGTTGGAAACGTCGCTTTTAAAGTTTTCAACTACATCATGGATGGGGGATATGTCTTCTTGAAACCTTAGATGCTGGGCATTAACTGATGCACAAATTGCAAGAATCGATATGATAAATTTATATTTAATAACCTGCTTTAACTCTTATTAACGTTTATAAAGCTGCTTTCCGTTAACCCGCTCGCAAAGTATTAAAACAATATATCTGTTTCCAGTCAAAAATCCGTTATATGACGATAATTAATAAGATCCTTGAAAAGGAGAGATTGAAAGAATAATGGGAGAAGTAATGCAACGTTTAAATTTGGACGAAGAGTTTTGGGGGAGGGAAAAATTTACTTGATGCTGAATGAATATTCATTTATATTTGCGTTGTCATGAAAGAAATTATTAGCGATAAAAAAGAAGCCATTTATAAAGCGTCAATAAAATTATTGTACGCTAACGGTTTCCAGTCAACACCTATGTCCCTGGTTGCAAAAGAAGCCGGAGTAGCGGCAGGTACAATATATCTTCACTTCAAAAACAAGGATGATATGCTAAATAAATTGTACCTGCAGATAAAAGAAGAATACAGGAATTCTTTAATGAAGGATTACTCTGATAGTATGCCCGTGAAAGATGCGTTTGAGCTGGTTTTTCGGAATTCCATTAACTTTATGTTTCAGAATAGAGATGAATTTTCAGTTATGGAACAATTCAAGAACTCACCTTTTATCCGTCAGGAAACTGTGGAAGAAGGATTAAAAATTTTTGAACCTGTTCTAAAATTAATTGACAGAGCTAAGAAGGAGAAAATAATCAGGGATTTACCTAATTCCGTCATATACGCGTTATTTTTTGCACCGGCAGGTGAAATTGCTAAAGTGCATCTCAGGCAGGGCACAAAACTAATTGATAAAGAAATTCAACTAACATTTCAAGGGTGTTGGGATGCACTGAAGAACTAATAATTCCTAATATATTTTTTACCAACCAAGTGAATGAATATTCATACAATAACAGGAGATAAATTATGAAAACAAGAAAAATCGGTAACAGTAATTTGAAAGTTTTCCCGATCGGTTTGGGAACAATGGGCATGTCGGAGTTTTATGGCGAAACAAATGACGCTCAATCAATAGCTACAATCCATAAAGCAATTGATTTTGGCGTTAATTTCTTTGATACAGCCGACATGTACGGCAGCGGTCATAATGAAAAGTTGCTCGGTAAAGCCTTAGTAGGAAAACGCGATAAGGTTGTACTTGCCACTAAATTCGCAATAATACGCGGGGCAAATGGTGAATTTTCCGGTGTTAGCGGAAAACCCGAATACGTTAAACAAGCGTGCGAAGCAAGTTTAAAGCGACTAGGAGTTGATACAATTGATTTATACTACCAGCACAGGGTTGATCCCCAAACGCCTATAGAAGAAACTGTCGGCGCTATGGCTAAGCTGGTTGAAGAGGGTAAAGTACGTTACCTGGGATTATCGGAAGTAAAAGGTGAAACACTTGAACGAGCTAATTCGGTTCACCCAATAGCCGCAGTGCAATCGGAGTATTCAATCTGGACAAGGGATATCGAGAAGGCTAATCTGGATACCTGCAGGAAACTTGGTGTTGCTACAGTGGCATACAGTCCGCTGGGCAGGGGAATCTTAACAGGTAAGTTCACCAAGTTTGATGACCCAAAAGACTTTCGCTCAATAGTGCCCCGTATGAGCGATGAAAACCTTGAAGCTAATATGAAGCTGGTTAACAAGGTAGTTGAAGTAGCAGAGTCAAAAAATGTTAAAGCTTCACAAATAGCCTTGGCCTGGGTACTGGCAAATGGAGAAGACATTATTCCCATACCAGGAACTAAAAGAGAAAAGTATTTGCTTGAAAACGTAGCTGCGGCTGAGATAACTTTATCCGGTGATGAAGTTGCTGAATTGGATAAATTAGGCGAGATGGTACAGGGACAGCGATACCATGAAGATGCAATGAAACTCACTCTTCAGTAACAATATTTCATGGGGTTCGGTAGGAATAAAAACTTATGTCTTTCATCCTATCGAATTCCATGGAATAATATCTATAATTCATCAGATTCGTTTAGTGTTCCCTAAAAGGTGCAAGAAATTTACTCCTTTTGGTTTTCTGTATTTTTCAATTCTTTTGCTCTGATAAGAGAATCCAGGTTTATTTTGGAAAGACCCCACAAAGTATCCGAGGGTGGTTTTTCTAATCCAACATAATAACCCCACCAGTTGCCGAGAGGCATTCCGCTTCTGTTAGGCGCATTAGGCAATTGTAATGGATTGTTTTTTATCTTGCCGTTTTCTCTAAGCTGTTTCCAACTATTAAGCAAATCTTTAACATTTTTAGAGACCCTGTTGCTGTTGCGGTAGATGTCCTCGTTTAATAGTTTGAACGGCGCTGTTCCGAAGTTCTTTTTGAGGGGTATCGTCTTCAA
>JANQLA010000370.1 GCA_028280855.1 Melioribacteraceae bacterium
CTTCTTTCTTATCGTCCTTCTTCTCTTCGGTTCCAGCGATGGAGTTACGCATGTCAGTATCTGACTGGATATTGCGCAAATTGTAATAATCCATTATACCAAGGTTTCCGGTTCTAAATGCTTCGGCTATTGCACGTGGAACTTCGGCTTCTGCTTCAACAACTTTGGCACGCATTTTTGCAACTTCGGCAACCATTTCTTGTTCCGAAGCAACAGCGGCAGCGCGTCTTTCTTCGGCTTTAGCTCGCGCTACTTTAAGATCGGCTTCAGCTTGGTCAGTCTGCAAAATAGCACCGATGTTTGTACCAACGTCAACATCCGCAATATCAATTGAAAGAATCTCGAACGCTGTTCCTGCATCGAGTCCTTTTGAAAGTACCACTTTAGAAATACTGTCGGGATTTTCCAAAACTGCTTTATGGGTATCGCTCGAACCAATAGTTGATACAATTCCTTCCCCAACTCTTGCAAGAATTGTTGCTTCAGTGGCGCCACCCACAAGACGTTCAAGATTTGCACGTACGGTGATCCTGGCAACTGCCTTAAGCTGAATACCGTCTTTTGCAACGGCAGCTACCATAGGGGTTTCGATCACATTTGGAAGTACAGACATTTTTACGGCTTCCAAAACATCGCGACCTGCAAGATCAATAGCAGCGGCTTTTTCGAAGGAGAGTTCCAAGTTTGCTTTGTTTGCTGAAATAAGAGCGTTTACGACTTTGATAACATTTCCGCCCGCAAGGAAGTGGGCCTCGAGTAAAGGGATATCAAGTTTTAGCCCTGCTTTTGTAGCGGATATCATACTCCTTACAATAACAGGGGGAGAGACCTTTCTAAGTCTCATTCCAACGAGGTCTTTAAATATTTTTACCTTTACTCCCGAAAAGTATGCGGTAATGAATAAACCAACAGGCACAAAGTAGGTGAATATTATCAGGAAAAATATCACACCGATAATTATAAGAATTGATAAACCGGTTATGGCTTCCATAAGTTCTCCAAGTTATATTTATTTAGATTATAAAACGTTTCGAAAGAAATAAAAGTTCGATGCATGTCTTTTGTTTTCGAACCGAATAATAATAAATATATTTCACAATTAGTTTTGAAAAATTATGTTTCTGAAAAATATGGTTGTTTCAAAGCTCTGATTTTGTTTTCGTAGATCGAAGAAACGCAGTAATTTTTTCCCTTTGTTAAATAATTATAAACAATTTGATTATCATACTTAAGTTTCTATATTTGTCGACCCTCAAATTTGCTTCAGGAATGAATGAGAAACTTTTTATTGGAAGGTTGTGACTAAAATCATTCGAAAAATATTTTCATAAAAGTTCAAGTTTTTTTATTCGAGTATTCTCATTAAGTTTAGAATTAGCTTGAGGGTATAATTCTCTTTTTAGGGCACATTAATAAAATTAAATAATAAGTAAAAGCGGATTAACTGTTTATTGTAGCTGATTACTATTAGGCTTTTACTATAATTGTTTTTAAAACCCCGCAGTCTGTGGCTGACGTGGCGAAGCTGTGTCCGGAAGACAGTCATTGAAATACGGAAAAAACTCAAAACCGATAGTAGAAAGATCATTATATAACTAATTTCTTGCACAATCTAGAATCAATGAAAATAATCTCAGTCGTCGGCGCTCGTCCAAACTTCATGAAAGTAGCGCCTATTCATCGTGCTATTAAAAAATACAATCAAGGAACCAGTAAGCAGCAATCAGTTGCCCTTATCAAGCATTTGATTTGTCATACAGGGCAGCATTATGATGACAAAATGTCGAAAGTTTTTTTCGAAGATCTGGAACTACCGAGGCCTGACTTCTATCTAGGTGTTGGCGGCGGATCTCATGCTGAGCAAACAGCTAAGATTATGATAGAGTTTGAGAAAGTGTTATTGCAAGAGAAACCGGATTTAGTATTGGTAGTTGGTGATGTAAATTCAACAATAGCCTGCGGATTAACAGCTAAAAAACTACACATCAAACTTGCACACGTGGAAGCAGGGTTAAGAAGTTTTGACTTGGAAATGCCCGAAGAAATAAATCGTATACTAACTGATCGTATCTCTGATTATTTATTTGTTACGGAAAAAAGCGGAATTGATAATTTGAATAGTGAAGGAGTTAGCGACCATAAAGTTTTCTTTGTTGGCAATACAATGATTGACAGCTTAGCATATTATGAGGAAAAAATTGCTAATAGTGAAATATTGAAAGGGATGGGATTGGGAGCACAAGATTATGTGTTGGTTACGTTTCATCGTCCAAGCAATGTTGATGATAATAGCTCACTGCAAAAGCTTGTTGAATTTTTGAACGATATTGGGAAGCTTAAAAAAGTTGTTTTCCCTGTTCATCCGCGAACGAAGAATAATATTGAGAAGTATAAGTTGAATAAGTTCTTAAGTAATTCAATTATTCTTTGTGATCCGATCGGCTACATCGATTTTCAGCGACTCGTTCGAGATACTGCTTTAGTTATAACAGATAGTGGTGGTATACAAGAGGAGACTACTTATCTTGGTGTGCAATGCATTACTATTCGTAACAATACAGAGCGACCGATCACGGTTGATATTGGGACTAATCAATTGATTGGGACAAATTTGAACAAAGCTCTTGCAACTGCAAATAAAATACTCAATGGTAAACTGAAGATTGGAGCTGTTCCGGAAAAATGGGACGGGCGTGCGGCGGAAAGGATTGTTGAAATTTTAGAACAGGGATAATTCTAGAAATAGGAGTTTATATATATTAGGTAGAAGCAACGGAATATTACTGTGATAAAGAATGATAATATTCTCCGTGATGTGATTTCGAGAATAGGGTAAATTGGATCTGTTTTTTATTAATGATAAGTTGAAAAATGATAAAAAAATATAAAACTTTACCGGATACAGACGATAATCAATGGATTTTGGAACAGGATGAAAACTATTATAAAAAAGTTAATGATTTTTTTAAGATGATTGAGAAGCTGAGCGGGTTCAAAGTTAAAAGAGGTATTCAAAAGATTAAAAAACCTTACGAATCTTTGAAAAAATAGTTACGGTTCCTAGAATTATTTTTCTATTCACTAACATTCAATTAATTGAAAAGAGTATTTAACAAAGCGAAAAATCATCGTGAAGCGGCAGAGTGGGATATTGAGCAACAATTTTCAATGTCGATATCTGAGCGTTTCAAGGCTGCCAAAGAATTGAAAATGAAATTCTATGGTAAAAACTGAAAAGATGTAAGAGAAGCTGAAAGAGATGATTGAGAAAGAATATTTCACTAATGACATTTTTGATTTTTATCTTCTTTTAAAAAATATGAAGTCAAATATGTTATAGTTGGCGGCGAGGCGGCAATTTATTATCGGCATTCTAAGTTGACCGGTGATATTGATATTTATTATGAGAACAGTGATTCTAACTCAAAGCTATTGTGGAAAGCATTTCAGGATTTTTGGAGTTATGAAGTCCCGGGAATTTTGGATTTTAAAAAGCTTACCAGACTAGGAATGGTTTTTCAGTTTTGAGTAATTGATCTAATTAATTCAATGGAGGGCGTTAAATTTTATGAAGTTTGGGAATCATGGAAACGGGAAAAAATTATAATTACTGAAACAATTATCTTGATATATATAATCGGAATTAAAGAATTAATTAAAAACAAAGAAAAACAGCCAGACCTCGAGGTCTAGAATATCTTAAGTTTTAAAGCGAATTATGAAGTAGCATGATGAAGATGAGGCTTGATAAAAAGCAAATTGAAAAATTATTATTTATTGCCTCTGAAGCAGGCAAACAAATACTTGAAGTTTACAATTCAGATAAATTTGAAATAACGATAAAGAAAGATAATTCACCATTAACAATTGCTGATCGAAAGTCTCATGAATACATTTTGTCACAACTGGTTAAGCACTTTCCAGGGATTCCGGTATTCTCAGAAGAAGGTGTCTCGGTGCCATATTGCGAGCGGAAAGATTGGAACTTATTCTGGCTGGTTGATCCATTGGATGGAACAAAAGAATTTATTAGAAGGAATGGCGAGTTCACGGTGAATATTGCATTGATAAGTGGTAATAAACCTTTATTCGGAGTTATATATATTCCGGTTTCCGGCGTGATTTACTTGGGCGGTGAAGAATATGGAAGTTATAAAACTGATGGGGGTTATGAACTGAGGAAATTAGCTGTTAGCAAAAAGACCCATAATTTGATTGCTGTGAGAAGCAGATCGCATTCTACTGAAGAAGAAGATAACTTTTATTCGAACTATGATATTGAAGATACTGTTTTTAAGGGTAGTTCTCTCAAAATTTGTATGGTAGCAGAAGGACAAGCAGATATATATTTTAGAGCCGGTCCGACCTGGGAATGGGACACTGCAGCGGGGCATGCAATTCTAAGTGGTGCGGGAGGGTACTTAGTTAATAAGGATAAATCGGATTTAAAATATAATAAGATTGAGCCCAAGAATTATGGTTTCATAGCAAGTTCATTCAATATCAGATTGACTTAATCTAAGACAGGAGCACTAATGTATGGAAAAAAGCACTAATGTAGTATGGCACTCACACACAGTAACAAGAGAATTCAGAGAAAAAATAAAAAACCAGCTCGGAGTATGTATATGGTTTACCGGATTATCGGCAAGTGGTAAATCTACCATTGCTAGTGAATTGGAATATGAACTTAGTAAATTAGGGATTCATACATACCTTTTAGACGGAGACAATGTTAGACATGGCTTAAATAAAGATTTAGGTTTTAGCGATGCTGATCGTCATGAGAATATTCGGAGACTAGCTGAGGTGACAAAACTTTTTGTTGATGCAGGAATAGTTGTATTGACAGCATTTATTTCACCATTTAAAGAAGAACGTGATTTTGCTAGATCATTGTTAGATGAAGGAAGGTTTTTGGAAGTCTTTGTAGAAGCATCAATTGAAACTTGTGAAGAACGGGATCCAAAAGGCTTGTATAAAAAAGCCAGAGCAGGAGAGATAAGGCAATTTACCGGAATTGATTCCCCATATGAGAAACCTGAATCACCAGAAATAGTTGTGAAGAATAATGCAGGCTCAAATATACCCGGTCATGTGTTACAAATTCTAAACTATTTGTCGGATAATAAAATTATTCATAAAGTCTAGAAACTATGGAGAAATATTATATAACTCATTTAAGGGAATTGGAATCTGAAGCGATCTATGTGCTTCGAGAAGTCGCTTCGCAATTTGAAAATCCCGTCTTGCTTTTTTCAGGAGGCAAGGATTCCATAGTTCTGGGATGGCTTTCAAATAAAGCTTTCTTTCCTTCTAAGATACCTTATCCATTGATGCATGTGGATACCGGTCATAATTTTGAGGAAACTATAACATACAGGGATGATTTCGTAAAGCAGCTGGGTGCAAAATTGATCGTTACATCTGTGCAGGATTCGATTGACAAAGGTAGAGTAACTGAGGAAACCGGAAAATATGCCTCTCGTAATGCATTGCAATCTACCACGCTTCTCGATGCAATAGGGGAAAATAAATTTGACGGAGCGATTGGGGGTGCGCGGCGAGACGAAGAAAAAGCTCGAGCAAAAGAAAGGTTCTTTTCCCACCGCGATGAGTTCGGTCAATGGGATCCAAAAAATCAGCGTCCCGAACTTTGGAATATATTTAACGGAAGGAAGCATATGGGCGAGCATTTCCGCGTATTTCCTCTGAGTAACTGGACAGAGATGGATGTTTGGCAATACATAGCCCTTGAAAATATACCTTTACCTTCTATTTACTTTGGTCATCCTAGAGAAGTAGTTCACCGTGATGGAGTAATGTTAGCAAATTCTCCGTACTTGCAAGTTGATTGCGAAGACAAAGTTGAAGAATTAGTTGTTCGATGCAGAACAATTGGTGATATGACCTGCACCGGTGTTGTGAAATCTGAAGCCACAACTGTTGAAGATATAATTCAGGAAGTCGCGTCAACGCGCATAACAGAACGCGGAGGCAGGTTTGATGATAAGCGCTCTGAAACTGCAATGGAAGATAGGAAAATTAATGGCTATTTTTAAAATAGCACACTGATAACACAGATTGGACTGATCTTCGCAGATAAAAATGTTTATATATTCAATTATTTATCGGAGAAAATCTTCTAAATCTGCGTCATCTGTGTTCAATTAAAGGATTGATAAATGACCAAAAAAGCTTATTTAGATATGGAGCTGTTGCGATTTACGACAGCGGGCAGTGTTGATGATGGAAAAAGTACCTTAATTGGTCGCTTACTGTACGATAGCAAATCAATATTTGAAGATCAATTGGACGCGGTTAAAAAAACTAGTGAGAGAAAAGGTTACGAAGGAGTTGATTTGGCACTATTAACCGACGGATTAAGATCTGAGCGGGAGCAGGGCATTACAATTGATGTTGCCTACAGATACTTTGCAACTCCGAAGAGAAAATTCATTATCGCCGACACACCTGGACATGTGCAGTATACTCGTAACATGGTTACTGGCGCTTCTACAGCAAACCTGGCTTTAATTTTAATTGATGCCCGAAATGGGGTTGTTGAACAATCCAAGAGGCATTCTTTTATCGCTTCGTTATTAAAAATACCACACCTGGTAGTATGTATTAATAAAATGGATTTAGTCGACTGGAAAGAGGATGTCTTTGAGGATATAGTTGATGACTTCAAAGGCTTTGCTGCTAAGATGGACATTAAAGATGTTCAGTATGTACCTATGAGTGCTCTCAAAGGTGATAATGTTGTTGAAAAATCGGAAAACATGAAATGGTACAACGGACCAACTTTACTGCATCTGCTGGAACACATTCATATTGCATCCGACAGAAATCATCTTGATGCGAGAATGCCTGTTCAATATGTTGTAAGACCACAAAAGGTAAAGGGATATGAAGATTACCGCGGATTTGCTGGTAGAATTGCGAGCGGAATATTCAGAAAACATGAAGAAGTAACTATTCTTCCTTCAGGATTTCAATCCAGAATTAAAACTATTTACGAACATGAAAAAGAAGTTGAAGAAGCTTTTACTCCTATGTCTGTAGCAATAGAATTAGATGATGATATTGATATTAGTCGTGGAGACATGATTGTTAAACCGAACAATCAGCCTGAAGTTAGTCAGGATATTGACGCAATGATGTGCTGGTTCTACGATAAACCTTTAGTTGTGGGAAATAAATACATTTTACGACATACGACAAATGAAGTCCGTTCTATGGTAAAAGAGATTGTTTATAAAATTGATATTGAAACTCTACATCGTAACGAGATTGAAAAAGAAATAAAGATGAATGATATTTTCAGATTAAAACTTAGAACTACAAAACCACTATTTTTTGATTCATATAAGAAAAATAGATCAACAGGAAGCGTTGTATTAGTTGATGAAGCTACTAATAATACTGTAGCTGCGGGCATGCTTAGAGACAAGTAAACAGCGCTCAGCTTTTTACTTATTGATAACTGCTGTATACTGCAAAAAAGACCACATGACGTACGAAACCAAAGCACGATCACTTGTGAAAACCATCTCCTGGCGTATTCTCGCTACGCTTACCACTATGGCTTTAGTTTATATCTTTATTGGTGATATGACGATAGCATTGTCAGTTGGTGGAATTGAAGTATTCCTGAAAATGCTTGTCTATTTTTTACATGAGCGTGCTTGGGATAAAATTAAATTTGGTAAGAAAGAAGTGAAGCCCGCGGTAATTTGGTTGACTGGCTTAGTAAGATCAGGTAAAAGCGCGATTGCTGAAGAAATTGTTAAGCAGTTACACAATAAAGGACTAAAAGCTGAACACTTAGATGGACATACCGTTCGCAATCTTTTCCCTGAAACCGGGCATACACGAGATGAAGTTAACGAACATATAAAACGTGTTGGATATCTCGCCAGTAAGCTGGAGGAACAAGGCGTGTTTGTAGTGGCTTCATTCGTTTCACCCTTTAAAGAATCAAGAGAATTTGTAAGAAAAATTTGCAATAACTACCAGGAAGTTTATGTAAATACGCCCATTGAAACATGTGAGAACAGGGACGAAAGCGGTCTTTATAACAAAGCAAAACAAGGACTGGTATTAAATTTACCTGGTGTGAATATCAATTATGAAGAACCGGTAGAGCCCGTAATAAAGATTGATAATAGTAAGGAGACAAACAAGGAATTAGCTTTCAAAGTTGTAAAAATGTTCTCTAATAATCTTTCTTAACTGAATTTAATTTTATGAAAAATACTAAAATATATATTGCCGGTCATAAAGGAATGGTTGGTTCAGCTGTGGCAAGAAAGTACGAGTCTGAGGGCTATCATAATTTGTTGATGGCCGATTATCCCGGACTTGATCTGACTAAGCAAGAACAGGTTGAAAGCTTTATAGAGCGGGAAATGCCTGAGCAGATTATTGTTGCAGCAGCAAAGGTTGGAGGTATACTTGCTAACAACACATATAGAGCTGAGTTTCTCTATGATAATTTAATGATTGAAGCAAATATCATTCATGCAGCACATAAGTACGGCATAGAAAAATTATTGTTTTTGGGCAGCAGCTGTATTTACCCTAAAATGGCGCCTCAGCCTTTAAAGGAAGAGTATTTATTAACAGGTTCTCTTGAGTATACAAATGAACCTTACGCTGTAGCAAAAATTGCTGGGATTAAACTTTGTGAAAATTATTATAAACAGTATGGTTCAAATTTTTTCTCAGTGATGCCCACCAATCTTTATGGCCCGGGCGATAATTTCGATTTGAAAGCATCACATGTATTGCCAGCACTTATTAGAAAGATACATGAATCAAAAATACAGTCAGAAATCACAAGTGAGAAGCCCGAGTTAATGGTATGGGGTAGTGGGAAACCAAAAAGAGAATTTTTATTTGTTGAGGATCTTGCAGATGCAATTTTTTATTTAATGAACAATATAGATGCAAAAGATCTTTACGAGAATGACTTAACACATATTAATATTGGAACTGGAGAAGATTTAACTATATCTGAATTAGTAAATACGATAATCAATGTAATTGGCTTTAAAGGTGAAATAAAGTATGACACTTCAAAGCCTGACGGTACACCCAGGAAACTTATGGATGTAAGTAGAATAAATGAATTGGGATGGAAGCACAAAACTATTCTTATTGACGGAATCGAAAAAACATACGACTGGTATCTAAGCAACAAAGTAAAAAGGTAAAATGCATGAGTAAAAAGAAAGCTCTGATTACGGGTGTAACTGGGCAGGATGGAAGTTATCTCGCCGAACAATTGCTTGAAAAGGGTTACGAGGTCCACGGAGTTTTAAGAAGAAGCAGTTCTTTTAACACGCAAAGGATTGATCATTTGTTTAATGATCCCGAAATTCATGATAAAACTTTTTTCCTTCATCATGGAGATGTAATTGATGCGAGTAACATAAATCGATTACTTGAGAAGATTGAACCTGATGAAATATATAACTTAGCTGCTCAGAGCCATGTAAAAGTCTCTTTTGAAATTCCGGATTATACAGCTCAAGTTGATGGACTCGGCACACTCCGTTTTCTTGATGCTATTCGCGAAGTTGGTTTATCCAAACAGACAAAATTTTATCAAGCATCAACTTCCGAACTATATGGTAAAGTAGTTGAAGTACCTCAAAATGAAAATACACCTTTCTACCCACGCTCTCCATATGGCGTTGCGAAGCTTTATGGTTTTTGGATCGTTAAAAATTATAGGGAAGCGTATAATCTATTTGCTGTCAATGGAATTCTATTCAACCACGAATCTCCAAGAAGAGGGGAAACATTTGTCACACGTAAAATAACACGCGCAGCATGCCGAGTGGTGCTTGGAAAACAAAAATTTATAAGTTTGGGTAACCTTGATGCAAAAAGAGACTGGGGATATGCTCCGGAGTATACTGAGGGTATGTGGCGTATGCTCCAACAAGATCAGCCGGAAGATTTTGTTTTGGCCACTGGAATAACGCACTCTGTTAGAGAATTTTGTGAACTTACCTTCAAAAGACTTGGAGTTGAACTTGAATGGAGAGGAAGTGGTGAAAATGAGGTTGGTGTAGTACGTTCATTTGATGATTCTGTAATTATGACCAGGGCAAAGCCTAATCAAGCCATTGATGAATTCCAACTAGAAGACTTTCGTCAGGGAACTGAGGTAATTGTTATTGACACTAATTATTATCGTCCTACGGAGGTTGACCTACTGATTGGAGATCCGGGTAAAGCCAAAAAGAAACTCAAGTGGGAAACTAAGACTCATTTAGATGGATTAGTCGCATTAATGGTAGACTCTGATTTTCAGAATGTTATAGACAAGGGATATTGAAGCTGATTTTTAGTTTTGAAATGGGTAGTATTATTCTCGTCAGACTGTCTGTTTAAAATAAATATATATTTAATACAATAATTCTTCAAATGCATACCTGATGAATATTAAATTTGTTCAATAGAAGTTATAAATCAACTATCACGAATTGTGCGATTAAACTATTCATTCTTAGTTTATTGACTTTCATTCACAAGATTCAAGAATATATCTGATATATTATTTATATAATTAATCCAAATAATTATTAAAAATGTAATTACAAAGGTTTGTTAAATGTTTGATATTTTTTCAGGAAAAATAATACTAATAACCGGTGGCACCGGTTCTTTTGGTAATGCGGTTTTGGATCGATTTGCTGAAATAGACATTGATGAGATTAGAATATTAAGCAGAGATGAAAAAAAGCAAGACGATCTTAGAAAAAAGACGAATGATCCTAAGGTTAAGTTTTACATAGGTGATGTCAGAGATCCACAGAGTGTAAATTCGGCAATGGCCGGGGTGGATTATGTTTTTCATGCAGCAGCATTAAAACAAGTTCCAACTGCAGAATTTTTTCCATGGGAAGCAATCAAAACGAATTCACTTGGCGCTTTAAATGTTATTGATTCTGCTATTAATCACAAAGTTAAAAAGGTCATCGTATTAAGCACTGATAAAGCTGTTTATCCAATAAATGCAATGGGTATGACAAAAGCATTGATGGAAAAAATTATGATTGCAAAATCAAGAGAAACAAATCATGACACAGTTTTATCCGGGACACGGTATGGTAATGTAATGGCATCAAGAGGTTCTGTAATCCCACTATTTGTTGAACAAATTAAATCGGGTAAAACTTTGACTATAACAGATCTGATGATGACACGATTTATGATGACCCTTGAAAATGCTGTTGAACTTGTACTTTATGCATTTCAGAATGCTGAAGCGGGTGATATATTCGTTCAGAAAGCACCTGCTTCTACTGTTGAAGATGTTGCTAAAGCATTGCTCGAATTGTATAACGCAAAAAACGAAATTAAAATAATTGGTACCCGCCATGGGGAAAAGTTATACGAATCATTGGTTAATCGCGAAGAGATGGTAAAAGCTGTTGATCTTGATGAATACTATCGTATTCCCGCGGATACCCGTGATCTTAATTATAACCTGTTTTTCTCTGAAGGCGAAAATAGAATTAATGAGGTAGAAGAGTATACCTCTCATAATACAGAGCGCCTTGACATTGAAGGTACAAAAAAGCTTCTGCTAAAATTAGATTTCATTCGAAAAGATTTAGGAGTTCAATAGTTTTTCAGTTTTTATCATTTTCTAAATCAATTACATTTATATGCCGATAATCATGAAACCGTCAATAATTAGAGGGAGTATTTTCAAAGATACTCGCGGAATTATCCGGCATACAAATGACTTCAAGCTAACCAATGTTTGCCGCTTTTATACTATTCAGCACTCTGATACGGAAACCATTCGTGCCTGGCAAGGACACGAATTCGAAACCAAATATTTTGTTCCAATTAATGGAAAATTCGTTGTAGCATGGGTAGAAATTGAAGACTTCAAAAATCCATCACAAAATCTTGTAGCTGAATATAAATTACTTTCTGATGATCAACCCTCAATACTTCATATTCCACCGGGTCATGCTAATGGATTAAGAGCCTTGGAGAATAATTCTATTATTGGAGTTTTCTCTGATATGGATAATGATAAATCTGTAAAAGAAAAAATCCGGTATCCCTCCGGATTGTGGTTTGATTGGTTTCAAAATTTTAAGGAGAATCATGATTAAAGTTGGTATAACAGGGCAATCAGGTTTTGTTGGGAGTCATCTGTATAATTTTCTCGGTCTA
Source organism: Melioribacteraceae bacterium (assembly GCA_028280855.1). Lineage (GTDB taxonomy): Bacteria > Bacteroidota > Ignavibacteria > Ignavibacteriales > Melioribacteraceae > PGYT01. The sequence continues at coordinate 12,214 of JANQLA010000370.1, forward strand.
CATGAAAATATTAAAAGAGTAACATTCGAGGATTCGTTTTTTTCTGATGAGAAAAAATTAAATGAATTTGTTGGTTCGTGTGATGCAATTGTACACCTTGCAGCTATGAATCGTCACAATGATCAGGATGAACTTTACAAAACTAATATTAGCCTGGTTCGCAAATTGATTGATGCTATGGAATCTGAAAATACCTCGCCTCATATTTTGTTTTCTTCCTCAATTCAGGAAGAAAGAGATAATCCTTATGGAAGATCTAAGAAAGAGGGAAGAGAATTATTCATCAAATGGGCGGAAAGAAATAATGGGCGGTTCACAGGTTTTGTTATTCCTAATGTATTCGGACCATTCGGTCATCCTTACTATAACTCTGTTGTTGCTACCTTTTGTCACCAATTAACTCATGACGAAAATCCGAAGATAGATGTTGACGGGCAGATGAAACTCATCTATGTTCAGGAATTAGTTGAAATTATTTTTGATACCATCATTAATAAGAAAGGAAATAATAAGTATCATGTAGCCCATACTTCAGAGACAAAAGTATCCGAGCTGTTGAAAAAATTAGAAGAATATAAAGATTCCTATTTTAATGAAGGGAAAATTCCTAGAATCAAAAATAGATTTGACTCAAATCTTTTTAACACTTTTAGATGTTATATAGATCAAGAATCTTTTTTCCCTTTTGCATTAACGAAGCATACGGATGAAAGGGGAAGTTTTGTGGAGACAATTAAGTCCAATATTGGAGGACAAATTTCCTTTTCTACAACTAAACCGGGTATAACTCGCGGAAATCATTTTCACACTAGAAAAATAGAACGATTCGCTGTAATTAAAGGAGAAGCCAGAATCGAAATGAGGAGGATCGGTACTGACCAAATACATTCGTTTGAGTTAAGTGGAGATAACCCAGCATTTGTTGATATGCCGATTTGGTATACCCACAATATTACAAATATTGGACATGAAGAATTATATACAATCTTTTGGATAAATGAATTTTTTGATCCTGGCGATCCAGACACATTTTACGAAAAAGTAAAGGAGATTAAATAGAACACAAATAAGGCTGATTAAACTGATATGAAGTAATAGAAATATCCTTCTTCAGTTAAAATTACTTTATCTGTGTGCGACTTAGATAATGGAAAAGCTTAAAGTAATGACAATTGTGGGTACACGCCCGGAGATAATAAGATTATCTGAAACAATCAAAAGATTAGATCAGTTTTTTAATCATATTCTTGTTCATACCGGTCAAAATTATGATTATGAATTGAATGAAATATTCTTTGAAGATCTTGGTCTGAGAAAACCTGATCATTTTCTGAACATAGATGTATCATCTCTAGGTGCAGCAGTTGGAGATGTAATGAAAAAATCGGAACATATTCTCAAAGAAGTCATTCCCGATGCTGTTTTAGTATTAGGTGATACTAATTCTTGTCTATCCGCTTATATGGCAAAGCGTTTGCATATTCCGATTTATCATATGGAAGCAGGAAACAGGTGTTTTGATTTCAACGTTCCGGAAGAGATAAATCGCAGAGTAATAGATCATATTGCTGATTTCAATTTGGTTTATACAGAACATGCGCGCAGACATCTTTTATCGGAAGGACTGCCGCATCGCAGACTTTATTTAACAGGTTCTCCTATGAAAGAGGTTCTTGATGCGAATTTAGATAAAATTAATTCATCAAAAGTATTGGAGAGATTATCCCTAAATAAACAAGAATACTTTGTAGTATCATTTCATAGGGAAGAGAATGTTGACGATATGGATAACCTAAAAAACATTGTCAATATGCTTAATTTAATAGCTGAAGAATACAAACTTCCTATAATTGTCTCTACTCATCCTAGAACCCGAAAACGAATAGAAGCGCTTAGTTCTGAAAGTCCCTCATCATTAGTCCATAACAATTTAATTCAATTCCTAAAACCATTTGGGTTTTCTGATTACGTTAACTTGCAAATTAATTCAAAATGTTCGATTTCCGATAGTGGAACAATCGGTGAAGAATCATCAATATTGAATTTTCCAGCAATTACGTTGCGTAGTTCAATGGAAAGGCCGGAGACACTTGATGCCGGTACACTAATACTTACAGGTTTTAACCAGGATGTGGTTTTAAATAGTATTGCTATGGTAATTAGTGAATTTGAAACCACTAAATTTGAAAAAATACCTGATGAATATGAAATTACCAATACTTCCTGGCGTGTTGCAAAATTGATTGGAGGTACAACAAAGCTATCCAATAAGTGGTATGGAATAAATCAAAAATTTTAATCTAGAAAAACGAAATGATTACATATTGTAATTATGTACATAATCAGTTTTCTTATTTCCATTAGCCTATAATATTTATAAATAACACGCCGAGAACAAAAAATGAATAAAGTACTCGTAACAGGTGCCGATGGATTCATAGGCAGTCATCTTGTTGAAAAACTTGTTGAATTAGGTTTTGATGTTAAAGCATTTGTATTCTACAACTCATTTAATTCATGGGGCTGGATCGATACTTTTAATAAAGAACTAAAAGAAAATATTGAAATATTTACTGGTGACATTCGTGATCCAAATGGTGTTTACGAAGCTATGAAATCTGTTGATGCTGTTTTTCATCTAGCAGCACTAATAGGCATACCTTTTAGTTATCACTCTCCCGACAGTTATGTTGATACTAACATTAAAGGTACTTTGAATGTCCTACAATCTGCCAGACGATTAAATACAAATAAAGTCTTGGTTACATCCACATCAGAAGTTTATGGTACAGCTCAATTCGTTCCAATCACGGAAATGCATCCATATCAAGGGCAATCACCATATAGCGCCACGAAAATTGGTGCCGACAGAATTGCCGAAT
>JANQLA010000394.1 GCA_028280855.1 Melioribacteraceae bacterium
GTTCTAAAAGGTAAGACAATAGATATTTATAAAATTAGAACAATTAAAACATCATACAGGGATGGGATTAAAATAAAGGCTTCAAACATATTTTATAAAAGCGAGTATTCAGATAACGTCTCTTTGTTCTGCGCCATTTTGAGAAAAACCGGCTTTGACGAAATACTTCAACTCATCAATGTGATAAAAGGCGACATGTCTATTGTGGGTCCAAGACCATTAATGGTTGCCGACCTTGAACTTATGAAAGAAAGCGATCCGGCATTATATGAGAGAAGAACAAAAATATTATCCAAACCCGGTATTACAGGATACTGGCAGGTGTATGGAGACCGGGGAAAGGGATTATATAATTTGATTGAGCTGGATGAATACTATGAAAGAAATAAATCTTTGACAGGTGATATTTTGTTAATAGCAAAATCCATAGTAATTATGATAACGGCAAGCCACTTCGATTCAATAGTCAAAGAAGTAAAAAGAAATTATACTTCAAAAAAACTGAGGGGCCAAAATGGAAGACTTATATAAGACGGCAATAAATACAATAGTAAGAGAAAAACTCTTTTTGCGTACCGATTTAACATTGGAAGAATTAGCCGAAATGCTGGGTTGCGATAGCGCCGACATTAAGAAGGCTTTTGAAGAGAGTGTTTCAATTGATTTTGACTCAGTTGTAAATTTTTTAAGAGTTGAGGAAGCTAAAAGAGTAATGCATTGTATTAAGCCAAATTGGTGTTTGCATACAGTTGCAAAAACAAGCGGTTTTAATAGCCTTACATCTTTTTTCAGATCATTTAAGGATGTTACCGGTCAGACACCCTTTAAATATTTCATAAAAAATCATTGTAAAGAAGCAAACCCGGATGAGAAGATAATTAATTCAAATGTTTGTTTCGCTCAGCCGGGGTTGCCGCAAAAGTAAAACGGCTTTAATCGGCAATACAAATTTCTTGTTCTAAAAATAATGTTTGATTCAAAAAGGATTTTTTTTAGTTTGCAAATAACTGACACCTTCTCCTTTTTTCCTGGAAAAAATCTTTCTAAGTTAAATGTTTTGTCAAATGCGGATTTGACTGTTTTGCGCGAATTTTTAGCCGGACTGCAAATAGTTTTATAAAATATTTAAGCAAAATTTCAAATAAAAATCGAGGGGCATTATGAAAGGAGATGTAACAAAAAGAAAGCAATACTTAAGGAATAGCTTTTTTACCGGGTTAAGTTTTTTCACTTCACTCGTTTTATTCTTATCCTTCACTTTTTATCTAACCTCCTGTTCGGATGATGATCCGGTCTCCTCGCCTGTAATCGATTTGAGTGAACAAATAGAAAAATTCTCCTTCTATACCGAATATTTCCCGCCGTTCAATTTTGATGAAGACGGAACAAAGTACGGAGTGTCGGTCGAGATTTTGGATGAGATCTTCAAAAAAATGAATGTGAATCTTAGCGGCCAGGATGTAACTATCGCCGAATGGAGCCAGGCTTTCCAGGCAACACTTGATACGGAAAATACAATGCTGTTCTCAACCGTTCGAAATACGGAAAGAGAAAGCTTATTTAAGTGGGTTGGCCCAATTGCACCTCACAAAGAAATACTTATTGCTCTCAAAAGCAGGAATGTAGTTATTAATAACCAGGGAGAGATATCAAACTTCAAAATCGGCGTAATAGAAGGCTACAGCAGTATTCAGCTTCTCGAAAGTTTTGGCGTTGGCTTATCCGACCTAAGTATAGTCAAAAATGTAAATGAATTGTATTCATTGCTCGATAACGGTACGGTTGACTGCATAGCTTACTCTGAAATTGCTCACGGGTTAATTGTAAACGCACTGCAACTGGGCAATGATAATTATGAAACCTCTTATGTGATGAGTGTAAGTGAATTGTACTACGCTTTTAATAAAAATACATCCGATGATATCATAAACTATTTCCAGGAAACATTAAACGAACTTGTAAACAATAAAGGCGCAGACGGCGTAAGCATTTATGATAAGATAATATCCACTTACAATATTATCAACGAGAGCGATGACGGTATTACAGACAAAATGGTAACTAATCTTGTTAATCAAACATCGGATGATATTACTGCCGATGCAGGAGGCACACTTGCCAAAATAAATAATTCCGAAAACCCTTACCGCGATGCTAATATTCCGGCGCTTTATACTTTTGTTTACGATACAACATTAACCGTAGTAGCGCATGCAACCAACAGTTTAATTGTCGGCGCTACACTAAAAGGCAAACCTGATGTATCGGGCAAACTATTCCGCGACGAAATTTTAGCGGGCGCTCTTACAAACGGATCGGGCTGGGTTGATTACATCTATACAAAACCCGATGAAAGCGGACTTTATTACAAAACAACTTATTACAAATTAACTACAGGCAGCAACGGCGAGCTGTATATCGTTTGTGCGGGTAAATACAGGTAACAAAAAATGATAAATGGAGAACGCAATAATTTTTCAATAAAAAACGGAGGGATAATCATGAAACGTTCTATATACAGCTTGTTAGCCTTGGTAATTTTGTTTTCTCAATCCTATTCTTCTAATTCAAAAAGCAGGCTTTCCCAAATGGTAAAAATCGAACGGGAGAATATACTAGAGAGATTCGAACAGGGAAAAAGTTTACTCGCCCAAAAATTTACAGGGCAATCAGGAGAGTCGTTCAACAAATTGACAGAACCAAATGCTTTCCCCGACAGTGCCATTGTTAATCTTGGAAACGGTAAATCGGAAAAGTACAAATACACTTATAACGAAGACGGTTTATTAACTGAAGAGAGAATATTTTTTCGTACTGATGATCTAATTGACAGTGGCCATGTATCAACTTTTGAATATGATGAAAACGGAAATGAAACATTGAAACTTACTTCAACGCCCGGAACATTGGGATTAATTAATCGTGAAAGAGTTGAATCGGAATATGATGCAAACGGTAATATGACAATGAGGCTCTGGCAAAACTGGAGCGATAATAATTGGGTTAACTCCAGGCGTAATACGCGTGAATACAACACTGAAGGAAAAAGGACAGTCAGCTTAAATGAAGATTGGGACGGAACTCAATGGGTGCCAAGCGCTCGTTATACCAATGAATATGACACAAACGGAAACTTAATAAATGATATAATTGAATTTGAGAATAACGGTATGCTTGAAAACTGGAGAAGGTCGGGCTATACTTATGATTCCAATGGCAACAGGTTGACGTGGTCAAACTTTTGGTGGACAGACGGCGCTTGGGAAGAAACTTATAGATATATATATGAGTATGATTCCGAGCATAGAATTATATCGAGCAATTATCTTTCTACTACAGGTAGTGATTCTTTGGAGGCAAAAACATTTACTATGTATTCATACTTTCCATCCGAGTTAAAAGAAGCATCAGTCACTTTTGATTACGTTGATGGAGATTTACTTCCCAGTCGTAGAAGTTCAACGGATTTAAATACAAACGGGGATAGAGTTTATGTTTTGAACGAAGTTTATAACCTGGACATTATGGATTGGGTGAATCAATTTCAGTTCAATTTTACATATAACGATAATTCCCAGCCAACCGGGTATGTTGGTCAATTTTGGGAGGAGTCCGATTCCACCTGGGAAAATGCTCAAAGGCATGTTCAAGAATATGATATGGACGGTAATACAACGTATTTGTCTTTTCAATTCTGGCAAAATGATGAATGGGTTTTTAATTTTGGTTCATTACGGATTGAAATTTCCGAAGATAAGTCCTTATTTTATTTTGGCGGCGAAGTATATCTATATTATGAAAGCTCCACAACAGCGGTGGATAATTCGAACTTGCTTCCTTCTGAATTCAGTCTTGAGCAGAATTACCCGAATCCGTTTAATCCGACAACAACAATCAAATATCAAATAGCAAAGAACAAATTACAAATAAATTCCAATGATCAATTTCAAAATGTTACTTTGAAAATCTACGACATCCTTGGAAACGAAGTAGCTACATTGGTTAATGAAAATCAGGCTCCCGGAGTTTATGAGGTTAACTTTAATGCTGCGGCATTTTCTTCGGGAGTTTATTTTTACAGTATTCAGGCAGGCGACTTTGTACAAACTAAAAAGATGATCCTCCTTCGCTAGTAGTTTCTGCGGACAGGTGCTGGTTAAGTAATCATCTTAAATAAGTTTTTATGAAACGAGCATGCAAAACATTGCACACAAGAGGATGATTATCGTCGGCAAGTCGCATATGACCTTTGAAAAACAATTATAAACATATGAAAACAAACTAAATAAAGGTACAGTTATGAAACGTTATTTATACATCTTGTTAGCTGCAGTAATTCCATTCTCTTACTCGTACTCATCTAATTCAAAAAGCAGGCTTTACCAAATGGTAAAAATCGAGCAGGAGAATATACTCAAAAGGTTCGAACAGGGTAAGAACTTACTCGGGCAAAAATTTACAATCCAGCCCGGGAAATCTTTATCTAAAACGGCTGAATCTAACCCATTTCCCGATAGCGCCATTGTTAAACATGAAGACGGCAGTTTTGAAAAATATTTTTATACATATAACGAAAATGAACAATTAGCAATGGAACATTTGGAGCTTTGGGAAAATGATTCATTAGTTGTTAAATACAGAGCGGCTTATACATACGACTCTAAAGGTAATCAGACCCTATACTTTGAAGAAGAATGGGACGGAACGGAATGGGTAAATTCGTTCAAGAGAGAAATGGAATATGATGAAAACGGGAATATGACTTCCCGGCTTTTTAGTGAATGGATTGATGGAAATTGGGAAGCTTATACATGGCAGACTTATGAATATTCTCCGGATGGTCTTGAAGAAATTCTATTAGTTCAAATATGGGAAGACGGTTCATGGGTTCCAAGCGCAAGATACACGGATAGATATGACGAAAACGGCAATCACATTGCTGCGATTATTGAATTTGATAATGAGGGTGTTTTGGAAAATTGGAGAAAAACAGAATTTACTTATGATGAAAACGGAAACCGCTTGACATGGTCAACCTTTTGGTGGGAAGACGACGCCTGGGAAGAAACCTATAAATATTTATATGAGTATGATTCCGAGAATAGAATTATCTCCAGTAATTATTTCTCCGATACCGATAGCGATTCTTTAGAAGCTAAAGAAGTAACTATTTATTCATATTTCCCAAATGAATTAAAAGAAGCATCTATTACTTATGATTATGTTGATGGTGATTTGGTCCCTAATTCTAGGAGTACTACAGATTTAAACACAAATGGAGATAGGACTTATGTTTTGGATGAAACATTTAATGTGGATAGTTTGAAATGGGAAAACAGTTCTCAGAGTACATTTACTTATAACAATGACGGTAAACCAACTGAAAGAATATTTCAGGTATGGGCTGATGAAATATGGGTCAATGCTCAAAGAGCGCTTTTCGAATATGATTTGGCCGGGAATATTACTTATCAATCCTTTCAAGGGTGGTTTGAAGGAAAGTGGGTTCCTTTTACAACTTCAATAACAATTGAAATTTCAGATGAATTGACATTTTGGTACCGGGGCGGAGAGGTATTTCTTTTTTACGGTGATCCTGTATCGGTTGTAAATGAAGTCGATCAACTTCCGACGAAATTCGGACTTGAGCAGAATTACCCGAATCCGTTTAATCCATCGACGACGATACAATATTCCATCCCGGTCGTCGATGCACTGAGCGGAGTCGAAGTGCAACGTGTATCCCTAAAAATTTACGACATCCTCGGAAACGAAGTAACTACATTGGTTAATAAAAATCAGTCGCCGGGAATTTATGAGGTAAACTTTAATGCCGGCGGGTTATCTTCCGGCGTTTATTTTTACAGTATACAAGCGGGCAAAACGGTTCAAACAAAAAAGATGATGCTCCTTCGCTAAAAGTTTACCCGCCGAAGTGAAACGTAGGTGGGCTTCGGCGGACAGGTGCTGGTTAAGTAGAAACAAATTTAGTGTTTTACCTTGAGAAAGATGATAAAAGGTTTTTAAACGATGGAGCTAAAATGAAAAAGTTAATTTTCTTAGTCTCGTTGATAGTGGTTTTAATATCATATACAAACCTATCCGCACAATCAGATAGAATTATGGAATCATCCGTACCACCCGATAGCGTAATTTTAAAAATTTATGGTGGAGAAAAGAAACATTTCTACAAATACAATTCAAACGGACAAATAATTGAAGACAAGATAATAACATCATTTGGCGATGAAATTTTTTCAATTGTGCGTATGGTTTTTGAATATGATGAAAACGGTAATAAAATTTTAGAACTTACCGAAGGAATAATTGACTCATCCGTATGGGTGAATAGTAGAATAATGGAGTATGAATATGATGATAACAATAACTTAACTTCTGAGATTATCCGAAATTGGGAAAATAATGCATGGGTAGATTATTCTCGCACACTTTACGAATATAATGAGGATAATAATGTAACATTGAAACTATTCCAATTTGGCGGTGAAGAAAATAATGTTTGGGAAGACTATTACCGTGAAACTTATGAATATAATTCCGATGGAAAACAGGTGCTTAGTGTTTTGGATTATTGGGAAGAAACTTATTGGGATTTCTTTGAAAAATTTATTTGGGAATATGATAATAACGGTTTCATTGCTTCTTTTGCTGAAATTAGATACCGGGGTAATGTTTATAAAGACACTTATGTTAATGATTCCGACGGTAAAGTTCTTGAACATATTGAATATGATGGGAATGATACAGCATGGGTTAAAGACAAAAAGTATGTTAACGAATATAATGATAAGGAGATGTTGGAAACTACTATTGATTCTACCTGGCAAGAGAATCAGTGGGTTTTAACAGGGCGCAAAAATTACTCCTATAATACTAAAGGCGAGGAAACAATACTGTTGACGGAGAGCTGGCAAGACTCGTCCTGGACAAATGTAACTCTCGATTCTTCGATTTACAATTCCTCAGGAAGGATTGAAGAATTTATTTCTTCAAGATGGAAAGATAATGTTTGGACTAGAGATTACGGCTTTTATTATGAGTATGATAATGAAGGCAATAGTACTTATCTACAAGCTCGCCTTTGGCGTGATGGAATTTTAATTACTGAAGGCATAAGTGGAGAGTTTATAATCAAGGTATCGGATGAACTTCAATTTACATATCGTGGTGCATATCTTTATGCTTACTACTCTAACTCAGTTACCACTGTTAATGAAATCGATCAACTTCCGGCAAAATTTAGTCTTGGGCAGAATTACCCGAATCCTTTTAATCCGACCACCACAATAAAATATAGCATACCGGTGGTCGCCCCGAGCCCCGTCGAAGGGCAACACGTACAACTAAAAATCTACGACATACTCGGAAACGAAGTAACTACATTGGTTAATGCAAATCAATCGCCAGGGGCTTATGAGGTAGACTTTAATGCTGCGGCGTTTTCTTCGGGAGTATACTTTTACACTATTAGAGCCGGCAAGTTTACACAAACAAAAAAGATGATTCTCCTTCGTTAGAAGTTCGCACGCCGGAGCGAAATGAAGATTAGCTTCGGCGGACAGTCGTTAGTTAAGCAGTCATCTTAATTGAATATCCAAAAAAATTTTGGAGTTAAAATGAAATCATTAAGTATTTATTTCATAATAACATTATTTACTCTAACATTTATGAGCTTACCCGCACAGTATAATCGACTAGAAGAATCTTCCACACCGCCCGATAACGTAATTGCTATAAGATGGGACGGAGAAGAAGAGAAACATATTTACACTTACAATTCAAACGGATCACTGACTGAAGATAAAATGATTGTTACAGGTAATGAAAATTCGAGTAATTGGCGCATTATTTATGAATATGACGAAAATTATAACAAAACATTAGAACTTACCCAGAAGCAGGACTCATCCGGATGGGTGAATTATGAAAAAGATGAGTATGAATATGATGCAAACAACAATGAGCTTGTAAAATTTTCACACCGTTGGAAAGATAGTACCTGGGTAATTCAATTTCGTAAAACTTTTGAATACAATTCCGACGGCAAGCCCATCATCGAATTGCGTGAATATTGGCATTTGGATCAATGGAATTTTGATTACCAAATTAATAGTGAGTATGACGAAAACGGTTACCTCTCTTCTCAAACTGAAATAGTTGGATCATATGAAGAATTAGTCAATTATGATAGAGTTACTTTCGTTAATGATTCAGAAGGTAATGTATTAGAGCAAATTGAGTACTACTATCCTGATGATTCCTGGGAACCTATTAGTCGATATCTTAATTCATATAATCAGGATGGATTATTAGATACTACTATCTTTTCATTTTGGGAAGAGACTTTCTGGGATTTAATTTCCAGAACTACATATTCATATAATTCAGAAGGGCAAAAAAAAGAAGCAATAGAACAGGATTTTTGGGATTCGGTATGGGTAAACTGGGCTCGGGAAAACTGGATTTATAATCGGTCGGGTAAAGTTGAAGAATACTTTGTTTCTGACTGGATTTCCGATACTTGGGAAAAGGATGAAGGCTATATTTATGAATATGATGTGGAAGGTAATAATACTTTTCAACAAGCTGGCGTTTGGGAGAACGGCGCTTATAGATCAGAAGGTATATTAGCTGTGCTTTCGCTAAAAATTTCAGATGATCTTGAGTTCATCTATTACGGATCATCATTTACGGCATTTTTTCCAACCACTACAACTGCCTTAAATGAACTTGATATATTGCCGGCCAATTTTAAAATGGAGCAGAATTACCCGAATCCGTTTAATCCGTCCACCACAATAAAATATAACATACCGGTGGTCGCGCTGAGCCTGCCTGGTCGGCAGACAGGCCCCGTCGAAGGGCAACACGTACAACTAAAAATCTACGACATTCTCGGAAACGAAGTAGCTACATTGGTTGATGAAGCACAGGCGCCTGGAAATTACCTAATCGAATTTGATGCATCTCGCTTATCAAGCGGCGTTTATATATACTCGTTAGTTGCCGGTAACTTTAGTTCCGTAAAGAAAATGACATTGATCAAATAGTTAACAAAAAGCGTGCTATTCCCTAAAGAAGCACCCAAACCTAAATTTCCCTCTTTGGAATAACAAAACCAGGAATTTATAGGTGTTATCCTGCTATTAATTATATAAAGCAATCGGCTATATCCGGTTTACTTGCTATTCAAAGCTGTGTGGCAATTTTAATCATATAAACAGTTAAAAAAATTTTGCGATAATGGACTGATAAAAACCTAGACTTTGTTCTATCTAGCCATTACATGTAATCAAAATTTGCGTAAGGAAAGGAGTTAATTATGAGAAAAATATATGCTAATATAGCTGCAACGATAATAGTGCTTTTAGGAATTAGCCCAACTGTTTTCGGGCAATTGATGATTAATGAGGACTTCGATGCTACCACAGCCGGACAAACTTTAGCAGGACAAAACAGTTGGCAGCGGAATGATCATTCACTAGCTACACAGATGGACATATTTGTACGTAACACAACCCCAATGGTATTTGCTACTTATAAAAGCGGCGACGGAAATTACGTGCAATCTGTTACGCCCAATACGGGTAACTCTTTCCGTTTTAAAAAGGGACACACATCATTTACAGCTAATACTAATACAACATTTTATCTATCATTTCTATTGCGTGTTAGTGATGGCAGTGACGGTACAATCCAAATTGATCATATTATTGGCGGAGGAAACTCTTTTGGAGTTCAGGAGTTTGAGTATTTTAGAGTAGAAGCAAAAGATGCGGGTTCGGGCTATAACATTGGGTTAAGCAGAGGTAATCAAACGCCAACCGAAAATGCTTCTCCCAGTTTTGGATCAACTGAGCTGAATTTCAACCAAACCTACTTAATCGTGGTAAGGTATGATTTTGTTGCATCCGGAAACACGAATGATGATTTATATCTATGGCTAGATCCAACAATAAGCTCGGAACCTTCTACCGGAAGTGCTGAAGTTAGCATGTTGGGAGGATCAGGCGGAAATGATATAGTGCTTAGCGGTGATACGTTCGATTACCTTTATCTGAACTATGCTGCAGCAAATAACCCGGAATATGAATTGGACGGCATTCGTTATGCTCGCGGTGCTACAAGTGCTACTGCCTGGACAAACCTGGATGCATATGACCCGGCCGCTACACCTGTAGAGTTGGTGTCTTTTGCATCTTATATCTTCCAGGACAAAATGAAATTGGAATGGGCAACAGCTACGGAAATTAATAATTATGGGTTTGAAATAGAAAGGCAGCTGTGGGAAAACGGAACTCAGAGCACAGAATGGGAAAATATTGGATTTGTATTGGGACACGGCAACAGCAACTCGCCTAAGAGTTATGAGTTTATAGATCAGGATCCACCCGCGGGAAACTTACAGTACAGGTTAAAGCAAATAGATACAGACGGTACTTTTGAATACTTCGGAACAACCGCAGATGTAAACATCAGTATAACAGGTGTGCAGGAGAATCTGTCGGCTGCCGGACTTCCTTCTGAATTTAACCTTGAGCAGAATTACCCGAACCCTTTTAATCCGACTACCACAATAAGTTTTTCCCTACCTGCAACCGTCATTTTGAACCCGAATGAAATGAGTAGTGAAAAGTCTTCTAAGATTTCTCCCTCCGGTCGAAATGACATTGTTAATTTATCATTAAAAGTCTACGACATACTCGGAAACGAAGTGGCTACATTGGTTGATGGGCGGAAAGCACCTGGAAATTACAGTATAGAATTTGACGCATCTCGCTTATCAAGCGGTGTTTATGTATACTCGTTAGTTATCGGCAGCTTTAGTTCCGTAAAGAAAATGACATTGACTAAATAGCCTGCAAAAAGCGGGTTATCCTCAAAAGAAGCACCCAAACTTAAAATGCTCTCTGCGGGATAACAAAACCGGGAATTTATAGATGTTATCCTGTTATTAATTTTATAAAGCCGGAACATTTGTCAGATATCCTCAATGGACTTCTACTTACCCCATCGGTGGAAATAAAAGCTTGGAAAATCCGTTAATTGATTGGTATCGAAAATACCAAGCCTATCCAAAGTTAATGAGAATATTAGGTTTAAAGGGGCTGAAAGTTTTGTAAAATTATATGCAAAGTTGTACGCCAATCTTAATCTTATAAACAGTCGAAAAAAATAAACGATAATAAACAGATAAGAATATAGGTCTTTGTTCTTTGTAAATCACTACATGTATTCAAAATTTAAAAGACGGAGGGATAATTATGAAAAAGAATGCCTTACAAATAGTTACTTACACAAAAAAATTGTTTTTTATTTATTGTGCTAAGGTACCAGCAACGATTATAGTGCTTCTGGTAATTACTCCAGCGGTTTTCGGTCAATTGATGATCGATGAGGACTTTGACGGTACTACAGCCGACCAAACTTTAGCGGGACAAAACAGCTGGGTGCGGTACGATCATACACTTGCGACTGATATGGACATATTTGTACGTAACACAACACCAATGGTCTTTGCTACGTATAATAGCGGGGGTGGAAATTATATTCAGCCTGTAACGCCTAATACTGAAACCGACGACCGCTTCAGGAAATCAAATACCTCTTTTGTTATTACTTCAAATACTACATTTTATCTTTCGTTTTTGTTACGTGTAAGTAATTCCGGTGACGGTACACAGACACCCGATCACATTATTGCCCCGGGAAACAGAGCTGGAAGCCAGGTTTTTGAATTTTTCCGGGTAGAAGTAAAGGATGCCGGTGCCGGCTTTAATATTGGTATTACTGAAGGTCAGGGTGGAATAGCAATTGGAGGTGAAGGAATAGGTTCAAGCTTTGGTTCCACCGTGCTTAATTTTAATCAAACATATTTAATTCTGGCACGGTATGATTTTACCTTGCCGGGCAGTACCGAGAATACAGACGCCATGTATGTCTGGGTAGATCCCACAATAAGCTCGGAGCCGTCAACGGGTACTGCTGAAGCAAGCATTGCAGCAGGCTCCGGAGGTAACGATATTTTGTTTAAAAATGATACCGTTGATTTTCTTTATCTAAACTATGCTGAAACAAATCACGCAGAATATGAACTGGACGGCATACGTTATGCTCGTGGTGCTTCAAGTTCTACTGCCTGGACGAACCTGGATGCATATGACCCTTTAGCCGTTCCAGTAGAGTTAACTTCCTTTTCAGCTTTAATTAAAGATAATTCAATTGAGCTGCATTGGGAAACAGCCACAGAAGTAAATAATTATGGATTTGAAATAGAAAGGCAGTTGTCAGAAAACGGAACTCAGAACGCAGAATGGGAAAATATTGGATTTGTATTGGGGCACGGCTACAGCAACTCGCCTAAGAGTTATGAGTTTATAGATCACGATCCACCCGCGGGAAACTTACAGTACAGGTTAAAGCAAATTGATACAGACGGTACTTTTGAATACTTCGGAATAACAGCAGATGTAAACATCAGTATAACGGGTTTGCAGGAGAATCTGTCGGCTGCCCGACTTCCTTCTGAATTTAACCTTGAGCAGAATTACCCGAACCCTTTTAACCCTGAAACAAAGGTAAGGTACAGCCTACCTTCCGAAAGTAGGATAAACATTGCCGTCTATAACACTTTGGGACAACAAATTCATTTGCTTACAAACAAAGTACAAAGCGCCGGCACCCACGAATTAAACTTTGATGCAAGTGGCTTAACCAGTGGAATTTACATTTACAAAATGATTGCTGAAGCTACAGATGGTTCAAATACATTCAGTAAAATTAATAAAATGATGATTGTCAAGTGAAACCTGGCTTCCAAAGAATGCTTGTGATTTTTTCAGACATTCAAATAATCTACAACTTTTCAAACCCGCTAAAAAACTTTTTGGGGCGGTTTTTTTGATTTTATCAATATTTAATGGGGCAAATTATTTCCGATAATAATAAATTGATGTGTAAGATATTACTTTGTTGCCCCGACAAATGTATATCCAATTTTGACTGTAATTTTCTAACCAATCGTTTAATAAAATGGGAAAAATTATGATGAAATTTCTACAAACATTAATGTTAATGATAACCTTTATATTATCCAAGAACTTACTATTAAGAGCTGCAGACAAAACAATCGATTATACTACCGGTTCAGGAAGCGATTTGGCAAGTGTTACTGATGGTACAAATGGTGTGGCGGATGTTTCACTTGATTTATCAGGCGCTGTGGATTTTGTAATTGATGCAGGCAGTGCTTCTCCATTTACAAATTATAATGATCTTAGATTTAATAGTATACCAGGGTTTTGGGATGCTGGGGTTTCGACGGCAACAAGTGGAATTACACCTGGAGCCATTAATGGATATGGTTTTACATTTTATGAAAATTCCGGGAAGAATTTCACCCTTGAAGAAATTAACATATTTAGGACTGTCAATGTTAATCAGGCAGGAGATGAAACTGTTACTATTAATGGTTATGAAAACGGAACATTAGTAGCTACATATTCAACAACAATGCCTGATGGTGCAACTGTGCCCGGAAGTGTAACATACACAAGAGCCTCTGATTTTAATAGTGATCCCGACTGGCAGGAAATTGATTTAATTACCGTCTCCTTTGTTGAGGCAAATAACGGCGATTTTCTAAGTTTGGGTATAAACAGTATTGTAGTAGATGATCCACTTTCAGCTTTGCCGGTTGAATTAACCGCATTCACAGCTCAGTTAAATGGCAGTGGTGTTGAATTAAACTGGGAAACAGCCACAGAAGTAAATAATTATGGGTTTGAAATAGAAAGGCAGCTGTCAGAAAACAGAACTCAGAACACTGAATGGGAAAATATTGGCTTTGTTCAGGGACATGGCAACAGCAACTCACCGAAGAGCTATGAGTTTATAGATCACGATCCTCCTACTGGCAATGTGCAATACAGGTTAAAACAAATAGATACAGACGGTACTTTCACGTATTACAGCGCTATAGCAGAAGTAAGCAACGGTATAACAAGTGTGCAGGAAAATGAGTCGGACAAGGGATTGCCAACGGTTTTTAACTTATCACAGAATTACCCCAACCCGTTTAATCCATCTACAACAATAAAATATAGTATACCGGTGGTCGTCCTGAGCCCCGTCGAAGGGCAACATGTTAAACTAAAAATCTACAACATCCTCGGAAATGAAGTAGCGACATTGGTTGATGATCAAAAGGCGCCGGGGAATTATGAAATAACGTTTAACGCAAATAAACTTAGCAGCGGGCTATACTTTTACAAACTAACGACCGGGAAATTTCATCAAACGAAAAAGATGCTGTTAGTCAAGTAAGAATTACTAACCTTCGGGGTTCGTGGAGGAATAAAAGATTTCAACCCCGAAGGTTCCCACAGATATACATTAAACAGCATCCAACATCTCAACTTCTGTTTCACGCAGGATCCTATCAGGATCCAGCAATATCAAAAGCCTGTTATCAAGTTTACCGATGGCCGTTATATATTCCGAGTCAATACCTGAAACCATAGACGGGGGCGGCTCGGTTATGCTTTGCGGTATCCTTAAAACTTCGTTTACTTCGTCAACTATAAATCCGACTGTTTTATTGTTCAGTTCAACAACTACTATCCTGGTATCATTACCGCATTCAACCTGCTGCATGTTTAGAATTACTCTAAGATCAATTACAGGTATTACACGTCCCCGGAGGTTAATGACGCCTTCAACAAACATAGGCGCATTAGGTACTTTAGTTATTTCCATCATTCGGTTTATTTCTTGTACCTTTAATATATCAACGCCGAATTCCTCTTCGCCCATCTTAAAACTTACCAACTGTAGTAGCTCATCCGTTTCTTCATTTTTGTTTTGATTCATTTCTTCAATCTCGCTTTTTATTAAACTGTTTCAATTAACTTACCATTTTGCCTTACGGAATAACCTACATCACGGCTGTTGTTATCAATTCTAAATTGAGCAATAAGCTGCTGCAAGTTTTCCGTTAGCTTATTTAGATCTTCCGCGGTTTTTGCGATCTGTTGGGTTCCTGCCGCCGATTCCTGCGTAACACTGTTTATTCCTTCAATACTTCTGCTTATCTGTTCGGCAGTTGACGATTGTTCTTCGCTGGCAGTTGCAAGTCTGCTTATTTGCTGTTCAACGTTCTCGGAGCTATTGAGGATACTTTGCAAAACTTCGTCAACTTCTTCGGTTAACCGAATTCCTTCTTTTACTGAAATACCGGCTTCCTCCATAGATGCATCTGCATCTTTCGCTTCACCTTGTATTGCTTTTATCGTATCTGCAATCTCTTTAGTAGCCTTGGTGGTCCGTTCGGCAAGTTTACGAACTTCGTCAGCAACAACTGCAAAACCACGTCCCTGTTCACCTGCTCTTGCAGCTTCAATGGCGGCATTAAGCGCAAGCAGGTTTGTTTGATCTGCAATGTCGTCTATCACTTGCGTTATTTCACCTATCTGATCTGTTTTGCCGGCCAATGATGCGATTATTTTACCGGTTTTATCAACCGAAGCAACGATTGCATCCATTCCTTGTTTAGATGCATCTACCTTACCGGTTCCGTCTTTAGCCTGGTTGCTGGATGCTTTTGATGCATCGGAAGCGGAACTCGCACTGCCTGCCGATTCCATAATGGTTTTTGTCATTTGTTCAACAGCCCCGGCAACTTCGCTTGCCTGAGCCGACTGTTCTTGCGCCCCGGCAGCCATTTGTTCCGAACTGGATGAGATTTCAGTACTTGCAGAAGCAGTTGCCTCAACGGAATCAGATACTTCACGTAGTAAATTGCCTAACGAATCGCCAAGTTTATTAATGCTGTTCTTTATTATTTGATAATCGCCTTTGTATTCACCGGTCATTCTTGCTGTTAAATCGCCTGTCGACATTTCTTCAAGTACAACCGACCCCTCTTTTATAGGTAAAACAATTGCATCCAGCGTTTCATTAATACCGGTTAGTAATTCTTTGTAAGTTCCTTCAAACCTTTCGGCATTACCCCTGCTTTCGAGATTACCGGTTTTCGCATTTGTAATTAAATTGTTGGTTTCACCGGTAAGTTCTTCGAGCTTTTTTCTTGATTCTTCAAACGAGTCGATTCCTTGCTGAGCCTGCTTTATTATGTTATCAACACTCCCGGCCAAATAACCTATCTCGTCTTTAGTACCCATATTTAAGAGAGGAGTACCGTACCCAACATTAACTTTTGTATTTCCTACAGCTAAAGCGCTAAGCCCTTTTCCTAAATTTGTAATACAAACCGACCTAAGCTGTTCAACCCTTTCGGAAATAGTTATAATCGGTTTGCTTATAATGTTAGATATTACCAGCCCAAATACAGCACAGATTGTAACTGCAAAAAAGCTAATAACAACCATCAATATTATACCGTTGGAATTTGCAGTTTGTAATGCTGGACCCAATGTGTCCTGTTCATCCTTAATTGAAAGTTTTATTTCATTTACGGTAGCTGCTATCTCAGGTCCAATTTTATCTAAAGTATTTTCAATGATACTATTCCTTTCGGATATTACTTGTGTTAATTTTTGGAACGAATCAAAATATACTTTCCGGTCATTTCTGACCTGGTTTAGTAATTCTCTTCTTCGTTTGTTCTGTAGATTTTCATCCAATTTGATAAGAGCTTTCTCAAGTTCGGTAAATTCAAAATTGACTCTATCAACAGCAGAATTGCTGTTATCATCAAGAAATTTTATTACGTATAATCTTCCGAGCAGCAAATTTCTTTGAGCTTCGCCTGCATAATATCCCGCCTGAAGGTCCTTGTCCCTATAAGCGGTTTTCATTATTTCCGACAAACTAGTTTCCATTTCTTTCCCTTTAAAATTAAGGGTATTAAAAACGATTTCATTTCTTTCTTTCTTATAATCAATAACCTGCTTGAAAGCGGTGTCATAATTATGGACCAAATCATCAATTTTTTTCATCTTCCCTAATTTTTCGGACTCCTTAATATCTTTCATTGCCTGATCCAAAAATGTGAGCATAGAATTATAATATTCTTCATATTCCTCTACATCCTTATCGTTCCCCCTAATAATAAAGTCTTTTACATTCATGCGAACCATTAACATATCTGCCTGAACTAATCCCGATAAGTTATTATTGCGAGCTAAATTCCTGTAATTTACGAATCCGTCGGTCGAGTTTGACACCGTTAAGTATGATACCGTACCAACCAGCAGCAATAGTATCATTGCTATGCCAAAACTGTATAATAGTTTCTTTTTTACTGAAAGATTTTTAAAAAAGTTAATCATTTTTACACCTCCAATCTTTGATATTGTATTTTATTGTAATTATGGAATTGTATTTTCTCTTTTGGGGAATTTAATCTGGTATATGGAAAAATCTTCTTCATTTCTTACTCTTGATACTTCCTATCTTATCTGAGTAAACATTGTGCATAGCGCCCAATGAATCGATAACCGAATACAATGTATCATCAAAATGACGATTCTAAAATAGCTGAGCTGCTATATCAAAAAACAAAAAATGATATAGTGACAAAGGAGCATGGAGATATCAGGAAATTAGAAAAATTATAAAGATGAATTTTGTCAATATTATTATCGTATGATATTGAATATTTTTTATAGACAACCTTTGCATATCTCTATATTTAAAATTTTCTCAAAAATTATAATCGATTAAGAATCTCTATAATTTAGAGGCAGCATTGTGGAATAATTATAATTGCAGAATAAATAATTAATTATAGAAATTAAGGAGTAATGAAAAATTGTAATTACATCAAATCAGCTTGGTAAACCCTTACCGTTAAAATGTTTTACTAAAACACTTTACCGGTAATCATCTGTCAAAAAATCATTTTTTAATAGATTTCGCGATTTTATTGGAGTTAATCGAAGAAGTTTACCTTATGGTAAATAATTTACAGCAGTTACAATAATATATGTTTTTTATCTCTAGTCTGAGATAGATGTTCTAATATTCGCGTTAGATTACATCAATTCAAACTTCTACACCAAAAATACTTAATTAGCTATCTTGAAATAACAATCTTAAAAGTACTTCCTTTACCTTTAATACTTTTTACATCAATTTGTGAATTGTTTATCTCGCAAAATTTTTTAACAAGTGTGAGGCCTAGCCCATTACCGTCGTATTCCCTGGTATAACCGTGCTGCTCCTGAGTAAACGGTTCGAACAACCCGGGGAGATAATCTTGCGAGATTCCTACGCCTGAATCTTCGACGATGAATGAGAGTTTTTCGTTTTCATCTTTTACGGAGACTTTAACAAATCCTTTGTGTGTAAATTTAATTGCATTATCAATCAAGTGCGTAGCTATTTGATAAGCGCAGTATTCGTCGAATTTAACACTACAATTTTCGGATTGACGAACCAATTGAAAATCGATTTTCTTTTCTTCGGCTGCTGATTTATATCCTACAAATACGGATTTAGCAATATCTTCATAAAAATTTATTGTCGAAGATTTTATTTCAAAACTACCTGCCTGCAACTGAGACATGTTTAATATCAAATCGATTGTGCGGATAACTCTTTTACCGGCAGAATCAATAATTCCAAAATTTTCAAGAAATTCATTATCTACTTTATCATTCACTTCGCTAAGTAACAATTCGGTAAAACTTAAGATAGTGTTTAAAGGCGTACGAATTTCATGAGACATTTGTGCAAGGAATTCACTTTTTAGCCTGTCAGATGTTTCCGCTTTTTCTTTTGCATCCATTAATTCGTTTTCATGCTCTTTGTTTTTTGTTATGTCTCTGAATATGCTCAGCAATAACTTTTTATTTCTTACATATATAAACGAATTTGAAAGGGAGACCCATTTTGTTTCTCCGCTTGACAATGTAACTTCAGCATCAAGGTTCCTTTTAATATGCTCGGTTTTAAAATTCTCGATGTAACGTTTGACCGACTCTTTATTCTTTTCTTTGTAAGCAACCTCGAATGTATGTCCAATTAGTTCGTCTCTTTCCATACCCGCCATTGTGCAGAAAGCCTCGTTTACCTGTACAATAACTCCTTTCTCATCGGTTAATCTCATGCCGTCGAATGAATTTTCCCAAATTGTTCTGAATTGCAATTCGGATTTTTTTATTTGCTCCTGTATAATTTTTTGTTCTGTTATATCAACTACCGCACCTTCGTAGTAAAGTATTCGCCCGTTATCATCGTAGACAGTCCGTGCACTTTCCTGTACGTGAATCGGTGTTCCATCTGCTTTTAACCATACTGTCTCGTATCCATGTATAATACCTTCACGATTCATTATTTCATCGAACTCTGCTTTTTCGGATTTATCGGCATAATTTTCTATTGCATTAAGAGCATTAATCATCTGTTCGGGCGAAGAAAATCCTAGCATATTCACCAATTCAATATTTGCATCTAAAATTTCACCGTTAAGCAATGTCCTGTATAGCCCGATAGTCGCATTTTCAAAAAAGCCTCTATACCTTTCTTCACTCTCTTTAAGCTTTTTTTCAGCATCTTTTCTTTCGGTAACATCGGATTTGATCGCAATAAACCTGCTTATTTCGCCCGAATCTTTTTTTACAGGGGTAATGGTCATTTCTTCTGTATATAATATTCCGTCTTTCCGTTTATTTACCATCTCCCCTTTCCAAATCTTACCGGACGTAATAGTGTCCCAAAGATCTGCATAGAACTTATCATCATGCTTGCCTGATTTAAGAAGCCTTGGGTTTTTTCCCTCGGCTTCAGTGATTTCGTAACCTGTTAGTTTGGTAAATGCCGGGTTAACCCATTCGATATTCCCTTTTGTATCGGTAAGCACAACAGCGTTTGCAGCTTCTTTTAAGGCTTCGTCAAGCCAAAGTAATTTTTCCTGTGAGATTTTATCGCGCTCCTCAACATAAAGGGTATGTAATGCAAGCCCTATATCCGAAGCAACTTCGCCCATCAGGTGATCTTCTTCTTCGCTTTGTATTAAGTGGGAAGGATGCGAAACCACAAGAATTCCGAAATCAGTTCCGTTATGCGAAATTTTAACGGCGATCCCGCCTTTATTTGTATACAGCTTTGCAAGCGGGCAATTCCCACAAGTTTCAGCAGTATCAATAACATTCAAAACGCCTTTAATATTAATAACTTCTTTAACGCAATAAATTTTGTTACACGAAGAAAGATAGCGTTTGAAATTTTCTATTTGATCATCAATTCCCGATTGAACTACATCAGATATATTTCCGCTTTTGTCTAACAGTCCGATCCACGCACATTTATAATCCCTGCCTTCAGTTAAGAGAACACAGACTTTTTTTAGAAGCGTCACTTTATCCTTTTCCGATACAATAAGGTGATTAATATTACTGATTGTTTTTAACAAACGGTTCAGTTGTTCTATCCTATCCTGGTTTTGTTTTAATTCAGTAATATCCCGAAGTGTTGCTATTTTAACGCTGGTATTATCCCACAATGCTTCAACAACATTTAGCTGAATTATCTTATAGCTGCTTCCTTCGGCGTCAACTATTCTTTCTTCTGAAATTTTGTTTTTGCGAAGCTCAAAACCTAGCGGTGTCCCTATAAGTTCTTCTGATGTAACACTAAGCAATTTCTCCGCGACCGGGTTTACATAAAGTACAATTCCATTATCGTCTGTAACAACCATTCCATCGGCATTTTTTTCAATAATGCTTTTAAAGTTTTTCTCTTGTTTTCTAATTTCGAAGCCTGATCTATGCTTTGAAATTGTGTATTCAATTGATTTGGAAAGCAGCAACCCGTTCAAGGTTGATCTGTCCAAATGATCTTTTGCCCCCAACCTAAGAATTGTATTCCCAAGTTCTTTATCGTCATCATCCGTAAATACGATTATAGAAACGTTATCGGCTTTTATGTTAACTGAATTAAAAGTGGCCAGCCCTCTGCTATCTGGTAAATTTAAATCCAATAAGATTAGATCAACTTTATTTTTGGAGATATAATCAAGAGCGTCTTTTAGGCTTGTAACTACAGAAATTAAAGAGGCGCTATACTTTGTTTCAGCCACCATAGCTTCAATAGATTGTTTATTTCCCTGAGGGTCTTCAACAACTAATAATATGAGTTTTTCCATAAAAGTCATTTCATCTACGGATTCACATAAATTTCTCGTTCAATTATAACTAAGTGAAACTACATATAAACTCTTATAGGATAAGACTCATTTAGTTTCACTAGCTTATTCCCCCGTTACGCTCAATACTTCTTAATGTTAATATAATTTTATCAAGGTCTTCGGCCTTACTTAAAAAGTATTCGGCACCTTCTTCAATACACTTTTCCCTATACTGCGGGTAAGCGTAATTTGTCGCAATGATTACTTTTACTTGGGGAAAGTTTGCTTTGATATAGGTAAGCAGCTCAATACCTCCTCCACCCGGCATCCTAATATCACTTATAACAACATCCGGTTTTAGTTTTGAGACCATGTCTTTGCCCTTAACTACATTATAAGCCTGACCTATAACACGGAAATCGGTCTCTTCACTTATCATTTCATAGAGTCGATCTTGAATTATCCTGGAGTCATCGACAATTATTATTCTCATTTTATTTCTTTTTTATATTGAACACTAATTAATTATCGTGAGTAAACTTAATAAAGAAAATAGGTAGGACTTTTTTTAGGAATACGGGTTTATGGAAGTTTGCGTAGGAAACGGCTTACAAATTAGTTTGCCAGGTTATGCTCAACAGCATATTTTGTTAATTCGCTAATTCCTTCCATTTTCATTTTTTCGAGCACACGTTTTTTATAAGTACTTATTGTTTTGGGGCTAAGATATAGTTCATTTGCAATATCACCTATTCTTTTGCCGTTTACCAATCGATAAAAAACCTTATACTCTTGCTCAGACAACAATTCGTGCGGAGCCAATGATGTTTGATCGGTTTGAAGATCGAGTAATTGTTCAGCTATTTCTCCCGAAATGTATTTCCTTCCCCTGCTAATAAAATCAATTGCTTTTATTAGTTCGTCGGCGGCTTTATCCTTGGAAATATATCCGCTTGCTCCGAGTTTAAAAGCACGCAGTGCATATTCTTTACCAGGATGTATGCTGAGAATTAATACTTTGGACTTTTGATTTCTTTCCGACAATTCGGAAAGAACTTCCAACCCGGTTTTTCCAGGCATAGAGATGTCTAGCACAATTAGATCATATGTATTTCCTCCGGCTTTTATTAAGGCGTCTTCACCGTCAACCGCCTCTTCTATTTCCGCGACCGGGCTGTACTCATGCAGGATTTGGGCTAATCCTTTACGGATTATTTCATGATCATCGGCAATTAATACTTTCATTTTTTCCTTTATCTTTCAAATTATCTCAAAGGTATTGTTATTTTAATTGTTGTTCCTTTATTTTTCTCTCCCTCTACTTCAAATTGACCGCCGGTTAATACAATTCTCTCCTTCATTCCAATCATACCAAATGACTTCGGTTTATTAATTTGTTTTTCTTTGATACCAACTCCGTTATCATGAATACGAAGCATCAGTTTATCATCTTTTTTGTTAAAGCGTATAGCTACCCTCGTTGCGTGTGCATGCCGAATAACATTTGTCAAAGCTTCCTGGATAATCCTATAAATAGAAATTTTATATTCCTCGTTGATGTCAGATTCCTCAACGTCAAAATTTAACTTCACTTTTATACCTGAGCGCTCTTTAAATTCATCAACATACCACCGGATTGCAGGAATCAAGCCAAGATCATCAATCATACCCGGTCTCAAATCGCTCGTGATTTTCTGAACGGTCTTTAAAGTTTCACCTGAAAGGCTAATTGCTGATTCAACTTTTTTACTTAGCTGTTCCTCATCCGGTTGGATTCTCCTTAGAATTTGCGAGAGATCGAGCCTAAGAGCAGTTAATGATTGACCCAGGTCGTCGTGTAGTTCGCGGGCAAGCTTTGTGCGTTCATCCTCTCTTACATTTTGGAGATATTCCGTAAGTTTTTTCAGCTCTTCATGAGATGATTCTAGATCCTTTTGCAGTTTTAACTTTTCTGTAATGTCTTCACCCGAACTGAGAGTACCAATAATTTTGCCATGTTCGTCTTTAAGTACACTATTATGCCAGCCAATGGTTTTTACTTTATTTAAGCGGCATTTGACAGTGTTTATTTCGTAGTGATGAATATGATTTAACCCCGCCATCATCTCGTTGAATATTTTTTTAACATTCTTCTTGTTTTCCATTACTAGAAAAGTATCGAACCAGTTTTTACCAATTATATCTTTTTTAGGATATCCAAGTATTTCAGCGCCGGCACTGTTTATCATTGTAACTTCGCCCTTAGTATTAAGAGCAAGCATCATAACGGCTGTAGTTTCAAGATAATTTTCGGCTTTGTTTCTTTCTTTCTCAATTAGCTGCGCAGCTTGTTTTTGCTCATTAATATCATAAATAATTGCCTGTACCGCTGCTTCCTGGCGGAATTGAACTGTAGTGATTGTTGCACCAAGCCAAAGAGTTTGATTATTTTTAGTCTTTATTCTAAACTCCAATTCGCTGCTTTCCAAATTTTGCTTCAAATGCCTATTCAATTCTCCCCAAACTAATTCCCTATCATCCTGGTATAAAATCTTGTCTATTTTTTTCTCAGTGAAGCCGAGTATTTCATTAACAGTGTAACCGGAAATTCTTTCTGCAGCAATATTTACAAAAACTATTTTTTTGTTTTGAAGAATTAGTATCGCGAACGGTGAATTCTCTACTAGACTTCTATATTTATGCTCGCTCTCTCTAAGCAACAGCTCGGCTTCCTTCTGAGGTGTTACATCCATTACAGTTGAAACCATTGTGTTTTGCTCGAAGAGAGGTATGTTTTGTGCATTGACAATGTGTTTCGATCCGTCTTTATGCGTAATGATACAATCCTCCCAGTGCATCCTCGAATGATCACCCGATTGAATATCGGACATTACGCGGGAAGCTAATTCTTCCCTGTATTTTTTATCCGGATATACTTTTTGAAAGAAATCCAGAATATCTTTCATCTCTTCAGCAGGCCAGCCGTATATCTCTTCAAATTTTTGATTCGTGTACGAAGCAGTTCCACTGTCAATCTCGTTTAATGCAACTCCTATAGGAAGATTATCAAGGGTTGCTTGAATAAACTCGTTTCTTTTTTCTAGTTCTAATTCAAATTCTTTCCTTTCCGTGATATCGGCAGCAACTCCTTCTATGTAACCTTCTTTTTCATATACTTTGCCGGAATATTGAAACCATCTGACTTCCTGATTCACCGTAGATATTGCAGCTTCGTAGTTATCAAACCGCCCTTTCTCTTTCAACATCTTCAACAACTTCTTCCTGGCATTCTTATCAACATAGTGTTCCGTTGTTACATAATCGTTAATTGCATCTTCTATAGAGTTATAACCTAATAACTCAGCCATGCGTTGATTCGCCATTATTAGTTTACCGTCGGATACTCTGGTTCGGTAAATTCCAACCTGAGCATTTTCAAAAATATGGCGGAATCTTTCCTCACTTTCCTTAAGCGCTTGCTCGGTATTCTTGCGTACGGTTATGTCTTCACCTATAGATTGGTACGATACGATATTACCGTTGTCATCGAACAATGCGCGGTTTATCCAACGCTGCCATCTCGTGCCGCCGCCGGGCGCTATTACCTGGTGTTCGTTCGACATAACAGGTGATTTGACTGTTAGCCCGGAGATATTAGACAACACCATTTCCCTTTCTCGTTCGGGAATTAAAGATAAGAAGGACGAACCAATCAACTCATCTGGCGACTTGGCAAAATATTTGCAATAAGTTCTGTTAATAAACGTAATTTTGCCGCCTGTAAGAAAAGAGCAAATTAAAACAGGATTGTCTTCGACCACTCCGCGGTAGCGCTCCTGGCTTAAACGTAAGGCCTCTTCAGCTTGTTTACGGGCAGTTATATCGTGCACAAAACCCTGGAAAAGAAAGGTTTTGCCATCTCTATCTTTCAGTGCATGAGCGTTAAGGCTAATCCATATTTTAGTGCCGTCCTTTTTCTTCCATGGAATTTCGACAGGAGTTGTCGAACCTAACGGCTCATATCTAGCAATCAGTTCTTTTCTTTGTTGTGCATCACAGTATATATCCGTCTCTAAGTTTTTTAACATCAATTCATCAACGGAATCGTATCCCAGAATCTCTGCAAGCTTTGAATTGGCTATAATAAATACGCCCTCGTTTGTTGATTGATAAATACCAACCGGAGCATAAGTAAAGATGTCACGATGACGTTGTTCAGATTCTTTCAGTTTTTCTTCAGCCAGCTTGCGTTGGGTTATATCTTGTATTGTACCGTCATAACAAACATTGCCTGCCAGGTCTAAGTCGGCGGTTGCTGTAATAGAAATCCAGGCGCTGCTTCCATCTTTCTTAATAAATTCGGCTTCGAAGTTATTTACAAATCCTTGTTTTGCCAAGAGGTCAACCAATTCATCTCGCCTGTTTTTTTGACGATAAATGTCGCCGAAGT
Source organism: Melioribacteraceae bacterium (assembly GCA_028280855.1). Lineage (GTDB taxonomy): Bacteria > Bacteroidota > Ignavibacteria > Ignavibacteriales > Melioribacteraceae > PGYT01. The sequence continues at coordinate 25,542 of JANQLA010000394.1, forward strand.
TATTATGGATGCTCAGCAATTCCTCCGGTTCCGAGTACCCAAGTATTTTGGCAAATGCTTCATTTACCAAAAGCATTTCTCCGTCTGGTGTACTTCTGAAAATGCCAAGCGCAGAGTTTTCAAAAATTGATCTATACTTTTCCTCACTTGTTTCCAGCTCATTTTTTATATGAACTTCATGTGTTATATCAATAGAGATTCCGCCGACTAATTTTGATCCGTCCGGCCGGGTTATTGGAAAATACCAGGTGCTGAAAAACAACTCGTTGTTGCTGACATCCTTAACCCTGGTGATTAAGTTTGTCGGACCGTTGTTCAAAACTCTGCTGTCATGGTTCGTAAATTCATCGGCGATATGTTTTTCAAAAAAATCATGAGCGGTTTTGTTCTTCCAGTTCTTAATACCAATTCGTTCTTCATTAAACTTGTTTACATACTCATATTTTCCTCTGCTATCTTTAATAAAAACTCCGGCAGGTATATGATTCATAAAAACGTCGAATCTCTCTTTGCTTGCATTCAATTCTTTCTTTGCGTTTATTTTCTCTGTAACATCCGTCGCAGTTGAAAAGAATGCATTTATGTTTTCGACCTGATCATAGAGAACAGAGTTATTCCATTCACACCAAATCTTTTTTCCGTCTCTTGTAATGTTCGATAACAAAATATTATTCTGAATAATATCCTTTTTAAGATTGGCAATAACCTTTTCATATCCGGCTTCGGCTTCCCGGCTTACAATTAAATCGAGAAAACTTTTCCCAACGGCTTCTTCTTCATTATAACCAAAGATTAACTCAGCCATTTCATTCCATGCAGTTATAACGCCATCATTATTCCAGATTATAAATGCCAGAGGAGCGGAATTATAGATACTTTGAAATTTTTCTGCACTTGCTCTCAGATCATTTTCAAGTTTTGCTTTTTCATTTCGGGTATACATCACGTTTAGTTCTCTTTTTATTGCCGGCACCAAACGTGTAAGATTATCTTGGGGAATGTAATCTTGAGCCCCTGCGTCAAATGCTTCCAGGAGTTGGGCTTCATCGACTAAGCCGCTAACAAGTATAAAAGGGATATTCATCTTTTTGTATTTCAACAATTTTAAAGCGGTCCCGGACTCAAAACTGGATGACGAATAATCTGACAGAATCAGGTCCCATTGCGTATTATCCAATTCATATTCGTAAGTTAAGGCATTCTCAACTCGTTTTGCATTTACAACAAAGTCCGCAGCCTGAATATGTTTAACCAATACTTGGGTAATTTTATCCGATTCATAAATGAACAGAATATTGATGCTTCTTTTCATTCTAAACCCTAAAACTGCTCGTTAAAATTTTAGCTGCAAATATAAAAGTGAGTATAAATGCAAGATAAAAAAATCAAATTGATTAGCATAAAAAAAAGATGAAAATTAACGATATAGTAAAAGGTCATTTTCAAAAAATCCCTTGGACTTTCCTTTCAGATGGAGGCCGGAAAACCATTGAGTTTATTCATAGATAAGAAATTGTACAACACCTAAGAATTCCGGATTAGTTGATAGCAAAATTCTCTAATCTGCTTTCGCTTAGTAAAGCATTAATGAAAGGAATTTATCTTTGGGGCTGTTTCAAAACTCATGAGAGAGTCCTCAATATAGAAAAATATTTGTCGTCATAATTGTTCAAATAATCTACAAGGAAAAAATCACGGTTGCTTTT
>JANQLA010000407.1 GCA_028280855.1 Melioribacteraceae bacterium
TTCCCAAAATAAATTTTATCCAAATCGGAATCTTTATCTACATACCCCGGCTGATCTTTATACTCTATGCGCCAAAATTCTAATCCCAGGTTAAACTTATCACTGAACCTATAACTCGGCTCAAAGTATACCGACCAATTATTGGAATCGAATTTGTAATCATAGGAAGAAGTAAAACCACCTCCGGCTGCAACGTAAAAAGGTTGGGTTCTATCCGTCCTTAGGTGAAAGCAGTTATGAAAATACTTAAACAATTTTACATAGCGGTTGTCTGTTCGTGTTTCATAATAATCACGCTCTGCTATCGGCGAAAGTGACGCGTGCATTGAAAACGTATAGTTGTTTTTAAATCTTGAAAAAAACTCGTAGTGAATTCTCAAGCTCGTAAAAACCGATGGTTTAAAAAGCCTCTGGTATTGAACATTTATACTGTTATTCATTCTTAGGAATATGCCGAACGGCTTAAAAATACTATACTGAAAGCGAAGCGAATTATTTAACTCGTTGTTACGCCGCAAATATCCAAGATCATTCTGATCATATGTATCCGTAATCAGCGACATACGATAATTGTACTGAAACTCACCCGCTACCTTGCCTGCTCTTACCGAAAGCTTCTCCCCGTACTCGGAATCATTATCATCATGTACCTGGCTGAAAGCCGCAGTTCCCTCCAGGCTGTAAGCGTTTGCTTCATCCATAAACCTGAACTCAGTGCCGGTAACATTTGCTAAGTAATTGTTCCTCCAAACATTTGTATTGACCAAGCTGATAAACGAATTGTTTGCAAATGTTTGGTCGAGAACAGATACGTTATAGTTTGTAAAATGCTGTGTCCTTATTTCCCTTTCATTTCCCGCTACGGTATTGCGAACAGTGGCATAAGTATTAGCGGTCATCGCGTTCAGCAATCCTACTCCCAATCCACCCGTTGTTCTGCCCGAAAGCTTTGTAGCATTAATAAGCTGAGTTTCAACGGGGTTATCCGTGATCTTTTCATTAGCCTTCAACTGATCTTCAACATCTGAAAAGCCTACAGGTTTTTGACCAATCCTGCGCGAATAGAATAAATTAGCTTTATTAAACAGCTCCGATCCTTCTGTAAAAAATTGACGTCTTTCATCGTAATGAATTTCATACGGTGATAGATTAAGTTCTTCGTCATCCGACTGAACATGTCCGAAATCAGGTACCAATGTCAAATCCAGTGTAAAACTTTCCGAAATACCATATTTAAGATCGGCGCCTGCATTGTAGGAATATCCCCAATTACCTTTAGTATTTTTCTCTGCATACGTTGATAAGTAAGGTGTAATTGATAATCGTAAAGGCGGTGATATATTTTCGAATCCTTTCATCTCGCCAATATGCACCCACCATTGGTCCAGTTCATTGCTCACATAGCTCCAACTCGACCATTCATCATGCCTGTTTATTCTCCTGAACATATTGAAGCCCCAATCCTGCAAAGACTTCTCAGGAATACGAAGAGCGGAATAAGGGATTCGTATTTCCGCAATCCAACCACTATCGTTAATGCTTACTTCACTATCCCATACTGCATCCCAATTATTATTGGTTCCTTGGGGACTAAGCGTAAAATCTGTTTGAACCCCGCATGCAGACACGCTAAAATAAACGGAATTAATCCCGTCATTATGCGGGTTTAAGTGCACAGTAAAAAATTCAGTGTCTGTTTGGCCCTGGCTGTCGCGCGGACCCAATTCTTTCATTATACTATCGGGCGCGGTATCATACATTATTGCACCAACGTATAAAGCATTGTCGTCATAACAAACAAATGCTTTTGTCTTCTGTTTTGACGGGTCTCCATTGTACGGTGTGTACTGTACAAAGTCCGTTAGCGCAGGTAATCCTTCCCATGCCGCGTCGTTTAATAATCCGTCTATTAATGGAGCCGTAGGAGTTCTGTTAGCGCTGGTTTGTTTCTTGTTCTCTTGTGATGTTAATTCATTGGTAAGTAAAATTAGAATTGTTAAAAAAATCGTTAAACAATTTTTCAATATGAATGCCCCCCAAAAAATGAAATTTATTATGTAAAGCAATTATGACGACTAATCGCAAGAAGAGTTCCCACTTGAATCAATAAGATTTTATTGAAGGAGCTCTCGACAGAGTTGCAGTTATGATTATCAATTCCGTTCAGCCAATCCCCAGGAAAGTTTGTTGATGTATTAATCTCAACTAAGTATTAGTATTTTATTATAACATGGGAGAATCATCTTTTTGTATTTACAACCACTCATGCCAAAAGCATTTCATATTCTTTCCAGCGCATCCCTAAAGGGAAATGTTTTTGAATAATATTTAACCCAAAAAATCATCAGCAACACAGGCAAAAATCCGAAAGTAAAAATAGTTCCACATAATACTTGAATTTCCATTGATGCTGTCGACTGAATGTAACTATTAAAAGTTCCTACAAAAACATTGCTTATGTAATGAAATAACATACAGGGAATGAGGCTGCCTGTTTGAATGAACAAGTACCCGTAAAATATTCCCAACATGAACGACCAAAGCATTTGCCCGCTAACCCAAATAGGTTCGCTTCCACCGGCAAGATTAAAAATATGGACCAGGGCAAAGCCTAAAGAAGAAAACAAAATCGCTTTTAGTTTACTATACTTGCTGAGAAATAAAGTAATTAATATCCCGCGAAATATCACCTCTTCAAAAATGGAAGGAAGTGATACAAATACACCAAGCGAGTTAGGCGGCAGTTCATTTGCAATATTCAAAACACTAAAAAGAAACTCCGATGTAAAAGGCTGACCTTCTAAATACCTGTAAACAAACGAACCCAAAACCTGGAAGAATGCGAGAATGGCATAGCAAGATATTGTTATTGTAATTAGTCGATGTAATTGACCAAATCTCAAAAGCCTTATGTCATTTAGATATTCCTTAAATTTTCGTTTACCATATGGTAAATGCAATAAATACGGTACAACAAGAAACAATAAAATTAAGTAACCGCTTAACGAGACTATCACTTTGGCTAACTGTTCATCTTGACGTAAACCTAAAATTCCAAAATAGATAATCCCCGAAACTATCATTGAGACAATTGTGAAAAATAGTAACAACCAAAATGATATCCAGGGATGATCAGCAAAACTAATTTTTTTTCGTCCGTTTTTTAGAGCACACATTATAAACTCCCGTTAGATTCAGTTTATTTTCGGAAAGCGTTTTTAAATACTTTCATAAATCCTGGTTTACAACTAACATCTATTTTCTAGCTGGCAATAAGCAAGAGTTCCCCCAGAAATCTGTTTAGATTTGCAAAGAGGAACTCTCGAGGGAGTTACAGCTAAGGTTGTTTTTATCCTATGCTATTGCTCTCCTGATAACATAGCCAAAGGATTGCACCTCAACTGCTAAATAATTTGTTATCATCACATACCTAATTGCTGTCGGGAACCATTTCTCAACACTATTAATTTGTTAAAAGATGATGCGGGAAAATACGTTGTAAATGAATACGTTCGGTCAAGGAATGGTCCTTGACCACTAGGAATAATTTGTTATCATTACATACTTATAAGTGTTTCTTTTGGAAATGCTAAGATATTTTGTTAGTTGTCGGGAACCATTTCTCGACACTGTTAATTTGTTAAAAAGATGATGTGGGAAAATACGTTGTAAACGAATGCGTTGGGTCAAAGAATGGACATTGATCCCCACGGAGATTTTAATGTAGTTACATCAATCTAAAAGCATATTCTCTAATCGCTGAAGATAAGTCTAGATTTTGTCGAGTATATTTTTAACGGTTTTATACTTCGAATAGCTCATCGGTACTGTCACGCTGTTTTTCAGATGAATTTCATACACATTGCCTTCTTTGCGGTTATAGTAGTCAAGTTCATCCAGATCAATGATGTATGATCTATGCACGCGCACAAAATTTATTGGTAGTATTTGCTCAAGTGTATTCAACGGTTTCTCAATAATTTCTTTGCTTCCGTCCTTCAAATAAACATCAACTAAGTAGCCCTCGGCTTTAAAGAAAAGAATCTTGCTTACCGAAATTATTTTATGCGCTCTTCTTTTTTTTACTACAATATATTTAGTTGAATTTTCTCTGCCATTATGGTTTCCAAAAAATCTTTCAAGCGCGATTTTTAATCGTTTTACATCCACGGGTTTCGGTACAAAATCCAGCACTCCGTATTTAAATGCTTCCAGCGCATTCTCAGTATAAGCCGAAACAATAATTGTATGATAGTTGCTCGATGCGGTTTCTTTTAATATCTCAAATCCGTTGTCGCCGCTTAAATTAAGGTCAAGAAAGCACAGATCGACTTCATTGTTTTTTAGATATCTTAATGCGTCGTCAAAAGTATGTACCATCTTAATCAATTCAATCTTTTCTTTCAGTAAAGAATAAAGTATCCCCCTCAATTCATCAGCTATCGGCGGTTCATCTTCTATAATTATAATCCGCATAAAATTTATCTTTTAATTCTTATTGTTGTCTGCCACGTTCCGTTCCTGGCACAATAATTTAGATGCCAATTGCCGGAGTAGTTTTCTTCGAGCCTTGCTCTAATGTATTTATAACCGAGACCTTCCTCTAAATTTGTAAGAGTCATTTCATCTATCTTATAAATCAGTGACCCGTTGTTTTCAATTGTGAACTCATCAACATTTTTATCACGTTTGTATACAATTCCAAAATTACCCGGTTCTTTTGGTTCTAAAGAATGGGTAATTCCATTTTCAATTAAAGTATGAAATATCAATGGAGGGACAAGAAGCTCGCATGGAATATTATTAGCGTACAATTTGTATTCAGCCTCCCTCCTGAATCCCATCACACGCAGATGCTCCCTGCATAATTCAATTTCTTCACAAATTGCAATTTCATTTTCCGAAATCATTTTGTTCAGCAGATAGTATTCGTTTGATATTGCCTGTATCATTCCTTCGGCGCTTTTGGGAGCCGATTTTGATAACGATCTAATAGTTGCCAGTGAATTCGCTATGAAATGAGGTTGTATACTTTTTTTGATCAGCTCGTTTTCCAATCGTTTCGATCTAGATTCTATATCGTGCTTGATTTTAATTTGATGTGATACGTGCCTGCTTGCAACTACAAACAAAGACGTAATGAAAAAGCTGTATGAAATATCATATGCAAGCGGAAAAACATAATAACCCAGCACCTCAAAAAAATCTGGTATATTAAAAATAGTGAACCCAATAAGTGCAATAAGACTGCCGTGCATTTTTTTGTGAACGGCATAGCCAATAATTGAGTACAGGTAAACTGCTATAATCCAGATATTTATTGAATCATAAAAATTAACAGTGAAATCCTGGGCAACTGAAATTGCCGCAATCAAACCTATGTGTAGAATTTTCCTGCTTATGTTGAATATTATAATGAAAAATGTTACGATAAACATTTCGGAAAGAAGATACAGTATGTTCACATAATACCACGGCACAAAATAGTCTAAAGACAGATTGAAGTAGAACATCGAAAACTGATAAATCTTTAGAATGAGAATTGGTAAACACACCAGCGATAAAAACATATAAGAACGGAAGCTGCCTCCAGCAAGGAAGAAAGACAATCCAAAGACAACTCCGACGAAACTTATTGCAATATACACACCTTGCCTTACAAGGTAACCAACGTCATAAAACGGACGTTCATCGCTATATCCAACCCATGAGCGAAAAAACATTTTTTCCCCGCTGTCACTATTCAAGGCAAAACGAATTGCTAATGTATTTACCGTCTGAAGCGGCTTCGCAAGTTCAATTGATGAATTATGATAGATGGTGCCAGTGCGTTGTATAATACCCGAAGTGTCGATGCTTCCGTTTTCACCGACCATTTCGCCATTCCAGTAAACCTGGTAGGCATCCTGCAAATAAGCAAAATGAAAGAATAGCTTTTTGCCGAAACCGGTTGTATCCGGTAATGTTACTTCGGATCGAAGCCAGTGAATATCGCTTTCAGCAACAAAGAACGCACCTGAGCTCACTAAGTCCCATTCAGAATCGTCAAAATCGATTTTCGAATAATTTGTGTCGTCGCCTGCGGTGTATTTCCATTGTCTAACGTGCTGTCCGTTGGTTAAAGGCTTACTATCGTTTGAATTTTTGGCGTTGGTAGAAAGGTTAGACATAACTATAAAAAAACAGAATAACAGTAACATAATGGTTTAATACCAAACCTGTTTCTGAAAATACATTTGTAAGTTATCATTAATTGATTCAAGCCGATATAAAAAAGTCACAGCTTCGCCCCGTTACTCACAATTACCCGACACAACAAATAACTGAATTAGATGATATAATCTGCATTACTTTACATATGGGGGATATATTGGTCAATTGAATCTCACTGAAGCATTTGAAATTATAACTACTGTTTTTTATAACGCCAACATCCATCCCCCCGATTATTGTATTGCCAGCAATACATAAAAATGGATATTAGCAATAAGAAAACTATTGCATCTGAAAGAATAAACAAGTATTTACCGTTGAATGAATATTATTGCCTCTGAATAAAGAATTATACAAGCAGATTGAAGACATGGACAAAGAGCAACTAAAGAAAATGGGTAAAGATCCCCGCTACATCAAAGGTATTTATAACTATTGTGATTCGTGGTGCGAACGGTGCAACTACACATCCTTCTGTATGAATTACCAAATGAGCGAAGATGTTTATACCGACACCGAAACAGGAGACATAAGCAACGAGAAGTTCTGGAATCACCTAAGCGATGCTTTCCGAATAGCGATGGAAATGATTGCCGAAGACGCTGAAAAAATAGGAATAGACCTTGAGCAGCTAAAAAACGAAGCTGATGATTACGACGTTGAAGAAGAATTCGAGCGTACGAATAACCATCCTTTAATGATTGAAAGTAGCTCATACCCGGACACAGTTGACGACTGGTTCAAGAATAACGAGGTTTTGTTCGAGGAAAAAGAAGTCGAATTAAACGAGTTTGCTGAATTAGATTTACCGGACACCGAGGATAATTTTATTGAGCTTACCGACATTATATCCGTAATCAACTGGTACAAAACGCTTATTCCCTCAAAGCTGTTTCGCGCCATCGGCGGCAGGGATGCTAATGTGGAAGAGGATGATGATTATCCAAAAGATTCCGACGGCTCTTGCAAGGTTGCTTTGATAAGCATCGAACGCTCCATTGCAGCATGGCATAAAATGTTGAATCATTTCCCGGAAGAGGAAGATTCTATACTTGGGTTGTTAATTCAGCTCGCCAGGTTGATGAATAATATTAAATCGGAATTTCCCAATGCAATGAGTTTTGTAAGACCCGGATTTGATGAGTAATAATGATTACTCTTAATATTCTTTTAGCCAGCACAAGTTATGGAATCTTTACAACCACCATCGTCATATCATCATATTGCTTTGCACGGCCGATAAATTTTAACGTGTTGTTAAACAGCGCTTCCATTATTTCGTTGGCTGATTTATCTTTGCACTCTTCAACTATCCTTGCAAATTGATCCTCTCCAAATTGTATATCCTTTGTGTTCATTGCTTCGGGAAAGCCGTCTGTATATAAAACAAAAACATCACCGCTTGTAAAATTTATTTCCTGCTCTTCAATCGTCTTTGAAAAGAGGATTCCTTTTTCCATTCCGATTGCTATACCTTGCGGTTGAAAATACTCGGCGGTTTTACTTCCTTTTTTCAAATATAAAACCGGGTTATGCCCCGCCCTTCCGTATGTAAACTTACTGTTTTCAAGGTCGAACTGTCCATAGATAATGGATATAAACGAACCGCGTCCGACTTCTTCGTAAAACAGCTCGTTTATTTCAGAGAGCACCTTGCCGGGCGGTGATAGCTTTTTCGCAAGAGCTTTGAAGAATCCCTTCGTTAAACTCATAACGAACGCGGCTTTTGTTCCTTTGCCCGCCACGTCTCCAATAAGCACCGAAAGATTTTTATCATCGTGCTTAATAAAATCGTAATAATCTCCGCCTACTTCGAGTGCAGGCAAACATTTTGCGGCAATATCAAGCCCCGTGATTTCAGGCGTTTCATTTGGTAAAAACGATGCCTGAATAGCTTTGGCAGCTTCTATTTCGCCCTGTAGCCTTTGTCGCTCCGTAACATTCTTCACAAAAGCCGGCGTAATAGAATCGATATCTTCCAGCCTGTCTTTCGTAAAAATACTTATAATTCCGAAAATCACGGGAAGTGCTGCAAGAAATAGAAAATACCACAAAGATGAAGAGAAGTCGGCGCTTTCAATGTAGAAATAAGCAATGCCTGATGTTAGCATTGAATATGTGAAAATCGCAATTACTGCCATAAAGAGGTTGAACTGTACAAATGAGTAAATTAAAATGAGAGCCAAAATAAACTCGACAATAAAGTCGATCTCAAAAGGTCTTATGCTTCCCTGCAAGCCAAGCGAATATATAAACGCCACAGCAAATATGAGCAGCCATTTCGACGAAACAACTTTCCTTAGCAAACTTGCGGCAATACCGACAAATACACCTGCAACGTAAATACTTCTGTACGCATACTTTCCCAAAAGGTAAAATGCGTCGTTTCCGCCGGTAAATAACGTGTCGTTGTTCCCTTCCCGAACTACGGAGACGGATGCAAAAAGATCAGCGAAATATGTTAAAAGCAGCCACCCGGTCATCATCAACATTCCAACACCCAACCCGTAAAGCAGGTTGTGACCAAGCCGGGAATGCAGTAAATGCCCGTTGGTTAACAAGTCAAATTCAATATACTTCTCTTTCCATACTTCCCTTCCAACAGCTTCATTAACAGCCCAAACGACAACAAGCGCTAAGCCTAAAAATAACGGCCCGAGAATCCATCCAATCAGCATTTCGAAATGAAAATTTGGACCGGTTTCATATATAATTTCAATTAATAATCCTAAGGCAGAAAGTGAGCCGATAAACAAAGCAGACTTAAAACCAATTTCGTATGCCCTGAATTTCTTGTACGCAAAAATAATTATTAAAACGAATAGAATAACCGATGTTGAGATGACAACAATTACCGCGTAGATTTTCTGTTCGGGGACCTTACTATCAATTTGATGATTGGCTTCTAAGCTTGTAATTACATTGCCGGCAAGTGTTACATTGATTATAACTTCGTCATTGGTAATATCATCGTACGTAGTGAAACTAAATTTATAATCCGTTCTGTTGGAGCGTTTAATTACAGTAGATTGCTCAATATCGGCGCCTTCGGTTGGTGAAATGCCTATTGAAAGCGACTGCTCTTTATCGTTTGTAATGCCGGATGTCGTATCAATTTCAAGGTCATTATACCTTGTATATTTTTTTATGAATTCAACTGCCGTCTCTTTTGCTTGGTACTCGTTTAAGACCGGCAGTTCAACTTCATCTTCAACAATAATTCTGAGTTCGGACAAAAAACCGTACTGATCGAAATCTAATCGAATATCACCGAATAATTTATTTATCAGTTCCTCCTGCCCGTCCGTCATAACATCGTCATCTTCTCTGTCTATCCTATAACGCCATTGAAACGATGGAAATCCTTCCAAAGTTTTAACGTTGGCTTGTTCAAGCCCGTATTCATACTGAATTCGTCTCAGCAATTTGTTTTGAGATCGCAGTTCTATTCCTGCCAGGTCATTAGCTTTGTCAATCTCAAAATCCCGGATTATTAGGCCGGCAAGAGCATCTATAGAATCCTCTGCAACTACATTTTTGAGTGAATAAAAAGGATGAACTTTCGGATACAGGAGATATACGAAAACACCTAACACACTAACCGAAACAAAAAAGAATAAAAGCGATTTGAGTTTATTCATATGAATTTCTCTTTGATTCCACAGATTAAAAATATGATATTCTAACGAAATTGCTAAATCAAAAATGTTTTATACCCTAAACCAATTGACTTATTCATAAGAAAATTATAGTTTGCAAAATAGTATTTGGGTATCCATTTATCTTACATGAATAGACATATAATTACCTATTTAATATCACTGCTGCTTTTCGTTTCGGCAGCACATTTTGCTCAGCTTACCGACGGTAAGTACACCGGAAACTCGTTGGGCAGAAAGGATAAGCATCACGACGGCCTAATCACATTAAACCTTTTTATTGCCGATAATAAAATTGATTCAATAAACATTACGAAGTTTAATCAAAGCGTTGATCACAAAAAGTACGGCAAGTACGTATCAAATGTATTAGACAGCATCCCTGCAGCTATAATTAATAAACAGACTTTAAATGTGGATGCAGTTTCAGGGGCAACTATATCATCAAATGCCTTTATATTAGCCTTGGCAAACGCAATTGAGCAATCCTTAAATATGAAACTTTCAGATGGACTTTACACCGGGAAGGCACTTGGCAGAAAAGATAAAAAACACTCCGGTAGCGTTGAATTATCGGTCAAAATAGTAAATTCTAAAATCGACAGCATTTCAATAAATGAGTATGATCAAAGTATTGATCATAAGAAGTACGGTAAGTCCGTAGTGGAAGCCAGGGAAAAAATTCCGCTGTCGGTTATCCAAAATCAGTCGATAATTGTCGATGGGATTTCGGGTGCTACGATATCTTCCAATGCTATTAAACTGGCGATTGCCAGGGCGCTGGAAAAGGCAAGAATATAAATTTTTGCCACAAAATCAGGATTTAGTATGGAAAAGAACATAAATTTACTAAATATTTGCTAATGTAAAGTTTTCAATTGCGGGTATGCAATTCCCAAAATTGATTACAAAAAGAATTTAATTAGGATAAAACGATTCAGAATAGCCGGTTTTTTGCATTGCTGAATTTGGTATTAAAATTGAATATGAAAATCAAACATTTAGTTGAGGTGAAAAATGTATAAATCAATCCTTTCCTTTTTATGTGTTTTAATTTTTGCATCCTTTGCCATTGCGCAAGACGCCCCTGTTTTTAAATATGTTGGCTCAAAAAAATGCGCCGGCGCGTGTCATAAAAAAGAGAAGCAAGGCGAACAATTAAAAAAATGGCAGGAAGGCCCACATTCAAAAGCCTATATCAATTTGAAAGCTGCCGACGCCGAAGCGGTTAACAACGAAGCTTGTCTTAAATGCCACGCCACTGCAGCTGGTGTTGAAGCCGATTTGCTGACAAAATCATTTAAAATTGAAGACGGTGTTCAGTGCGAAGCATGCCATGGTGCAGGTTCGAAATATAAACCTATGAAAATAATGAAAGATCGTGCAAAATCCGTAGAAATGGGTTTGATTGTATGGGAAGACGAAGCCGCTATTGAAAAAATGTGCTTAACCTGTCATGATCCGGCAAATAAAACCGAAGGACATCCGGAACCGGAAACACCGTTTAACTTTACCGAGATGTACCCGACAGTACAACACCCAATACCAGAAAAAAAATAAACCCCGGAAGGTTGATAATGAAAAAGTTATTAGCATTACTATTAATTATACCTGCAGTTCTTTCGGCCCAGAATATTAATGGTAGAGTTTCTTCATCAGCTTATACTTTTGAAAGGTTCGATGTAAATCGGGATTCCGAAACATATGTGCGCACTTTTCAATCGTTACTCCTGAATGTAAACAAAGGACAATTCGCATTACGTACCAGGTTAAACTTCGAAGCCGATATAGCCAACTCGCTGGATAATGACCCCAGGTTCCGAATGTACAACTTATACCTGGAAGGTCGAAACCTGTTCGACATAGCCACGTTAAAAGTCGGCCGTCAGTCTCTTATAGCTTCACCCGTAGGAGGAGTTTACGATGGAGCAAGTTTAAAGCTGAAACACAGTGGGTACGAAGTCTCAGGGTTTTACGGCGGAAATGTGCCTGCGTACCAGAAGCTCGAACTAACGGACGATTTCTCAAAAGATTATGTAATGGGCGGTAAAATTAAAATGAACCCAATAGATAATCTGAGGTTCGGGCTAAGTTACGTCGACAAAAATTTTAAAGCTCGAAGCTACGAAGCGATTAGGCTGGATGAAAACTTCAACCCCATTACACTGCTGATTCAAAAGAACTCGAACCATTACAAATTCGGCGCTGCAGACGTTTCGTACGAAATGCCGAAAGTTTTCGAAGTGTATTCAAAAGTTGAATATGATTTCAACTTCGAAGATCTATCTAAGATTGAAGTAAGCGGACGCTACGAACAAATTGAAAAATTGGGTGTGAGCATTTATTATAACTACAGGGAGCCCCGCGTTCGTTACAATTCGATCTTTTCTGTTTTCAACTACGGCAACACGCAGGAAATTGAAGCAGGGGTTGATTACAAACTAACGGACTTGATAACGATAGTTGGTAAATTTGGTAACGTTGAATATGAAGACGACAACTCGCAGCGGTTTTCTGTTGGCGTAAATACTAATATGGGCTCGTTCAGCTACAGGAAAACTTTCGGATACGCAGGCGAGCTCGATGCTGTTTCACTTTACACTGCCAAAACATTTTTGGAAGGATTCTTAACTTCTTCAGCCGGGGTAAGTTATACTGCATATAAACTCTCGCCTGATTCCGACAAAAATTATATTGCAACAGTGTTGTTGGGAGTCAATGTTAAACCTTACAAAACTTTCTCAGTCGATTTGCAAGGTCAGTACATGAACAACCCAATCTATAATAATGACGTAAGATTGTTGTTAAGAATAAATCACTGGTTTAACACTAACTTAAATTTATTATAACATGAAATCGAAAATATTATACCTTACAATTGTATTATCTTTACTGGCGATTTGGTTTATTAACCCGGGCAGTGCAGAGGCAGATGATCTTCCGGCTAATAAAGATTTAATAAAGTTTTCTCATTCGCTTCATGCCGAGGTTGAAATAGAGTGTGCCGATTGCCATAGCGGCGTTACAGAGAGCACATCGCTTAGCGACAGGCTACTGCCTGAAAAGCCTTATTGCGCAGAATGCCACGATGTTGACGACGATGAAAACTGCGAAACATGCCACTACGAAGATGTTTACGAAGCATTGGTGCAGCATCCCTCGGCATTGATGTTCGACCATAAGTCCCACGTAGGCGACCTGGAAATTGACTGCGAAAATTGTCATCAGGGATTCACCAAAGTCGATTATAGTAATGAACTGGAACATCCGAATCCTCCTATGATGCAATGTTACAGTTGTCATAACGACAAAACGGTAGCTTCAAACACATGTGAGTCGTGCCATATTTCTACCGTGGACTTAATTCCACAAGACCACAGGCAGGTTAACTTCTTCAAAGCTCACGGAAGAAATGCCGAACATATGAGCGAGAATTGCGAGATGTGCCATAGCGAAGATTTCTGCGAAGCTTGCCATGTTGCAACGGTAGCATTGGATGTTACGAATTCTCCTACAGATTTTTATACTCCTTACTCGCCGTATCGCTATAACGATAATCACAAGAAGCAGCAAATAACCCGTGTACATGATTTAAACTACAGGTTTACTCACGGGATGGATTTGAAAGGGAAAGTGTTCGATTGTTCCTCCTGTCATCAAACAGAAACATTTTGCGCCGAATGTCACAACCCTGTTGAGCAAGACGACTATAGCCTTCAAGGTATTGTTCCCGGTTCGCACAACGAGCCGAACTTTGTAATGATTGGTGTTGGATCAGGCGGCGGCTTGCACGGCGATTTGGCTCGCAGAGATATTGAACGATGTGCTTCATGCCATGATGTTCAAGGCGCCGATCCTAGCTGCATTCTTTGTCATACGGACCCTGACGGTATTCAAGGCACAAATTCCAAAACACACGTAGCTGGGTACATGAAAAACGAAAATGGTGATTGGCACGGAAACTTCGGATCAGTGTGCTATGATTGCCATACAGATCCGTTCGCGCTGTCGCAAACTTTCGGGCAGGGTTTCTGCGGGTATTGTCACAAATAAAAATTGGAAACTAAAATGAAATTTTATTTTTCTTTACTGGTTATTTTTTCATTGATCTTCGGCTTTGCAGGGTGCAGTGAATTAAATAACGATATTTCGGAACCTACTGTAGTATCTGTTCACAAAGAAGGCATTGGCGATCCCGGATCTGAAAATTTCCATACCAAATCTTTTCAGGCTAACGGTTGGAATTTACAGGCATGCGCTGAGTGCCACGGTGCGGATTACAGCGGCGGTGTTACAGGCTCAAGTTGTTTAACTTGCCATACCACTCCGGGAGGACCCGAAGCGTGTAATACCTGCCACGGCGACTTTGCCGACGAAACGCTTATAGCTCCTCCGACTGATTTGCTGGGAAATATTGAAACAACTTTTCCTGGAGTTGGAGCGCATGCCATTCATGCGTACGACAGTAAAATTGCTGAAGTGATCGATTGCTTCGAATGTCATCCGGCGGAAGTCGCTGACGACGAAAAGTATGTTTATTCCCATGTAGGCACTCTTCCTGCTGATGTTCAATTTGGATTGTTCACAGATAGTACCAGAGTTGCATCATATAACTTTGATAATAACACTTGTTCAAACACCTATTGTCATGGGAATTTTGTTTTCAATAAAGCTGATGCCGCTCAAAACGCTCAGTTCGCTTATACGGCTGATCAGATGACAGGAAATAATTTCTCGCCGATATGGAATATTGTTGATGGAACGCAGGCGCAATGCGGTACTTGCCACGGTGAAATTACTGAAGAAGGTGTTTTTGTTTCAGCAGTTCCAACGGGACACTTACCTGCAGAATTAACAAGTTGTGTAAATTGTCATGCCGGTGTAGTTGATGCGGACGGTAATATTGATGACGTGACAAAACATATCAATGGTGAGAGAAACGTTTTCGGAAATTAATAAAAGCTTATTTAATAGGTCGCATTTAGCGGCCTATTTTTATATTTGCAAGTGAAACGATTTGTTTTACAAGAAACAGTTTGATTCATTATGAAAATTGACGATAACTTAAAAGACCATATATTGGAATCTATTGGCGAAGGTGTTTTCACAGTTGATAAAAATTTTCGAATAAACTTCTTTAATAAAGCTGCCGAAAGAATTACGGGCTACCAAAGACAGGAAATAATTGGTAAATTCTGTAAGCATGTCTTCAGATCAAAGCTTTGTTATACCGACTGTCCTATTGCTTTGGCGCTCCGTTCCGGCAAAAGTATTTATGATTTTGAATCGCATATTCAAACAAAAACCGGTTCGGCAAAACCAATCAAACTGAATTCGGCCGTTCTTTATGACGAAACAGCCGATCCCCAGGGCGGCATCATTTCTTTCCGCGATATATCCGAACTTGCAGCGCTTAAAAGCATGGATAGCGAGTCAAAGTTTCACGGCGTTATAGGACACAGCAAGCCCATGAGAGAGATTTTTGAATTGATAAAAGAAATCGCCGAGTCCAATGCGCCTGTTTTTATTCACGGCGAATCGGGCACCGGTAAGGAAATGATAGCCAACGCTGTTCAGATTACAAGCGAACGAAAGGGAGGACCTTATATAAAAGTTAACTGCTCGGTATTCCCGTCAAACCTGCTTGGAAGCGAGCTGTTCGGGCATGTTAAAGGCGCTTTTACCGATGCAATCAAAGACCGGCCCGGAAGGTTTGAAGTAGCCGACAAAGGAACAATATTTTTAGACGAAGTTGCCGAGATGCCTTTGCAAATGCAGCTTCAACTTTTAAGGGTATTGCAGGAAGGAAGTTTCGAAAGAGTCGGTGAATCAACTACCCGCAAGGTTGACGTTCGTGTTATTTCGGCAACGAATATAAATACCGAGGAGGCATTAAAGAAAGGTACGCTGCGTGAAGACCTGTTTTACAGGTTAAGCGTTATACCGATTGAAGTTCCACCGCTGCGCAAAAGGATGGATGACTTAATACCCTTGGTGAAATACTTCCTCGATAAGTTTTCGGCAATGTATAAGAAAGAAATTACAGACATCGACGACAGGGCAATGGATTTGCTTCAAAATTACAATTGGCCCGGGAATGTTAGGGAACTGGAAAATGTTCTTGAGTATTCATTTGTGCGAACAAACAACTCAAATATTATAGAAGCTTCTAAACTTCCAAGCAACATTAGAGAATCTAAAAATACGTACTCGTTTGGTATCAAGGAAAAGCACTTTCACCCATCCGACGATGAAGAAGCGGCCCAATTATTGACCCTGCTCGAGAAGAACCATTGGAATAAAACCCAGGTAGCCAAAATAATGGGTATAGGACGAACAACTCTTTGGCGCAAAATGAAAAAATATGGAGTAGATGAATAACCCCGGGTTACTTCCGCCTAGTTGAAGCCGTATTAAAAACCACGATGTTCACAAAGAAGGCGCTAAGTTCACAATGTAAAACTCCTACAAATTTATTTTTGTGCTCTTTGCGAAACCTTCGTGTCCATTGTGGTTAAAGAAAAAGCATTCATCAGGCATTATACTGTTACTCCTTTCCTAACGAAGCCGGATTGAAAACCACGATGCTCACAAAGAAGGCGCTAAGTACACAATGTAAAACTCTTACAAGATTTCTTTGTGCACTTTGTGAAACCTTTGTGTTCATTGCGGTTAATAAAAAAAGGTCATCATTCATTTAAATCATTTTGCCGTCAAGATACTACAAAGACCAGAGACGAATAGTAACAAAATGAAAACAACTGCCAACCCATTTATTGTTTGCAAAATATTAGCTCTCAAAG
>JANQLA010000440.1 GCA_028280855.1 Melioribacteraceae bacterium
AAGACTGGGTAAAACTTGCCGTAAAACGTGCAAAGGCCTCCGGCTCGCCGGCAATATTCTGGCTGGATGAAAATCGCGGACACGACAGTGAGATCATCAAAAAAGTAAATGAATACCTGCCGGAACATGATACAACAGGACTTGAATTACACATAATGAAACCTGTTGACGCGATGAAATTTACCTTGGGACGTGTACGCAAAGGCGAAGATACAATTGCCGTAACTGGTAATGTGCTGCGTGATTACCTTACAGACCTCTTCCCTATTCTTGAGCTTGGCACTAGTGCGCGTATGCTTTCAATTGTTCCCTTGCTTAACGGCGGAGGTTTATTTGAAACAGGCGCAGGAGGTTCGGCGCCAAAGCATGTTCAGCAAATGCTGAAAGAGGGTCACCTTCGATGGGATTCACTTGGTGAATATTGCGCTCTTGTACCGTCGCTTGAACTAGCCGCTGAAAAAACCGGTAATGAAAAAGCGGCGCTGCTTGCCGGGACTCTTGACAAAGCAGTTGGAAAGTACCTGGAAAATGCCCGTTACCCCTCGCGTAAAGTAAACGAAACAGATAACCGCGGAAGCTCTTTTTACCTGGCTTTATACTGGGCAGAAGCGCTGGCTGAACAGGATAATGACACTGCAATAAAAGAACGCTTCACTAAAGTTGTAGCAGAAATGAAACAAAGCGAACAGAACATAAACGAAGAACTGCTGGCAGCCCAGGGAATTCCTGTTGATATTGGAGGATATTATTTACCGGATGGCAAACTTGTTGAAAAAGCGATGAGACCCAGTGAAACATTGAACGCGATTATTGATTCTATGTAGTGGCGAAGTATGACTCAATATTCAGAGAAAAACCTTTTGTTAAACCCAGGTTTTTTCTTCTGTTTGTGAAGGCGAAAGACACGCCCGGGAATATTGATATCGCACCGGAAACGTTATGGGGTAAGCCAATTAGCATATAACCGCCACCAACCCTCTACAAATAACCAACAATGCAAATTTCCAATTGCATCTTACATTAGTAAAACATAAGTTGTAAATAAAAAACGGAGACGCTCGTCTCTTAGGGCAGACACAAGAATATATTTGCATAAATACTAGACGGCTTTTATGCGGAGATTTGTTATGATGACGAACTAATTGAATTTTTTCCCGGTTTTTGTTCCGTATAAACAATAGATAAATAATTAGATTGAAAAATTTTTCTGTTCTAACATAACCGATTTATTGGTAATTTATTGATAATAAATAATTACATGAAATTTGAGTTTGTTTATCCCAAAGAGACTTCGTGATAAGCAGATAACAGTAAGTGCAATTATCCGGGTAGAGTTCCCGTATAAATAAATGGCATGTTATCAATTAAGAGTGGTACAAACTATTATGGTAAAAGAAAAATTAAAAGAATTGCTAATTATATTTTGGATTTTAATATCTAATTCAGTTGTAGCCAATGGTGATCGTGTAAAATTAAGTCAAAATAACGAAATCGATGAATGTGTTGTTATTGATTGTGATAAGAACGGGATTGTTCACGTAGCCTGGCGAGGGCGTATTGACGCAAACGACAATAACAATTGGGGTATATACTATACAAATAATTCTGAGGGTGATTATAAAACGCCCATCGAGGTCAGCAATATTAAGGGCTACAAAAACGATGTTTCTCTAGCTGTTACCAATTCCGGGATTGTCCATATTTCATATTCATCTAAGTTTAAATTATATTATACTTCAGGAACTTATAGTGATGGATTCTCAGAATCTGTTACAATCAGCGCCATTAATTCCCGGTCATTAGGCAAAAAGGAAGAATATGATTTCAGAAATATCGAATATTTGTCCGATGCTTCATCAATAAGAACAGCCAATTCTAGTCAAGTCACAGATATTAATTTCCTCTCAAATATTGCCTATTCCCCAGATTCTACAATCCATATAATATGGTCCCGCCAAGGGTTTTTAATGTATTATAAAAAAGATTTGTCTAATAATGAAGATGAGGTAATTAATTTATCGGATTTAACAGATGACATCCTTGCCTGGAACTCCTCCCTTGCAGTTGACAACAAGGGCATTACTCATTTCGTCTGGGAGGCTTCCACACCGGATTATGCGCCCGAACTTTACTACACAAATAATGACACAACAGGAGCGGCAGTTAAAAACCCCACCGGAATATGGCAGAAACATTTTGGGATTCAGAATGCTGAAAACCCGTCAATTGTGATTGATAAAAACAATAACATACATATTAGTTGTTATTCTTCAGATGATAATGTTTTAAGTGGCTTGTATTATATTAAGAAAAATTATAACGAAATTTTTAGTATTCCGGTCCAGTTATCGCAACATAATAAGTACGAAATTATTAGCGGCGGTCCTGATTTAACGGTTGGACCAAATAACACTATATATGTTTTTTATGAAACAGGAACCCCAGATATAGCGGATCTCTATGTATCGAAAATCGTTGATAATCAGCTATTCAATCCTACCCATATAGTTGACTCTGGTCAGCAGGCACAGACTGGAAGAACAATCAATTTTAATAAAGCAGAAAGCAAAATTGTCATGTCATATAACTCGTCACGTTTATCTGTATTGTCTGAAACATATATATATTCATTTCAAGTTGAAGAGGATTCTATTAATTGCACTCCTGTGCTTTTTACCGATCTGCCTGACACAGCGATCACTTTATCCGATACACTAAAATTAGACTTGTCTTACTTCGATCCCGAAAGTGATGATTTATCTGTTGAGGTTGTGGGTGATTCACAAATAGTCGATATCTTTAATTTAAAAGACAGATACTTTATTGTACCAAAATGCAACTACAACACAAAAATTAAAATTTCTGTTTTATTAAATGATGGGTTAAATGAAACTGAAAAAAGCTTTTATCTCACAATAATTGATAACACCACTGGGATTGATGAAATAACGATCAGACCGATTAAATATGTACTAAGGCAAAATTATCCCAATCCGTTTAATCCATCTACTACAATAAAGTTCTCGATCACGGAACCCGGCTTCGTGAAATTAACAATTTATAATTCTATAGGTGAAAAAATTTCGACTCTTGTAAATCAAGAAAAAAATGCAGGTGAATATTCAATAGTTTTTGAAGGGAATGATCTACCAAGCGGGGTTTATTTCTATACATTACAAATTAGTTTATCTAGGGAAACAAAGAAAATGCTCTTGATGCAATAAGTCACCAAACACATATTAAAGGTTCGAAGTCCCACCTTCGCTATAGTACAGCTATGGTGGACAAGCAAGAAAAATATACATTGTATAAGGTAATAAGTACAGCCTAGTTCTATTGAAAACGGGTATGATAACTGCTGCCCTGACAGCGAATAACAGGTTGTAACTAATTATATTTATAAAGAAGAGAACTTAATACGGCTTGTGTTTTAACATAACAGAACGTTATATGTAAATTAAAAAGGGGCTATAAATGAGTAGGTATGCAGTCACCATATCATTAGCATTTATAGTTGCACTTAATAGTTATTCACAAGATTTAATCTATCAGAATAGTGATATATCATCCAGTGTTTGGCCGATAAGCGGAAGCAATTCGGTACAAGACGATTTAGCAGATGGTTACGGCCCTAGGTTACTCAGCGGCAGTTACGACTTTCACCGGGGAATTGATATTCCGCAACCTACGGGTACAGGCGTTCATGTGCCTCTTGCCGGTGAGGTAGTACGTGTAAGACCCTATGTTGACTCAGGCGTAGATTCTACTACCAGCTTAAGACGTTTCGGCAATTTTGTTGTAATTGCGCATGATTCACTGACCGATGCAAACGGCGTTAAAAGGGCCCGCCAAACCGCTTATCTTCACCTCGATACTATTTGGGTTACGGAAGGTCAATCAGTATCTATCGGAGATACGGTTGGGCTTGTAGGCAATTCCGGAGAAAATATTAATACGGAACATTTACATTTTGAATATTACGTGGATAGGGACGATGGTCTAATTAACAAAGAGAATAGCCGAAATCCATTCAGGATTTTAAACTATTCCATAGCTCCTGCAATTACCGATTTAACTGTAATTCATTCGGATTCTCTTAAGCTAACTATCGGACAAGATGATTTTTCTATAGGGCTGACACGAATTCGGTTGGAAACAGATACGGGTGTAGATAAAATAATTGACTTTGAAACCAGGGAAGGCATCGATATTAATAATGAGGATGATAATACTTATGGCAACACCCTCATTTCGCCGGAAAATTTTACTGTATCCAGTGATAGTTTCTTTATGTCGATAACATACCATTCCGCTTTAAATGGAGGCGATAGCTGGTATAACATTACTAATGCTACAGTAACTCTTTACAATTCCCGGGATGACAGCACAAAACATTACTACCCGGCAGCAGCTCTACCAGTAGAACTGGTATCTTTTACCGCAACCCAACTAGACGAAGCAGTCCTTCTCGAATGGCAAACAGCAACGGAGGTGAATAATTATGGGTTTGAAGTGGAAAAGCAGCAATCAGAACACGGTACTCAGAACACAGAATGGTTGAAGATTAGGTTTGTTCAAGGGCACGGTAACTCTAACTCACCTAAGAACTACGAATTCATAGATACTCTTAATCTTTCTCTTAATCCTGTTCTAAAATACCGCCTCAAACAACTTGACACCGACGGCAGTTACGAGTATTACGGAACCATAGCTGAGGTTAGCTACATAATAACCGATATTAAAGACGATCCGTCGACTGACGGACTACCGACTGAATACGCACTTAAGCAAAACTACCCGAACCCGTTTAATCCGAGTACAACTATTCAATACTCAATTCCAACCCCACCCCGTCCCTCCCCTTACCAAGGGGAGGGAATAAGGGAGGGGTTGTTTGTTACCCTAAAAGTCTACGACACCCTGGGAAACGAAGTTTCCCAATTGGTAAACAAACACGAAACGCCAGGAATTTATGAAGTAAAATTTGATGGAGGTAACCTGGCAGGCGGTGTTTATTTCTATCGGCTTCAAACAGGTGATTTGATTCAGACGAAGAAAATGCTGCTATTAAAGTAAGAATGGCATGTTACTGATCTTTCAAGCCGATTGGCGCTGTTTGGCATACGTGCATTTTTTGTTTTAATTTTCCCCATAAAGCAGGACAAACTGTTCAGCATTTTGTTTAGTGTGTTTGTTATTATCAAGTATGGTAGTCGTCAGAATCGAGCAACTAGCCAATCACATAGTGATCCCTTCGGGAAAAGACGGTGGGTAAATTGTTTCAACAGGTTTGTGCGGTTGAATCCTTCTAAGCTCAAAAGTGAGCTTCGCCGGACAGGTTTACAAACAGATAGCTACAACTTTGGTATATTGCAAGTAAGCGGCATCTCCGTGTTGAGTTTTGGCATAGGCATAACACCTTTAGGTAGGAGTTCCGCCGAGCGAAAAAAACAAAGGGAGTAATTATGACAACCAAAACAGACCAGCCATTCCTTCGCATAGAGCGGCGATTTGATGTATCGCCGGAAACAGTTTTCGACACATTAACAAAACCGGAGCTGCTACCAATCTGGTGGGGAGATGATGCGGAATTCGACATTGACTTAAAAGTCGGTGGGCAATGGAAGATCATCCGGTGGGAAGGTGAAGTGGAGTACCTCGCTAAGGGTACCTACCTCAAGGTTGAGCGTCCGTCAAGACTGCAGTACACATTTGCTATGCCCCGGTTTTCGGCCAACAGCGACACGATCATTATCACGATAAAGGAAATCAATGGCGAAAGCTTCGTAACGTTCGAGCATTCCGGTGATGACATAGCCGCTGAATTACGAGAGGTGCCGCCGGGCGAAACGTCCGCTACCGAAGCAGGCTGGCAGCAAGCCTTTGATCTTATGGAAGAGGCAT
>JANQLA010000465.1 GCA_028280855.1 Melioribacteraceae bacterium
TACTTCGTTTAGCCAAATCGCTGTTTCAATTGCCTCTTGTTGAGCAAAAAATAATTTTTGTATTGAGAGTCTATCAGAATTTAAAAACCAATAATCTAATAATTCTTTTGTTACGCGGGTTGTATTTGGATACTTTTCTTCTCTCCACTTAGTGATCTCTTTCCTTAATTCATTTACTAACTCAGCGTCATATTGCTCCTTAAAGTCGTTAACTTCAAAGATACTGTTCTCGGTTTGTTTTGTAGGAATAACTGGGATATCAGGTGTAAAAATGCGTCGACCCTTACGTCTATCCTCGTAATTTAGATTTCCCTCTTCGTCGGTAGCATAGTGATATTTTGGTTCTTCGTAAGGCGAGTTAAGTATCGGATTAAGATTTTTAATTGTCATCGAAAAGGATAAATAATTAGGCGAAGTCTAAGAATAAAATTAATTGTTTTCATTCAAAAAGTAAACTCTAACAACTTATTTATTAACGAGTGCTAGTTGGATAGTTTTAAAAATTTTAAATACGTTTGATTAGTAATTATATCTGGAAAGGGGTGGGCTGAGAGGCCACCCCAAAAATTTTACTCATTCCTAAGATTATCAACCGGCTGCATTCGGGATGCGCGCACGGATTGACCAAGCGTAGTTAGAAACGCGATAGCGAGTGTTAGCACCGCCGATATAATGTAAGGCGTAACCGTAAACGGCAACCTGAATACAAAACCTTCCAGCCAAATACCCGACGCGTAATAACTGAGAACCCAGGCAATTGGAATAGCAATTAGTATCCATTTTATGGAATCGCCTGAAAGAAGTTGAATGATTTTCCTTTCCCCCGAACCTAGTATTTTACGCACAGCTATTTCTTTATAACGCTGTTCAATTGAATAAGAAACGAGTCCGAACAAACCAATACATGATATAAATATTGCCAGCGCGGAAAGAAGCGTTATATAATTAGCGAACAATTCATCGTTTTCAAATTGCGCGTTAAATATTTCGTCGAGAAATCTATAATCAAATTGCGCGTTTGGGTAAGCCTGCGCATAAGCTTCTCTAAGCGAGTTAATGGTTGTTTCGATATTGCCGCCGGCTAAACGAATCAGTAAGTTACGCGGGTACTCGCGGTAAACCATCATCATGGGTTCAACAACATTTCGTACCGACTGGTAATGGAAATCCTTAACTACACCCACAATACGGCGCCCAACAAAAGTATCTCCTTCACCTTCCTGCCGAATAATTTTCCCTACGCCTGACGTCCACCCGGCAGTTCTTAACGCGGCTTCATTTACGATGATTGAATTAAGTGTATCGCCAGGGTATTCTTGGGAAAAACCGCGGCCTTCAATCAGCTCAATGTTAAGCGTTGATAAAAAACCGCCGTCAATACTGAACTGCTGAAACATGAAGCTTTCTTCTTCGGAATATCCTTCGGGAATAACTTCAACCCTTGTGATCAATCGATCCGGCGTAAGAGCCGTTCTGCCGATTGATATAACATTGGTATTTGTACTAAGCAAATTCATGTAAACATTATTATTTCTTTGGTTTCTTTCGCTGATAACGACAACTTGTTCACGGTTATAACCAACATCGGTGTTTTTAAGAAACTCAATCTGGTTATATATAATAAAGATGCCCGTCAGTATTGTCATGGTAAGTGTAAATTGAAATACAACCAGGAAACGCCTTACAAAAACACCGGCTGCTGAAGTAGAGAAACTGCCTTTCAATACGGTAGTCGGTTTGTATGAAGACATAATAAGCGCCGGGTATAGTCCGGCAAGTATACCGGCAAATAAAGCGAATAACGCAAAGG
Organism: Melioribacteraceae bacterium; assembly: GCA_028280855.1. Lineage (GTDB taxonomy): Bacteria > Bacteroidota > Ignavibacteria > Ignavibacteriales > Melioribacteraceae > PGYT01. The sequence continues at coordinate 1,811 of JANQLA010000465.1, forward strand.
CCAATAAAACAAGCGGGCTGCCTAAGCTGTTAATTTCAAGGTCTTTACCCAGCACCCCGGATAAATAGGGCAGAGCAAACTCAACTGCTAAAACGGCAATAACCATTGTGAACACGGTTAACATAACGGATTCACCGAGAAACTGGAACAGCAGCCTGGATTTGTTCGATCCGATAACTTTACGAATTCCGATTTCCCGAGCTCGTTTGGAAGCTCTTGCGCTGGTTAAATTGACGAAATTGATAACCGCTATAGATAATATCATGAAGCCGATTATACCAACGGCGTATACTATGTTTATATCGTTCTTTTTGCGATTCATAAAATCATATAAGAAGTCGGCTGAGCCCAGGTGTACATCTTTGAATCTCTGAAGCTTCGGGGTAAAAATATCAGTGGTAGTATGCTCTCGATACAAGCTTATGATTTTCTCTTCAACATTTTGAACGTCCGCGTTTTTGTTCAACCTCACGTACCCGGAAAGTAAAATGTTCTCCCACCTGTTAAACCAGAATTCGTTTGTTTCAACTCTTAGCGGTATAATAATTCCGAATTCAATATGAGAGTTTACGGGAGGTTCTTCAATTATTGCGCTCACGTGCGCGTTTTCTAAAACGGGCGTGGTAATTTTTTTGCCGATGGGATTTTCTTTGCCGAACAGTAATGCCGCGTATTTTGCCGTTAACAATACTCCGCCGGGTTCCTTTAAAGCTTTCAATGAATCGCCGGCTAGTATTTCGAAATCAAAAACACTGAAGAATGTTGAATCTGCAAGCAGCGATTGAATATTAAGCGCGTCGGGATCATCGGGCCCGGTAATTTCATCTTCACCGGCTTTAACAGGGATGTTGCCGTTGGTAAACAATCTTGTAGCGCCGATAACTTCGGGTATTTCACGGTGCATGGCGGGTAATAACGGTCCTGCAGTTATGGAGTATGTCCGTGCGTCATCTCCGCCGGAACCATCAATTGTCAGAACGCGGTAAATGTCGTCCGAGTTTTCGTCGAAAGTGTCGAATGTTAAGTCGTCGATAACATAAAATGCCAATATTATTGAAATTGCCAGTCCTAACGAAAAGCTGACTATGTTGATCGCTGAATATAACTTGTACTTTTGAATGTTTCTAAATGCAATAAGCAAATAACTTTTGAACATTACTACGCCCCAATAAATTGTGTTTGATATGTAACGTGGAATCGTTCTCAATACATGCGACCAGTACCAAACGAAGGCTATTAAATAACCGTGCTTATCCAGCTGCTCGAAGAAAATGTATTCGTAAGTCGCAAGGAGTGATTCTTTATCTTTGAATGGTAAAAATAACGAAAGCAGCTTTTCCGCTAACTTTGGAACCCTGGGATTCATGCCGGTCAACGAGCTCCCTCTAATCCTTCCCAGAACTTCGTAGTAACTGCACGTGTATTTTGTAATACTTTATACCCGTCGTCCGTTAAGTCGTAATATTTAACCGCCCGCCTGCCGCGTTCGCCGATTGGGCCTCCTTTGCGTTCGGTTAAATAGCCTTCGCGAGTTAACCTGTCCAGCGGAACATATACTGAGCTGACCGACCATTTACGGTTTGTGTTTTCTATTAGATATTGACGAATGTTTACGAGGTGAGAATTATCTTTTAACTGGTGAACCGTTAGCAGGATTAATTCTTCCTGGCGTGTAAGTACTTTCATAACTCCCGGGAGTTGTTTCATTTTTTGAAATAATTACAACTTTGGACGCGCCATTGTTTCAAAAGTTGAAACAATTGTAGATTTTTTTTTGACACCAAAGATGACATCGTATGTTAAAAAGTAAATAACTTTGATTAGGGAGATATGGTGATTAAGGACAAGATGACATAGGTCTGAAGACCGTGAAAGATGATAGTCCACACCATATCAAACTCTAAATATCGGGCAGTTCATTAGGCAAAAGCCTGTATTATGCGATGTTGATATAAGAGTTATTTACTCCCTAAACTAATTCAGAACAATAACTTTTTACAGGGTCTTCAATGGAAAAATTGTTTAAGTATTACCTCGGCGCCGATATCAGCCATAAAACAGTTGATTTTTCATTACTTAAAAAAGATAATGAGAAAATAATCTTTTCAAAAGCTATTGCAAATACTTCAGATCAACTAAAAAAAATAATTGAGCAATTACCCGGTGATACTTTTGTTGTGATGGAAGCTACAGGAAACTATCACAGAAAATTTGTTGCCGAATTGGTAAGTGCAGGAATAGCTTTTACGGTATTAAATCCTTTAGTAAGCAAAAGATACGCTCAAATGAAAATGATTAGAACAAAGACAGATAAAATTGATTCAAAAACTTTGGCATTATATGCAATGGAACAAAATCCGAAAGCTTTTATCGTAGCATCCAAAGCACAGACAAAATTAAAGGATATTATTACGGTTCGCAATCAACTGATAAAACAAAAGATACAGAACAAAAATTTGCTGCATTCGCAACTTATACTGCCCGAAAACAATACTATTATAATTAAATCGATAAAGAAAATAGTGACCGTGATAGATAAAGAAATAATCAAAATTGATGAAACAATAGATAAGATACTTGAAGAAAACTTCGCCGAATTATATAAACAGGTTAAAAGCATAAGAGGAATCGGAGAAAAAACTGCGCAGGCAGTAATAGCACATTTAGGAAACCTGGAGAACTTCAAATCATATAGACAGGTATCAGCTTTCATAGGACTCAATCCTAAGACTGAAAATTCCGGGACATCACTTAAAAAACAGAAAGGGTTAGGTAAACAAGGTAATAAACTATTAAGAAGTTTATTTTATATGTCTGCCATGTCCGCTGTAAAATATAACAAAGCATGTAAAGAATTCTATGTCCGATTGCTCCAGAGAGGAAAATCAAAGATGACTGCTTTGATAGCAGTTGCAAATAAATTAGTTAAACAACTTTATGCGATTGTTAAAAATAATAGAATGTACTCGGATGATTATATACATCCGAGATATGCATCTTAATGATCCGATTTTACTTGTTTTTTAACACAGTTCATCTTTTTGAAAAATGTCATCTTTAGACGCTAAATCAAGTTGTCAATAAAAATTGTCTTAACAGAATTCCAACCAACAGTATGCTCATATTCAACACCAGGTCGCAAAATCGCTTTTGTGTCACCAACAAAATCCGGATCAATTAATTTAGCCTGAACATTTTTAACGAAATCATTTTTGCTAATCTTACTCCCTTCTCGATCAAGGTACTTCATAAAAGCACGTATAACCTTTTTGCAATCGATGTCGCGTTTTTCAAGAACATAATATAAATCGAATAAGTCTCGCCCTTTCTTGCGCTGATATAATGCCCGCATTTTAGTAGCTAATAATTCTTCGAGAGAGCAGGTGGTAATTTCATATTCTCCGGAATACCATTCGCTTTGCAAAGCGCGTTTAATCTTTCGAATTTCAAAAACTCTTAAGTGCTCCCTGGTATTTATTTCTATCTTTAGTTTTAGATTTATTGCCGGAAGCGATTCGGTTTCAAACTTGAAGATTAGTGTAGCGTTGTGCGAAGTAAGTTTATAATTTGCCTTGCCCAGAAAAGAAAGTTTTTCTCTTAAAAGGTTTAATGTATTGCCTATTGAACCCGGGTCTAATTGAACCAGATCAATATCTTCAGAATATCTGACTTGCGGATATAGAAATAATTAATTTATGAGGGGCGGTTCCGCCTCTAAAAGCAAGTTGCTCTTTCAAATGATTATTCGAAAATATTTCCAATAGTGCGCGTTCAATGATTAAGTCCTGCTCAACCTGGTAATCACTAATCCAGGGGGCGTGCTTTTTCCACTGTGTTATGTATATTTTGGGAATCATTGTTAAAAATCAATTTCAATATTAGTGTTTTCAATTATTTTCCATTTCGGATCAACCGGGAATCCGGCTTTCTTTTGCCCGGCTTTTAACGGTACACGGAATATCCTTTTCGATTCCAGGTAATTGCCAATTACATCCGCTAAATCCTTCTTATTAAGAATCTTATCAAAAAGGAAGCCGAACCTCTGCAGCACTGCATAAGGATGTGATAAGGAAAGGATGTTCTTCAAATTTTTCTTCTCTAATGTTCCTGCAAGCTCGGATAAAATTGTTGAGACCCTGTTTAATCCGCCAATTCTGCTTTGGAATTTTATTAGATCAATGGCGGTTTGTTCCGGTGTTGAAATTTTCATGTATCCCGATGCAGTCTTCTTATCCTCAATGTTACTATTTGCTAAATCGGAATTAACCATATAGTTTATCTTTAGTCCCCCGGCATTGTTATTTCGCATCGGAGGTTTGTTAATCATAACAAAAAATTCCTGCGGCTGCTGATGAGATGCCCCATGGTAGAATGCCGCTGAAAGTAAACCCACATAGTACGATCTTCCCAAATAATTAAAGAGAGCATCGATAAATAACTCCAGAGGCAGCATTTTTTGCCTGGAAAACTCCGGAGGGATTATTACATAAAATCCACTCATAATGAATTTTATCATACGTTTTTTATTCAACCTTTTCAGATTCATCCTTAGAGAGTTGAGCGAATAATTACTGAATTTCTCCTTTAAATCATCAATTGTAAAATATAGTTTTCCATCTGCCTGGATTTCTGCTAAGTATTTTTCTAAATACTTGTACTCTCGTTTTTCCGTCATAATTAATTCCGCTTGAGTTTACTTTTGCAAATATGGTCATAATTCAACCATAAATGCAAATTGTTACTTCTATTCCGCTTTATTATGATTTTTAACGATCCGCAACGTATTTATCACCCAAGGTGTCATCTTTACACACTAAATTTTCGTATCTTCACACCTTTGAAATTTGAGAAATGAATGCGGAATTTTGCCGATAATAACATTAAGCTTATAGAAAGTACCCATGAATATAAATTAGAAGACGACCCGGAATTTAAGTTTACTTCGTGTACAACTTTTGCCAAGTATTTTTTCCCGCCTTTCGATAAAATCGGTATAGCGAATAACCTTACTTCAACTAACGAAAGTTATATGCATCTGACTCCGCAGGAACTGGTTTTGGAGTGGGATAAAATTGCAGAAGAAGGTACTTTAATTCATGCGGAAATTGAAAGCTACATAAACAATAAAGATGCTGCTACACACCCCAAAAGTAAAATGGCCGTTAACTGGATTAAAGAAGATGTAACAGCCATCGAAAGATACGACATCTACCCCGAAGTGATTGTGTACTCCAAAGAGTTAGCATTGGCGGGCACAATTGACCTGTTGATTTACGACCGGTTGAAAAAAGAATATAAAATACTCGACTGGAAAACCAACCGCCGTATAGATACACAGTCATTCAATAATAAGATGGGCAACAATGAAGCGACCGCGCACCTAATGGATTGCAACTACTACCATTATTCGCTTCAGCTTTCATTGTATCAATACATTCTTCAAAACTATTACAATGCGAAAGTAGGCGGCGCAGCTATTTGCCACCTAACTAATTCTCAACCGAAATTTTATAAAACTCATTACCACGTGGATGTTATTGAGCAAATGCTTTTAGCAGACCGTGATGAATTAAAGAAGAAAACCGACACTTTACTTACAAAAGAGTTTGTTTAGGTAGATTCAATGGTGTTTAATATTTCTTCTCCCTTCGTCTTCGCTCAGGAACCTGAATTAGGATTACAACGTCATCTCCACGGAGTTTGTTCCGCAATGCGGGGCTCTATAACCTCACAAAATAAATTATTATGCATCTCGTCTTCCTGTCTTCGTCCCTAAAACTGATTACAGGCCGGAGATGAAAGGTTCAGTGGGTTCCATCATTAAATTTGCTTAACAATTCTAAGGCCTTAATTCCTCAATAAATGCGGCTGGCATCCACCACATTCCTCCATTTACATAGAATAAGTATTTGCCGTCGGGAGATATCCTGGGACTAAGTCCTCCTTTTTCTCTTGTACCTCCCTCAGCCATTACAGCCGGCAGCCAGTTTCCTAGTTTATCCCGATAGGATATAAAGATGCCAGTATTTTTTGGATTTGTTTGGTCAAATCTTGTAAAGATAATATACGATTCGTCTGGCGCTATATACGGACAGGTTTCAGTTACCGGAGTATTAATTGCCGAACCCATACTAACCGGTTTTGTATACATGTCGTTAATCAACTTTGAATAATAGATATCACCTATTCCTCCCAGACCTTTCCCGCTTACATCCTGAAACTGAAAGTAGAGCGTTCCCGAATCAGATACGGAAATACTCCAATGTAAAGGGACTTCGTTTACTTCCTTACCGACCGGTTTGGGACCCAGCCATCCTGATGAATCTCTTTCAGCATACCAGATAGTTTCCTTTTCCTGCGAAACTGCTCCCGGACGAGTTGAAGTAAAAAAGAATTTTTTTCCGTCAGAGGTAATAAAGGGATTATCGTATTTATATGAATCACTTTTACAGAATGGGAGAATTTTAGGTTTGGTCCATTTACCGTTTTCCAACTTTGTAAACCATATTTTTCTTATGTTTTTTACCATAGTCCAATATATTTCCTTTCCATCGGGACTTATTGCTGCGCTGCTATGATTGCCAGCATTGGTGGAAACTATACCGGGGGCAAATAATAAGGGTTTACTTAATGGTGGTGTCTGACCAAGATAAGGTCCGGTGAGTTTGGGAAAGTCCGTATTTTGGGCATTAATACATATTACCGTTGACAGAATCAATGTGGTAATTAAAATTTGTTTTTTCATTCCGTGTTCCCTCCAATAATACCATCAAATACTTCTTTATAGATCTAATGAAAGATCTTTGTTTTTTGTATATATCAAAATCTATAATATCTTATTCTTCTTTTAGAGTCTCTGCCGGATTTGTAAGAGCAGCTTTTACAGTTTGAGAGCTGATTGTAATCAAAGCCAAAATTAAAACGAAGAACAAGGCGCAAGGCAACACCCAAAGGTTTAAATCGGGTCGAAACGCAAAGAACTGAAAAAACGAGTCCGACAGAAAATACCCACCGGGGATTGCAAAAGCAGCGGAATACAAAATCATATTTACGTAATCTTTTGATAGCAAGTACGTTGCATTAAAGACGCTCGCTCCGAGTACTTTTCTAATACCGATTTCCTTTATTCTCATTTCAGTACTGTAAAGCGCCATGCCGAGAAGTCCAAGAAGCGCAATAAGTACAACAAAGCCGGCAGCCCAACTAAAAATTGCTATTATTCCCGACATTTCATTGTCGGAGTCCCGCTTGGCATCATCGAAAAACTGATAACTTACATCATTAACTTTATCAAACTTTTTCCATACCTCTTGCAGGTATGCTTTTATCTCATCTTTTGTTCCAGGCGTATAACTGATGCTGGCGAATTCAAACTCCCCGGGCTTATACTGAAGAACTAACGGAGCAATCGGTTCATCAGGAAAATAATAGATAAAATTCTTAGCAACCCCTATCACCCTGACTTCACAATCATCGCCGGTAAGAAGTGTTTTTCCAATTGACTCGCCCGGTGAACCGAGATTAAAAACCCGGACAGCCTCCCTGTTAATAATAACAGCATTTTTCGTATCGGTCGAAAATTCAGTGGAAAAATTTCGACCCGCGATTAATTCTATATCAAAAATATTAATAAATTCAGGATCAACACTGTAGTAAAATGTAGGTCTCGGTTTTTCAATACTCTCGGTTCTTAAATCTAGAACTCTTTGGCCGCCATAGACCGGTACTTCGCTTGATAAAGAAACACCGTTAATATTACTATTCGTAATTATTTCATTCTTAAAAAGCTCGTAATTCACTTCCCGCAAATACACGTTGACAAGGTTTTCCGTCTCTATTCCGTAATCTAATGTTGTTAAATAGGTATGTAGTTGTTTGAAATGTAAGATAAATATTATAAAAATTAATGAAGCCGCGAATTGTATTCCCATCAGAATTTTACTCATAGGGAGATGAGATAATCCCTTTGTTTTAGAGATTCCTTTAAGCGCATTAACCGGCTTAAATGAAGAAAGATATAAGGCCGGTATTAATCCCGCCATAATGCTTACGCCTATTCCGAATAAAATGAAAATAACGTATAAATCGGGATCTTTCATCTGCTGAATATTTATTTTCAGCTTGCTGTTTTCAATAAGGTCCAATCCATTAAAGACAGGAATCAACAAAAGAATTAAAAGACATGCGGAAATAAGTGCAAAAGAAGTGATCACAAATGCCTCGCTGAGAAACAACTTGATTATATGTCTTCTTCCCGCACCGATTATTTTATGAAGTCCGATTTCTTTTGTGCGCTTTAACGAGTGGGCAATAGACAAAATTATATAATTAAAACACGCTATAAATATTATCAACACGGCTAAAATCGGAATGAAAATTAATTCGGAAGATTTCACGGTCCCCGGCATAGGGTACCAAAGATTTATTCCTAAATTGATTTCGAATATTGGCTGAATTTCAAATCCGTACCTTTCGTTCTCCGGTTCCGGAAAAATAACATCGCCAATTTCAGTAAGATACTCCTTAAAAATTGACTGATCGCCTTCGTTTTCTAGGAGAACATATGTATAGTACTTTTCGAATGATGACCAGCTGTTCATATCACTATCCAAGACACCGCTATTTTCCAGGGATGATACGGTAGAAAAAGAAAATAAAGCGTCAAATCTTAAATGGGATTTCATTTCCAAATCTGGCAGGACACCGGTTACAGTAAAATCACCTAATTTTTCAAGGCTCAATTTTTTATTTATTGGATCGTCATTTCCAAAAAACTTATGAGCGGTTTCCTCAGATAAAATGATCGAATACGGTTCGCTTAATGCTGTTTGGGGATTTCCAGCTTTTAATTGATAACTGAAAATATTAAAGAAAGACGGTTCGGCATACAAACCGCCGATAGAAATAGCTGTTCCTTTGTATAAAACACTTCCCCGGTTCTGTCTTAATCTTACAACATCTTCGATAAACGGGTAATTGGCCTCCAAATAAGGAGCTAATGAACCGGTAGTAGAAGCATAGCCTCTTACCTCCGAATACTTAATATCTTTGTCGGTTGTGTATACACGAACTATACGGTCTCCTTTCTCGTTAAACCGATCGCTGCTTTTTTGATCATTGATAAAAATGATAATCATTAGGCAGATCGATATACTGATGGCGAACCCGAAAATGTTAATACTTGAAAAGGTCTTGTATTTAAGTACTGTTCTGAAAGTAATTTTAAGATAGTTTCCAATCATGATAAACCCCCAGTAAAAACTTGTAAATATAAATCTCGGAATTGATCTCAATGACTGACTGTAAAACCAAAGATATGCATACACCCTACCGTGCTCGGAATATATTTCATTATACAACTCGGTGAAATCACCTAGCACAGTTTCACGGTTTCGCTTCCTGTTTGTGATCGATAAAATCCAGCTTCCTATGTGCGGAGGTGTTTTCATAAACTAGTTATTATGTATTTACAGGGACAGCAAAGTTTGCTTTCCCTACAGCTAATCATTCATACTTCAATGTATCTACCGGATTTAACTTTGCCGCTTTTACCACCTGGTAGCTTATCGTAAGTATTGTAATAACAAGTGAGATGGCGCCGGCAATAATAAAAACATCGGTTCCTACCGTTGTACGATAAGCAAAATCTTCAAGCCATTTATTCATCAGGTAAAAAGCAATTGGAAACGTTATCACATAACTTATACCGATCAGCAGGATAAAATTATTTAACAGGTTTTGCGATATATGTTTAACCGAAGCACCGAAAACTTTTCTTATTCCGATCTCTTTATATCTTCTGCTTGTAATTATTGCCGTCATACCGATAAATCCAAGGCAAGTTATCAGCACTGCCAGTATTGATGAATAAAATGTAATAGAATTCCATCTCTGTTCTTTGGCATAATTTTTTGCAAGGTCTTCATCAAAGAATGTATAATTAAAAGGTTTGTCCGGTAATATTTCTTTCCATATTTGTTCAAGACTTGAAAGTGCGTTTGCAGTATTTTCCATAGATATTCGAACCAATAACGTCTTTGGCCCCATCCGTTCAGAAATGTGATGGATAACCGGTTCTATTTTATGCTGAAGCGATCTGTAATGGTAATCTTTAACAACGCCTATAATTTTTGATCCCGGCGTTACTTCCGTGCCAATAGGATCATCCAGCTCCGCTTGCTTTACAAATTCTTCGTTTACTATCAAATCGTTTTTATCGGTGATTACGTCTCCCGAAAAGTCGCGTCCTTCAATAATTGTCATACCCATTGTTTTGATGTAGTTATAATGAACCGAGTTAAAATTAAAATGTATTCTTTTGCCGTTTATCGTAAGCATTCCCTCGCCGGTATTTGTTGAAAAAGGCAGCGCGCAGCCGGATACGGAAATAATGTCTTCGTAACTCTCGGTTTTATCATTAAAAAGGTTGAAGATTCGTTCGTTTTCCCCGAAGTTCCGTTCATAGGTATCCAACATTATTATTCCTTCTTTATCAAACCCTAGGTCGGTTGAGTTTATAAATTCCAATTGCCGGTTCATTGTTAAGGTAGAAATAATAAGAAAGACGGATGCTGAAAACTGTAAAACAATTAATGATTTTGTTAGCAGGTTGTTGCCGCCGATTTTAAGCTTGCCTTTAATTATTGATACTGGATGAAAATTAGATAAAATCAGACCGGGAAAGCTGCCGGCTGCTATCCCGATAAGGACTATAGCGGCACAAAAAATCCAAATGTTTTGCAATTGAAAAATACTTACCGGTAAAAGATTTTTATTTGATATCTCGTTAAATAAAGGAAGCAGAAGAAGAGTAAGCAGCAGGCCCGTTGCCATTGAGATTGTTACAACTGATATGGACTCAACCCAATGCTGCATCAAAAGATTTCGTTTTTCAGCACCGAGCACTTTCCTTATTCCGACCTCCGTTGACCTTGCCGATGCTCTTCCGATTGATATATTAACAAAGTTAATACCGGCGATTAGCAGAACAAGAAACCCGATAGTTGCCAGGATAATTGAATTATTAATATTACTGAATTCATTTGCAGCTATAACATCGGATTTAAGGTAAACATCCTTTAAGCTCTGAAGCCAAAATTCAATAGTAGGCGAATCTTCAATCCATCTCCCGCTGCTTTTGCGTTCTTCAATAACTTGCGCCATGCTTGTTTCTACAAATTGATTCATCCTGGCTTCAATGCTTGCCGGGCTGTTTTCGTCTTTTAGTCTTATGTAGGTGTAGGATCGCGGCCACGTCCAGGAAATTAATGCTTCGGGTCCCCTGAAAAATTTAAGGTTATCAATATTTACCAGCATATTGAATTGAATTGTTGAATTGGACGGCGGGTCTTCAACAATACCGTTAACAATGAATTCCTTGGTCTGACTACCGAAGATTACGGTCATAATTTTACCGGCCGGATTTGCAGTGCCGAAATATTTTGCCGCATATGATTCTGTTAAGACTATAGAACTCCCTTCTTCCAGCATTTTTTCAGGATTACCAACAATTGTCTGGAACGAAAACATGTTAAAGAAGTTTTTATCCACAAGAATCATTTCCTCTTCAAATGAAGTGTCGCCGGTTTTAATAATAGTATTACTTCCCGCAATCCTGACTTGCTCGCCTATTTCGGGAAAGAACTCTTTTAAAGCCGGACCGGCGGCGTTGGGAATGTGCCTGTAATTATAATCGTAATAATGATCCGTGTTTATTACGGAATAAATATTATCGGTATGCTTGTGAAATAAGTCGTATGAAAGCTCGTGCTGAACGAATAAATAAAAAAGTATTGAACATGTTAGTCCGACCGAAAGACCGAGAATATTGATTGCCGTAAAAACTTTGTGCTTCGAAAAATTTCTTAATGCCATTTTGATATAGTTGATAATCATTACTGCCCCCCAGTAAATACTTGTCAAAATAAATCTCGGAATAGATCGAGCTGCCTGGCTGTATACCCAGAGATACGCGATCAGCATTCCGCGTTTTGAATATATTTCATCGTAAAACTCGGCGAAATCACCGAGAACAATTTCGCGGTTTCGTTTCCTGTTTGTGATGGATAAAATCCAGGTTACTATGCGCGGCGGTGTTTTCATTTTACCGATTGGTATCAATACCTAAATTGGGAAGACTTGTCCATAAGCTATCCTGTACTTTCCGCAATTTGTTCAATGCCGTCATTCCTTCATCGGTTATTTTGTAAAATCGTTTACGCTTGCCGCCGCGTTCGGGAGTGGGATCGCCTTGTTCGGCTTTCAAATATTCCCAGTTTGTAAGACGTTCAAGTGAATCATAAATAGAACCGACAGACCAGTTGTGCCCGGTTGCATAAATTATTTTTTTCCTGATTGTAACTCCGTACGCATCGTTATGGAGTTGCCAAACTGTAAGCAAAACAAGCTCATCAGCGCGTGAAAGTATCTTTTTCAATATGATCTCCAGGATTGATTATTATTTATTCGGAAAATAGAAAATATTTTTACAGAGCAAAAGGCAATTATTCGGAATTCCGAATAAATTAGTCGAATCAAGCTGGAATTTGTTCCTTGGTTGGCCAGCAAAGTTTGCTGCCCCTACTTATAGAATATAAACGACCAAATCATCGATTTGGATTTTTACATTTTTCGCTCAATTATTGGATTGGATTTTTAACAAATTTGAATGATTATTGCATTGGATTTTTATAAAAATAAACTAATTATTGCCTTTGATTTTTGATAATTATTCTACATTATTGGATTGGATTTTTGAGGACATCATGTACATCAAAAGAAATATTGATATTGAACTTATAAATTGGAAATCGGAAAAACAGCGAAAGCCTCTGCTGATACGCGGCGCTCGCCAGGTTGGAAAAACAAGAACAATTAGAGAATTGGGTAGATCATTCAAGAATTTTATAGAAATAAATTTTGAAGAAACTCCTCGAATGAAGGCTATGTTCGAGGATGATCTAGACCCTGTAAAAATTTGCGAAAACATATCCGCAATTACCGGGATAGATATAGTTCAGGGTAAAACACTATTATTTTTTGACGAAATACAGGGGTGCCCAAAAGCAATTGCGTCATTGAGATTTTTTTTCGAAAAGATGCCGCAGCTTCATGTAGTAGCGGCGGGTTCATTGCTGGAGTTTGCACTAAGCGAAATGCCGACTTTCGGAGTTGGAAGAATTCGTTCAGCATTTATGTTTCCAATAAGCTTCGCGGAATTTTTAGCCGGACTCGGTGAAATTAAATTGCTCAACATGATTGAAAAAGCTAAGCCGGATAAACCGTTGAACGATGTCCTGCATGAAAAATCAATTCAGCTCTTGCAAAAGTTTTTATGCCTTGGAGGAATGCCACAGGTAATTGCGGAATATTTACAGACAAGAAGTTTGAATCAATCGCAAAAGTTACTGGATGATATCATCATATCTTTACAAGTCGATTTTGCCAAGTACAAAAAAAGAGTAAATGTTTCGTTGCTGCAGGATGTATTCCAATCTGTAGTTTCACAAGCGGGGAAAAAGTTTGTTTACTCGAAAGTGAATGCTCTTGCAAGTCACGCTCAAATAAAGGATGCCTTGCAACTATTGATTACCGCGGGATTAGTTTTCCCAGTAACACATAGTTCATCCAATGGCATTCCACTTGGAGCTGAAGCAAACTATAAAAAACAGAAAATGCTGGTTCTGGATACGGGAATTTTTCAACGCTTAATGGGACTCGATCTATCTGAGTATCTTCTCTCAAAAGAGTTTAGCGCTATTAACAAGGGAAGCTTAGCTGAGCAGTATGTTGGGCTTGAGTTGATTAAGAGTTCCTCTTGTTATCAGATACCTGCTTTATTCTATTGGCATCGGGAAGCAAAAAATAGTAATGCCGAAGTTGATTACGTTCTGCAAAATCAGAATGAGATAATTCCGATTGAAGTAAAAGCCGGCACAAAAGGTTCTATGCAAAGCATGAATACATTCCTGAATGAAAAAAAATATATACGCGGTATCAGAATATCAAACGAGAATTTTAGCAGGTATGATTTAATTGATGTATATCCTTTGTATGCTGCTGCAAATATTTTAACTGAGTAAACCTGTCATCTCTATGGAGCTTACACCACTCGGCGGGACTCACCAACCTCGAAGTGTAACAGTCAATTTATCTTGCCAAATTATTGCAATATTAGGTAAGCAGGACAACTAAATCTGCTCTAAAAAATAACTCCTTTCCTAACCGCTACTCATACCGCAAAGAATCAGCAGGATTAAGTGTAGCAGCCTTTATTGTTTTATAACCGATTGTGAGCAGGGCAATTAACAATGATAACGCTAATGCAATAATAAATACAGATATTCCAATCTCGGTTCTGTAAGCGAAGTTCGCAAGCCATTGGTTCATCAGGTAATTAATAATTGGAAACGAAATAACATTTGCGATTATAACCCACTTTGTAAACTGTTTTGATAACAAGATTGAAATACTCTTAACGGAAGCGCCCATTACTTTCCGGATACCGACTTCTTTTGTTTTTCGCTCTGCAGTAAATTCGGCTAATCCGAACAAACCCAAACATGCTATAATTATCGCAAGCGAACTAAAGTAAATAAACAGCTCCATCATCGTACTTTCATTCTTGTATAAAGCATTGAAGCGATCATCAAGAAAGCTGAATTCAAAAGATGTTCCGGGACTGTACTTTGCAAAAGTCTCTTCAATGTGCTTCAACCCGCTTTGATAATTGCCCGGTGCTATTCTTACGCCGATGGTATTTACCCATCCGGCAATATAAGTTACAATTGGTTTTATATCGTTGCGAAGTGTTTCATAGTTAAAATCTTTTACAACACCTATTACCTTACCTTCCTTATAACCTGCAGCTCTAAAACTTGCGCCAATAACATCATTAGGATTTTCAATTCCCAAATTTCTACAAGCGGTTTCGTTGAGGACGTAAGCTAAACTATCATCTGTAGGAAATTCTTCGGAAAGGTCTCTTCCGGCAATAATCTCCATTTCGTAAGTTTTAAAGAAGTCGTGCCATACCCTGTTATGGGGCATATTAAACGGACTACGAAGAATTTCTCCATTCAATTCAATTGTAAAGCCCGGTGCATCCGACAGGAATCCTGACGGAGCCCTTTTTGACGCCGTAACTGAAGTTATGTTTGAACTGCTTAAAAGTTTCTGTTTGAAGTCATCCCATTTCTTCCTGATGTTATTATCAATTGGTATCATCACAACATTTTCCTTATTGAAACCCAAATCGGCGTTGCGCATAAATTCCATTTGATTGTAAATTACAATCACACTCATAATCAATGCAGCAGAAACGGTAAACTGAAAAACGACTAGTGATTTTCTCAGCACTGCCCCCTTCGCGCCTCTTGTGATATCACCGCGCAGGATGTTTATAGGTCTGAAAGCGGATAGATAAAAAGCCGGGAAAATACCTGCGCCAAGACCAGCTAGAACAAAAACACCAATAACGATAAGCGTTACCAAAGAATCCGGTAACAAATTATATTCTATAGTTAAACCGGTAAACGATTCAAAGTATGGCAGGATAAAGAAAACCAGTAGCGTTGCGATAACAACCGCAATAAAAGAAAGAAAAAGCGATTCCAGCAAAAATTGAACAATAAGCGATGAACGGGTTGAACCTACTACTTTTCTTAACCCCACCTCCCGCGCTCTTTTAATTCCACGCGCAGTCGAGAGGTTTATATAGTTAATACAAGCGATTACAAGAATAAAGATCGCAATTACGGTAAATAAAGTAATGTAACCTGAATATATAGTCGGCTCGATATCGATTTCTCCATCATCCCTGATGTGAATATCCAGCAGGTTCCTAAAACCGATGCCCGTTCTTTCGCTTCTGCTTACTGTTCTTCCATCATTTGTAACAATTGGGGGTAATTGACTATCAAGGAAATCAGGCATTTTTGAAGCTAGTTTATTGACGTCTACGCCTTCGGCTATCTTCGCATAAATGTAAGTAACATTATCGGAAAAATTATCCTTTCCCAAGAAGTAGTCTTCTTTAATATTGTAACTTCCGCCATAACCTCTCAGCGACTTATATGACGCCAACAACTCAAAATGCACATGGGAATACAGCGGCATATCTTTTATTATTCCCCTTACGGTAAAAGATTTCCCAAATATTTCCAATCGTTGACCCATAGGATCATCAATACCAAAATACTTTTGCGCTACGGACTCTGATAGGACTACGGAAAACGGTTCCTTAAGTGCAGTTCCAGGCTCGCCGGCTATCATTTGAAGAGTATATATCTCGAAGATATCATCCTCTGCAAAGAATAATCTTTTAGTGTTAAAACCGGTTGAACCGATTGTAACTTTTGTGTGAGGATTGAAAATCCTAGTCATATTTTCAAATTCGGGAAAATACTCTTCAAGAAATATTTTAAAGGATGGGGCAAGCGTATTTGTCTGTGATCTGACCTCGCCATTCGAATTTATACTTTGTCGCTCGATTCGGTATATCCTATTAGCATGCTCGTTAAATTTGTCGAAACTTGACTCGGTTTTAATATAAAGTAGAATTAAAACACATACCGCAATGCCAAGCGCTAAACCGAAAATATTAATTAATGAGAATGATTTCTGGTTAACAAGGTTTCTACAAACAACCTTAAAGTAATTTGCGAACATTTTGCCCTCCCGCTAAAATACTTTCCAAGCTGACTCGAAAAGTTCTCGATTGAGATATAATTAAATTAGGTATGATTATGCCAACCAATTAACTACTAACATTAAGACTACTTTTTGCAAACAAAGGTTGTATTAAAAAGGTATTTATGGCAGGATTTAATAATCTTTTACTTCTTTTAAAAAGTATCAAACGCGACATTCAATTTGAGGTTAATTATTGTAATTCTATTTTCTCTCAATATTTTCGTAGTAATAGAACTCAACAAACCTTATTAATTGTTATTAATTCTTGAATCGATTTAATTTTTCATAATTTCGTAAAAAACAGACACCAACTTAAGGGGAAACTCCATGTTTTTGAATAAACCAGCAAAATATAAATGGTATTTGAAAATTATTACCTTGGCATTTTTTATTAGCGGCCTGCTAATATCCTGCACCGACCAGGAATCGGCAAAGAATCAATTCAGCGAAGATGAACTCAAAAATATAGTTGCGCGCTCCGATGCAACTTTCGAAGAGTATTGCTCCGGCTGCCATGAAGACTCTATTCAATCTTTCGCAGATCGTGAATGGCTCTTCGGGGATTCAGCGCAGGAGATCTACGTTTCCATTGCCGAGGGACGTGAGGATGGGGAAATGCCATCGTTTAATGACGCTTTTGATGATAAGAAAATCAAAGAGATGGTAGTCGCTATAATGCATGCAAGCAATAAACTGAATAACTATAATCTCGGCAGCCCGGAAGAATCTAAAACTTACAGGGCAAAAGACTTAAGCTACAAACTCGAAACTGTTGTTGACGGTTTTGAAAGTCCCTGGGGTATGGCTTTTCTACCCGGTGGTGACATGCTTGTAACTGATAAATACGGGGATTTTTACCGTGTTGCAAAGTCCGGCAATAAAACAAAAATTAGCGGGGTTCCCGAAATTAGGGCCGATGGCCAGGGCGGACTTATGGATGTAGAACTCCACCCGAATTTTTCTGAAAACAGCTTGCTGTATTTGGCATATACAAGCTTCAAACCCGAAGATGATGATTTAACTTCGACCGCGGTTTCCCGTTATAAGTTGGAAGGAACTAATCTCACTGATGAAAAACTAATATATGAAGCGCTTCCTTACATCGATTCGGGAAGACATTTTGGCGTGCGTCTTGAATTCGATAACGATGGATATTTATACATTACAATCGGCGATAGAGGAAGACGAGATATTCACCCGCAGGATTTATCTACTCATCCGGGCAAAACCCACCGCATTCACGACGATGGAAGAATACCGGAAGACAACCCGTTTGTGGATAATGCCGACGCCGTTAAAAGCATTTACTCTTACGGGCACCGAAACCAGCAGGGAATGATCAAACATCCTGAAACGGGTGAAATATGGACGCATGAACACGGACCAAAAGGCGGCGATGAAATTAATATCGTTGAAAAAGGATTGAACTACGGCTGGCCTGTTATATCGTTCGGGGTCAATTACAGCGGGACTAAATTTACCAATTTAACGGCTAAGGCAGGAATGGAGCAGCCGCTGCATGAATGGACGCCTTCAATTGCGCCTTCGGGAATGGACTTTGTAAGGGGCGACTTGTACTCCGGCTGGAAGGGACATTTGCTGGTTGGTGCGCTCCGCTTTGAGTATTTAGCGCTTGTTAAGCTTGACGGCAACAAAGTGCTTTCAGAAGAAAGATTAATGGAAGATGTCGGTAGAGTGAGAAATGTTAAGCAGGGGCCGGACGGCTACATTTACGTTGCTGTGGAAGAGCCGGGAATCATTTATAAAATAGTGCCGGTTAACGGTAAAAAATCTTAATGCAAAAAGGTGATCGGGAGCGGAAGTTAATTTCAAAAGTAAGACGGTTGCTGAAACTGCCGCTCTTTATCCTTATAGTCGTTTGTTCAACACCTGTATCCGCTCAAACAGTTAATTATACAGCTGACTTAGATTCAATTGTAGTTACGGTAGGCAGGCAAAGCTCTGCTCTTGAAACCGTTTCGTTTTCGGTTAGCGTGGTTGATTCAATATCACTTAGGAATATGAACAACCAGTTGTCGGTTAAAGAACTATTCAATTCCATTCCCGGGGTGAATGTAAATAACCGGTTTAATCCTTCTCAAGGGGACAAGATAACAATTCGCGGAATAGGCGCCCGGGCGCAATTCGGAACACGCGGTATTAAAATTCTGCTCGATGACATTCCGCTAACGTTCCCGGATGGACAGTCACAGCTTAACAATCTTAATCCCGGCGCATTGGGAAGTGTAGAAATATTGCGCGGCCCGAGTTCGTCGCTTTACGGCAACGCTTCCGGCGGGGTCATATCGATTAGCAGCGATCCGATATCGACTGAAGAAATACTTGTTAATCCGGCGTTTAACACAGGCAGCTATGGGTTTAACAAGTTCAGCGTCGGGGCGTCGGGAAAATTGTTAAATGGCGATGCGGGAATCAATTTGTACACGGTAAATTATGAAGGATTCAGGAATCACTCGGATGCCAGGTTCAGCGGAGTAAATTTTATTACGCGACAGCAGTTGCTTAATGATTTTGACATTTCGTTCGTGGCTAATTACTACAACGCGCCCTACCTGCTTAACCCGAGTTCGCTGAATAAATCGGATGCGGCGGATAATCCTACCAAAGCGCGGCAGTTTATAATCAACCAGGGTGCGGGGAAAGAAGTTGAGCAGTTTCAAACCGGTGTTACGCTGAACTACTCACCATCGCCGACAACCGAATTCAAAACAACGCTCTACGGAATCTGGCGATCGTTGTTCAATGCTATTCCAAGCAGGATTATTGACCTGGACAGATTCGCATACGGAACGCGCACAACGATTTCAATAACACCTGGTGTTTTTAACCATCGCATTAAGCTGGTTGCCGGATTTGACCACGAAGTGCAGGATGACCAACGAATAGAATTTGGAAATGAAGGTCTAAGCAATGCCGGTTTGATAAAAGCGGATGATATTTTTAACAATCTTAATTACGGGAGAAAACTGTTAGACCAGAATGAAATAGTTAAAAGCACGGGAATATTTTCGCAGCTTGACTATAAACCTTACGAAAGAATTAAGCTTAGCGCCGGACTGCGTTTTGATCATTTCAGTTTCGAAGCCGGGGATAAATTCTTGGATGACGGTAAAGATGATTCCGGCAAAAGAAACATGGACAAACTAAGTCCGGCTTTTGGAGCAAGTGTTAGAGTTAACGATTACATAGTTGTTTACGGAAATTTATCCACCGCGTTTCAGACTCCAACCGCAAATGAACTAAGTAACACACCCGACGGCTCCGGCGGTTTTAATGAGTCGTTAAAACCTGAAACTATCGAAAATTACGAACTTGGAATCCGGGGTTTTATCAACAGCTTTAATTTTAGTTATGATATCGTTGGATATCACATGAACATTAGGGAAATGTTGATTCCGTACCAGAATGAGTTTGAAGAAACATATTATCGCAATGGCGGAAAAACAGGGAATAACGGTCTGGAAGTTTCTTTACAGTGGCTGCCTCACAAAATTGCCGCAGCGGAAATAACTTATACCTACCGGGTAATGAAGTTCGAGGATTTCGTGGTTGAGCGTGAAGGTCAATTAATTCAATTACGCGGCAACTATATGCCGGGCATACCAAAGCACTATTTCAAATTCAGGTTGAATTCACAATTGCTAAGCGGCCTTTCCTCCCAAATTAACATTAACTCGGTTGATAAAATTTATGCAAATGATTTTAACGGGGCACCACCCGGAAGTAGTACGGACGCAAACGATTTCATAAATGACAGTTACACAACTGCCGGTTTGCAACTAATCTATTCATTCGATTTACCTTTCGCCAAACTGAACTTAAACGTTGGAGTTGATAATTTATTTGATAAAAGATACAACGGGTCGGTCGTTCCAAACGCATTTGGAAACAACTTTTTTGAACCTGCTTCGGGAAGGACGTTTTGGGGCGGGGTGAGAGTTAATTTTCAGTAATTTCGATACCGGCTGAAATACAATACTTTCGTCTTTACATCAAATTCTTATTGGTATAAGGGTATGCTAAGCCCTTATATATGTTTTATTTACTACAACCAATCTTCTGACGAAAATATACTACAACAACCTGAAATACACTTCACTCAACTAATCATTTCAAATGATGCATTATTTAACATAATAATGTAATTTTTAAGTTATGATCAAAAAGTTTCTTTAATCGAGATGGCTGAATATAAAAATAGGTTGCAAATTGATTTATCTTCAATTCAACAAAAGATTTTTACAATCCGTGGTGAACAAGTTATGGTTGATAGGGACCTTGCAGCTTTCTATGAAGTCCCAACTAAAAGACTTAATGAGCAGGTAAAAAGAAATATTGAAAGATTCCCGGAAACTTTCAGATTCCAGTTGAATTTTCAGGAAAAGAATGAACTGGTCGCAAATTGCGACCGGTTTGAAAATCTCAAACATTCTTCCGTAAATCCTTATGTTTTTACCGAACAAGGTGTTGCGATGCTAGCCGGTATTTTACGGAGCGAAACAGCGATTAAGATGAGCATACAAATTATAAATGCTTTTGTAGCTATGAGGCGTTTTATAAATCGAAACGCTGGTATTTTCCAACGACTTGGCAAATTAGAATTAAAACAAATTGAAACCGACAAAAAGTTTGAGCAGGTTTTTGAAGCATTAAGAGTAAAACAGGCTGAACCACGACAGGGCATCTTCTTCGACGGACAAATTTTCGACGCTTATAAATTTGTTTCAGGGATTATCCGTAAAGCTCAGAAATCCATTACGCTGATTGACAACTATATCGATGAGACTATTTTAGATTTGTTTTGCAAAAAGAAATCTGGTGTAAATGTTAAAATCCACACGAAGAGAATTAGTAAATCATTGCGGCTTGATGTACAAAAATTTAATTCGCAGTATCCCACATTAACAGCAGAAGAATTCAACAAATCACACGACAGGTTTTTAATTATTGACAACAAAGACGTTTATCACTTCGGAGCTTCTCTAAAAGACCTCGGCAAAAAATGGTTTGCTTTCTCAAAATTTGATAAAGACGCTTTTAACCTGCTCGCAAAAATAAACTAATAAACGAACCGGACCCCCACAAAAAACAACCAGCCACCCGCAGCCTTTAACCAATTTATCTTAAATCTATAATTAGAAATTCAAGACTAAGCAGCTCTATTAAAGCAAAAATCATTTTTTAAGTAATAACTGTTCAGTACGGACTCATTTATTATTTAGCTTTTTTTGGTATTTTTCACAAAAATAAATTCTTTCATTTTCGGATCCAATCTTATGAACAACTTCAGGGAAAAAGCAAACTTCATTTGGTCCATTGCTGACCTATTACGTGGACATTATAAACAAGCTGATTATGGAAAAGTTATATTGCCTTTTACAGTACTAAGACGGTTGGATATGGTTTTAGAGCCTACAAAAAAACAAGTACTTGAAGCTTACCAAAAACATAAAGACAAAAAACCGGAAGTTTTGGAACCAATTCTTAACGGAATATCCAGAGTAAAATTTCACAACAGAAGTAAGTTTGATTTTATTGAACTGGCAAAAGATCACAACAATGTTGCCGCAAATCTCCGCAATTATATAAATGGTTTTTCCATCAGTGCTAGAGAAATAATTGATTACTTTAGCTTTGAAAACCAGATAAAAAAACTTGATGAATACGATCTGCTCTATCTTGTGATAAAACATTTTGCTGATGCTAAAGATAAGTTCGAAGTTACAGAACCTATGGAAATGGGCTATATCTTTGAGGAACTAATCCGAAAGTTCGCTGAAATATCTAACGAAACCGCTGGTGAGCATTTTACCCCGCGTGAAGTTATACACTTAATGGTTAATCTTCTTTTTGCTAATGATAAAGATATTTTAAGAAAAGAAGGAATAGTTAAAACCCTTTACGATCCCGCTTGCGGAACCGGCGGAATGCTTTCCGTAGCTGACGAATATCTTC